>CAZTFV010000102.1:0-2611 GCA_964613075.1 uncultured Gammaproteobacteria bacterium | reverse complement strand
ATGCTCTGGGATTGGCATCCGGATATTGAAGAATTTGTTACGGTGAAACAGGACCTTTCCCGCATCAACGGTGCCAATCTCTCTGTCTGCATCTCGGACGCATTCATGGAGGCAGTAAAAAAAGATGCTAACTGGGATCTTGTGTATCCTGATTTGGATGACCCGCGGTATGACGAACTCTGGGATGGTGATATTGCTGCCTGGAAAAAAGCCGGAAGGAAAGTAATTGTCAAAAAGACAATAAAAGCAAAATATCTTTGGGATCTCATCTGTGCTGCAGCCTGGAGGTCGGCTGAGCCGGGGCTTCATTTTCTGGAGCGAAGCAATAAGCGAAGTAACACTTTTTATTTTGAGAATCTGATCGCAACCAACCCGTCACTGCGGGCTGGAACTCGGGTTTTGACTAAGAAGGGAATTTTTCCAATTGAACAGTTAGAAGGAAAAAGATTTTTTGTCAAAAACCTGGATGGTGAATGGTCAGAAGCTGAGTGTTTTTTATCTGGAAAAAATAAACAACTGTATAAAATTACACTGAATAATGGAAGAGAAATTTATGCTACAGCTGAACACAAATGGCCAGTTTCTCTTATAGGTGGAGGGTTTGGTAAAGTTACAACGGACAAGTTGCAATCAGGCAATATATTGCCCTTCCCGAAAGCTGAAGATATCGCATTTGATTCTCAGAAAGCACTGTCAAGAGAAGAAGGGTTCATGGTTGGTTGGCTATATGGTGACGGGTGGATTTCCGATCGTAGCAAAAAGGTGGGGCAAAAAATATTTAAAAACACATCGTTATTTTCCAGTGGATCCCGCATTGCAAACTATATTTCGCAACACGCTGCTGTTAATAAGTCCTCTCATCTTTTCACTCAGCGAATGGTTCATCCTGTTTCACCAGACAGCAATAGCCAGCAATTGCTGCAAGCAGGATCAAGGAAGAGAGTATTTGGTTTTCTTTTTTCAGAAGAAGACAAACCACTAGCAGGCAATGTTTTATCTGTAATTAATAGACTTAAAAAGGAGAAGAGTACTTTAACGAAAGCAAGAGATAATACCTATACTATACAATCTACATCTTCTGAGTTTGCAGAAAACCTAGCCAATATTTTCGGTGTTGATAAAAAGGAGAATGGATTCCCAGCAGCTGTTTGGCAATCAGGAAGTGAGTTTGTCAAGGGATTCGTGGATGGGCTTATTAGCTCAGATGGATTTATAGCGAAAAGAGATTATCGGATTGTCTTAACTACGAAACATAAAAAGCTTGCAGAAGACTTTTCTTCTCTCTTAAGCTTTTACGGCATAAAAAGCAATGTTCGGAAAAGCGAAGCGACAAAGGTAAAGTTTCCTAATCATAAAGAGTATGCAAAAATATATGAGAGATATGACGTTACTATAGATGGTAATAATGCAGTAAGTTTTGGAAAAATATTTACCCTTTCTCATCCACGAAAACAAGCGTTCCTTGAAAGAATTGTTAGGGAACACACATCTTCGCGAGCATTACCTGACCTTGAGCTTATACGAATAAAAGCTATTGAAAAAACAGATCTAAAAGAAGACGTGTGGGATATCACTGTATATGATGAAACACACACGTTTTACATCAACCATTGCGTTACCGGAAATTGCGGCGAGCAACCTCTAAGTGCGTGGGCTGTGTGCAATCTGGGCGCTATCAATCTTGCCGCGTATGTCAATAAAAAGGGAACATTTAATTACGCGCAATTTGCCAAAGACGTCCAAATCTCCATACGTTTTCTGGACAATGTCATTGACGAGACCTATTACTTTTTTGATGACAATGAGAAATGCGCCAAAGACATCAGGCGCACCGGTCTTGGCATCCTGGGATTGGCTGATGCGCTCATTAAAATGAAAGTCCGCTACGGCGCCAAAGAATCACTCCCGATTATCAAGAAAATCTTTGCGACGCTTCGGGATAATGCCTACATTGCATCCTCCGACATAGCAGCGGAAAAAGGCTCGTTCCCCAAATTTGATAAGAAAGAGTACATGAAAGGTTGGCACATCAAAATGCTGCCGAAAGCGATCCAGCAGAAAATTGCCAAGCAAGGGATCAGAAATGCGGTACTCCTGACAATCGCACCAACCGGTACGACCTCGCTTCTCTCAGGTGTTTCATCAGGCATTGAGCCTGTCTATGAATTTGAGTATTACCACATGGGGCGTTTGGGCAAGCAGCTTGTCTACCACAAATTATACGGTGAGTGGAAGAAGCAGCATCCGGATGAAAAACGACCGGACTATTTTGTCGCAGCCAATGACCTGACGCCTGAAGATCATGTCAATGTCCAGGCAATTGCCCAAGAATACATTGATTCATCTATTTCAAAAACAGTCAATGCGCCCAATAGTCACACTGTCGAAGATGTAGAGCGATTGTATATGCTTGCCTATGATCAAGGGTTAAAAGGCATTACCTATATGCGTGATGGGTCTCGACAGGCAATTTTTGAGCGGGCCGGCGAGAAAAAAGACGAAAAGAAAGATGAAGCAAAACTGACTGTTTTTACCGACGAGCCGGTGTTGCCCCGACCGATGATGGTTGAGGGGGTAACCTACGCCACAGATAGTCCATTAGGCAAAACCT
>CAZTFV010000101.1:0-2697 GCA_964613075.1 uncultured Gammaproteobacteria bacterium | reverse complement strand
CATACTCAGGGTCCCCTCCTGCTTTTTGAAAAGCGTAGGACAAATCCTCATCGCAATTTGTTCCGTCTGAGCGTAAGACGCAAACTTTTGGTTTTTTGTTCATAAATCTTTTAGAAGGTCGCACCTTTTGTTAAGGTGCGACCTTAACAAACTAACTAAATATTTCTCTCATTGGTTTTTGCCAGGCTTTTTTTAAACGATCAATAGTGACGTTTACCAGCTCTTTTTTGCCGAATGAAACAGTGATTATTGGTTGTATTATTGTTCTACCAATGACTACATGGGGAACGTTTTTAAACAACTGGGTTGCGGTTTTTTCATCGGCAACTTCAACCAAGAATGTTCCCGCAGTTTCGTTAAAGAGAGTAAAATCCGGTCTCGATTGAGAAATTGCCTTGAGGTTAATTTCTGCGCCGAAGCCTGCGCCAAATGCCATTTCCGCTATTGCTGCGGCGAGTCCACCTTCTGATATATCGTGACAGGAAAGAACCTGTCCCTCCTGAATAGCTTTCGTTATTCTCATAAGCATTTTAGGTAATGTTTTTAAGTCAACTTTCGGTACCTTACCACTATAATGATACGTACCTGCCTTGCCGGCAGGCAGGTTATCATAGTAGGTTGATACTCCCATATTGTCTGTATCTTGTTTCCCTACAAAAACAATGAGTGATCCGGTTTTTTTAAAGTCACTAGTTACAGTCTTTGTGACGTCTGGGATTTTGCCGAAAACTGATATGAGTAATACAGGTGGAATTTTGAGCACGTTTCCATTTTTAAAGCGATAGGTACTGGAGAGGCTGTCTTTGCCGGAGACAAACGGCACGTAGAGAAGCTTGGACATTGTGACGCACGCATCGACCGCTTTGTCCAAATCCGCGAGGGATTCTTCATCGGGAAATGGCCAGATGAAATTATCAATAAACGCTGCATGAGTCAGGTCCCCGCCGATTGCGACGTAATTACTCACCGCCTCGGTTATTGCCCAAATACTTCCCCAGTATGGGTCAATTTGGTTAAGAGCTGGATTGAGTCCATGGCTTGTGACAAGGCCGTATGGTTTGTCATGAAATGGTTTCACAATCGCGCCGTCATTGGGGGCGTCAAAATTGATACCGCCTAGGGGCTGAAGGGCGGCTCGACCTTGCACAGTATGATCATAGAGTCTGAGAATCGGCTCTTTTGATGCGATGTTTCCATGGGCCATTATTTTCTCCCAGAGCTTCGCCCATTCAGTTTCCTTTTTTGGAACTTCTAGGCTTCCTCCTTCGTCATCCTCGACGTGATCGAGGATCCTTCGATTCTCGCCTTCGTTTACCCTGATTCCCGCTTCCGCGGGAATGACAGAAGGGCGAGAATGACGATCAATCATAGATTTTCTCGTTTTGCCGATCATGTGCCGTTGTGGCAGGCCGTTGTGCAGGAAATCCATAGATAAGTCGCAGGCTTTTTCTGTTTTGTAAAAAACCTGCAAGCGTTTACTCGTATCAAACTCGCCGATTACAGCACCTTCGACATTAAAAAGCTTGAGAATATTAAGTACGTGCTTTTTGTTTTTCGGTGAGATAGCAAGCGCCATCCGCTCCTGGGATTCTGACAGAAAAATTTCCCACGGAGACAATCCCGGATACTTGAGCGGTACTTTTTCAAGTTGTACTGTGGCGCCTATATCCTTGCCCATTTCACCGATGGCTGAGGAATAGCCGCCTGCGCCACAGTCGGTAATCGCACGAATATAGCCTTTTTCTTGTAAAACCTGCACCGCATCAATCACGCGTTTTTCCTCAATGGCATTACCGATTTGTACGGCAGTGCCAGATACAGTCATTGTTCGATCAGTCATTTCACCTGATGAGAATGTGGCGCCATGAATACCGTCTCTTCCTGTTCTTCCACCAATTGTCAGGATCAAGTCCTTTGCTTTGGGAGTGCCTTTTTGCGCTTTGCTTTTTTTGATAATGCCGTATGCGCCAACGGCGACAGTCGGCTTGGCGCGAAAATCCTCATGGAAATGGATAGAGCCGTTGTTGGTCGGTATTCCGACGCGATTGCCATAATCCCGAACACCCTCAACGACGCGTTTGAGCAAGTAACCTGGAGGAAGACAACCGGGCGGGAGGTTTTTCTCAGGCAGATCTGGCGGAGCAAAGCAGAAAATATCGGTTGAGACGAGGACTTTCGCTCCCTGGCCCGTACCTAATACATCGCGGAAGACACCGCCACTGCCTGTCATCGCGCCGCCATACGGCTCAATAGCAGATGGGCTATTGTGCGTCTCGACTTTTCCACAGATGCCGTATCCGTCATAGAAATCAATAACGCCTGAGTTGTCGCTAAATGCTGAGACGATAAAATTATCATGTCCTTTGGCTGTTTTCTTGATGCGGTCAAACAAGGGTGCTTTTTTCTTTCCGTCTATGGTGAGGTCTGCTTTAAATGTCTTGTGGACACAGTGCTCGCTCCATGTCTGGGCAAGGATCTCAAGCTCGCAGTCAGTTGGGTCTCTCTTGATTTTTGTAAAGTAATTCTGGATCACTTTCATCTCTTCAAGGTTTAGGAAGAGCTTGTCGTGCGAAAGTTGCATCAATTCTGCATCTGAGAGTGAGCGGATGGGAATGATCGTTGTTTTTCCGATTTTTCCTGAGATTTGAAGCGATTTGGGCTCTTCGGTTACGATGTGTTCTATCAGGGGATTGTAGA
>CAZTFV010000100.1:0-2768 GCA_964613075.1 uncultured Gammaproteobacteria bacterium | reverse complement strand
TCCCGAGAAGATTCGAACTTCCGACCTCAACGTCCGCAACGTTGCGCTCTATCCAACTGAGCTACGGGAGCTTGGCAACAAGTAGCAGTATTTTATCTGATTCAGCTTCCAGAGGCAAATTCTAGGTGTGGTGGTAACTGCTCACGGTCCTAACATGATATTCTTCGAGTGAGGCTGAAAGCCGAATCGAGAAGTTCTCGACTTCATTTCATTACGCTCGAACAATAAAGTTTGTGTCAGAAGTGTGAACAGTTACGTGTGGTGCGGCTTGGTTCTCTCAAGGGGAAAAGTCTTTGCCAACCAATCGCCTGATTTTTCCATAAAAGTTGGCTTGATATATTCTCTGAAAGGCAAATACAGCAAAAGTGTTGACTTGACTTGTTCTCTGTGCACATCGCCTAATACCAAAGTTAACTCGCCTGGGAAATAGGCGCGGGTTCTTATGTGGAGCAAATCACTACCATCCTGCTGCTTGAAATAGAAATCATATAGCTCCTGCCAGAGATAGAAGTGATCCTCAATTGTTACTCCCTCGCTTGAGATCCGGTAACGAAAATCATGCGGGGCGACTGTCTTAAGCGCGTAATTGACAAAAACCAATGCGGCAACAACTGCCATAAGGGCGTGTTGCTGGAATAAAAAGAGGATCACCTCAATTGCAAGCGTGATAAGGAATATGTTGATGTAATATTCTTTTCCGCGTCTTCGAAATGGCCTGCCAGGCGCATGCCAGGAGAGAAGGGTTCTGACATCGTGGTCAAATATAGGCTGGGTGTGCTCAGGCAGCTGCACATCATGCGGCGATGGCAATTCCTGAGGTTTTTCTGGCAAATACTTCTCTTCTTGGGCAGCATTCTCCATGTCACTACTGTAGCGTATCCGCTTTGAGTAGTCAAGGTAGTTTTGGTACAATGCTATCACCTGGAGAGGTGCGGGAGCGGTTTATCCGGGTAGTCTTGAAAACTACTAGGGCCGCAAGGCTCTCGTGGGTTCGAATCCCACCCTCTCCGCTGTATCTGAAACCTTAGTTAAGGTTTGGACGCTAGTTAACTATATTCTCAGCTATGCATGCTGCCTATCGAGGCTTGCACTACTTGTCCCTAACTTTATTGTATCGATTACGATTGCTGCAAGAGCAGCAAGAGGACCGCCAAATCTTTTCCTGTACTTCTTACGACGCTCTTCAAGCGTCTGCTCAGTGAAATGAGTATCTGCAATGTTAAGAAACTCTGACGTATCGTTAAACGCAGTAAGCGCTGCAAGCTCGTTAGGAGTAAGCGCTGCAAGCTCAGCAGGAGTAGGATTCTTAGGATCTGCAACGGAAGCAGGTGGTTTAAGTCCGAGAGCCTGTGTTCCATCTAGAACATATTCTATGATCTGATGTTTGATGACCTCAGCTCTTCTTCTATCAACCGGATCAGCGCTCGTTAGCAATTTATTAATGGTCTCAATGGTCGCGTGGCGAAAGAGTTCAGGGCGTTGATCACCGATGTTTTTTTCAGTAACCGCATTGAGCTTGCCAGCTGCTGCAAGTGCGGCTTTTTGTCTCGCTATTTCTGCATCAACCGAGCTACTAATTCCAGGAACCATGTGCGTTCTAATACCTGGTACATTTTTAGTAGACCCTGAGCTATCTGTATGGGTATAGCCATCAAGAAGCCCAGTTTCTGGTCTTGTCGCCACCTCTCCCCCCCCAAGCATCCGTAGCGCCCAGCTCGTAGCTGTATCAGTTCGAGAACCAGGCCCTCCAAATAAGGCAGTGATTCTTCTTGCAACTTCTTGCCCTCGCGACTCAAAAGGCGTCCCGGGTTTATGCTCTGCAATTACAGCTTTGCGTTCTCTTGCGACTGCACGCTGGGCAAAACCTTCTATCATATTGTCCATCATCTTCATGATTTGTCGCCTCCTTTCGCCACGTTAATCGCCTCTTCGATGTTACCACTTTTTATATGCTGTGACATTTGCTCGACTTTCTCTGCTGCGTCTTCTTTTTCGATTGCTGCAGCGAATTTTGTATATACCTCTTGAGCTTCTTGGTACTTGCCCGAAAGACTTCCAAGTTTCTTGAGAAGCTCAGCCTTGTCACGGAAAGGAAGGAGTGCTAGGTATTCTCTTGATATCTCCTGGGCTTTTTCAAGTTCCAGGCTTCCACTCTCCAAATGGAGCAAGATAAGATCCAGAAGCTCTTTTTCAACAGCCTGCTCGAGCACTTTCAATTCGTCTGGTTGCTGATTCGTTGTTTGTGCCATGAAAACTATGCCTATCATATTCATACTACTCTATCGCCCCTTTCTTCGCAAGTTGTGCCAAATACTCTATAATACAGAAACAGCCGCAGCATACCTGAAGCGAAAAAGCTATGCTTGATAGCTGGTTTACAGGATCTTTATAAGATTATTTGCAGCTATGAAATTTGAATTTTCTGCTGGCGGAATAGTTATAAAACGTAGTCTTTCGATAAACTCAGGACTGGCACAAATCGTCGTACTTTTGTGCCAACATTCCCAGCATCATGGCTGGGTTTTCCCAAAAGGCCTGATTGGTGATACCAAAAAGGGAGAAAAAAAAGAAGAGACTGCTACACGGGAAGTAAAAGAAGAGACAGGTGTTGCGGCGCGAATTCTCAGAGAGCTGCCACCAACGACCTATTGGTACAGTTTTGAGGGAGAAAAACGTAAAAAGACAGTCTATTACTATCTGATGGAATACATTGCTGGTGACATCGCCGATCACGATGATGAAATGGAAGCAGTTGAGTGGTTACCGAT
>CAZTFV010000099.1:0-2777 GCA_964613075.1 uncultured Gammaproteobacteria bacterium | reverse complement strand
CCGTGCTTTTTATTCAGGGGTTTTCTGGCGGTACATGGTTTAACGCACGCTATGGCATTATGATGATGCCCACAATCGCTATTTTTATCGGATATCTCGTCCATAGAGCAAAAGAGCTGCGATATGTTGTCATAGGACTCGTTCTCTTCATGACCTTTTTTGCCTTTGCCAATGGGGATGCAGTCACGATTGATGACGCGCGCGTCGGGTCGAGCCAGAAAAATGTTACGCAAGTGAGTGGCTGGTTGAACCAGAATGCAAAGAATAAAGATGGCTTTGTCCTTATTTCAGCTGCCTCCCACGACGCTATCATCTTTTCGTCTGGGCTGCCGATGAAGAAATTTATTCATGAAGGAACCGGCACATACTGGGAGAGCGCGACGACAAGCCCTGATCGCTGGGCGCGCTGGATTATCATGCGTACCAATGATAACAATGATTTGACTTTCCGATCCGTCAAGAAAACAACAGGATTTGCAAAGTATGACAAGGTCCAGTCATTCCCGTTTGCCGACATCTATGAAATAAAACCCGAGTATGTCTCTCAGCTTGAGACCAAGCCCGTGTTACCCAAGCAGAGATAGTTCCTTTATTACTATCTCACCTTACGAACCGTCATTCCCGCGTAGGCGGGAATCCAGAACGTTATTTGTATAGATTCCCATTTTCATGGGAATGACCAAGGGAAGTATTGCGTAACATGAGTTACTATGAAAATAAAACTGATCATCGGCGCTATCATTCTTATAGCCTTCCTAGGTTTTTTTCTGCTTCGCATAACTAAGCAATTTCCAAAAGAGCAGCAGCCAGCTCGGCTCTGGCAGGTGCAGTCAATTGATACGATGAAATACTCACGGGATACTGCCAGAAGCAAGGCAGATGACCCCACTTTTGATCTTGTAATCTTTGAGATGACGCGCGAGATTGCCGCGACGGGCGCAACGCACGTTGCGATCGGTACGCCCTACGATGAGGAATTTGTTCCGTACCTGACACGCTGGGCGCAGGCGGCAAGGCAAAACGGGCTTAAGGTCTGGTTCCGGGGGAATTTTGCCGGTTGGGAGGGGTGGTTTGGCTATAAAAAAATAGGAAGGGATGAACATAGGCAAAAACTAAGAAGCTTTCTTAGCAAAAACAGCTCTCTTTTTAGAGATGGCGATATTTTTTCACCCTGCCCAGAGTGTGAAAACGGCGGCCCGGGTGACCCGAGGAAAACAGGCGATGTTGAAGGGCATAGGCTTTTCCTGATTGATGAAACCCGTATTGCCGATGAGATATTCAAAGGGAAAAATCTCAAAGTCGCTGCAAATTTCCACTCCATGAACGGAGACGTTGCCAAAGTAGTCATGGATAAGAAAACCACCAAGGAACTCGGCGGTATAGTTGTTGTAGATCATTATGTTAAGACGCCTGATAAGTTGGCAGAGGATATCCGTGAGTATGCGAGGTTATCAGGAGGGAAAGTCGTCTTGGGTGAGTTCGGGGCGCCGATCCCTGACATCCATGGGCAGATGAGTGAGGAAGAGCAGGCAGCCTGGATCTTGGGTGCGCTATCTGAGGCTGCGAAGATCGATGAGCTCATGGGGATTAACTACTGGGTGGGGAGAGGCGGGTCAACGAGGCTCTGGGAGAATGATGGCAGGCAGAGGCAGGCAGTATCAAGCCTGACAATATTTTACAAACCAGCAATTGTAGCTATTCGAGTCGAAAATCCTTTGGGCATGGAGCTTCATGCAACTGCTGAATACATGGGGCTGACCTACACAACAGATAAATCAGGCACACTATACCTCCCTCTTCTATCCCAAACGGATATGTCTATACAGGCAAAGGGGTACTTTGGTGTCACAACACAGCTCGCTGTCGACAAGAATAATACGACTATAGTATTGGAACCGAAGAAAAAAGATATTTGGTATCATGTGAGATATTTCCTCTCTCGACCTTTGAACTCTCTTCGATTTCCCCAGTAATTTGCATTATAGGCCTATATATGTTATAATCCTATAACATATTCATGGGCTCAATTCAAAACCCGCTTTTGCGTCATTCTCAGCTTGACTGAGAATCTGGATTCCCGCTTTCGCGGGAGTGACAAGGAGGTTTTGAAACAAGTTCCTTATAACATATGTTTGAACGAATAATTCTTTTTTTTACTGTTCTCCTCTTCTTTGTGTTGGCACCAACTCAGGTTCGGGCTGCACAAATACAGCCTTCTGACTTCCCTGTCTGTGCAAATCCTAAAGGATCTGTTAAATCCCAATATGCATCGGGCACGCATGGTATTCCTGGTAGTACTGCAACGTATCAGGGAAGTGACAAGGTCTATCAGGTATCCAAAGACAAACTAACCCAGTGTTTCTGTGCCGTTGACGGCTCAGGCATTCAAACCAACTGGTTAAAAGCTTCAGGCCTCTCGGACGAAGAGATAAATCAATACAAAGATGCAGGCTGGATCTTTGTTCCAAACGGTGCGAATTGGGGTCTTGAAGAGGGTCCATATCTCTCCTATAACAGCACATATTCTTGCGCAGGAAGCGCAACAGGCGGTATAGGAGGAAGCGTTCTTGCTGCTGCCGCAACAAATACAGTCCTGGGCTTTGCGTCAACCGGTAATAGTAGGATTCTTCTTGCCGTAGCCGGCATTGGCCTCATGTCTCTTTTCCTTGGCTTCAAACTCCGTAAGGGGTAAAAATATATGCGAGGTACGAATTCAGTATTTCCCAATGTCATCCTCAACTCGATTGAGGATCGATCCCCTTTTTCAAGGGGATGAC
>CAZTFV010000098.1:0-2829 GCA_964613075.1 uncultured Gammaproteobacteria bacterium | reverse complement strand
TCCTTTACAATCTTTTCTGAGAGACCTTTCGGAGTAGAATAAAACGGTTTTATCTGATCATGAAACCCAAATTCATAGTTATTAAGATCGAAGTTTTGCATAAATTTGCTACCTTGCCTGCCGACAGGCAGGTTTGCTATTTGCTAAACTAGCATACCCCTCCTTCTCAATCTTACTAACTAATCCCATCCCATCAGATTTTTTAATCATGCCATTTATCAATACATGGACTTTATCTGGTTTTAAAAAGTGCAGAATCCTTTGATAGTGGGTTATAAGCAAAATGCCAGTGTTTTGCGTTTTTACCAAATCATTAATTGCCTGGGCGACTATTTTTAAACTATCAACGTCAAGGCCAGAATCAATTTCATCCAGAATAGCAAATTTTGGTTTGAGCACCAACAACTGCGCAATCTCCGCCCGCTTTCGCTCTCCTCCCGAGAACCCTTCATTGACTGACCGCTGCATAAAATTTTCATCAAGCCCGACAGCTTTAAACGCTTTTTTTACTGATTCCTTAAACTGCGATAATGGAATCTTTTCATCGGGGTGGAGTGCTTTATATGCAGTCCGTAAAAAGGCAAGAAATGAAACTCCTGTTATCTCGACAGGCGACTGGAATGAAATAAATAGCCCGCGCTTCGCCCTCTCCTCAGAAGGCAACTCTACAATGTCGATCCCATTCATTTGATATTTGAAATTTGATATTTGAAATTTGATATTATATCCCGGTTGTCCCATCAAGCTCATCGCAAGCGTCGTCTTCCCCGACCCGTTGGGTCCCATAATCGCATGAACCTCGCCTCTCTTAATAGTGAGATCAATGCCGTGAAGGATTTCTTTTCCGTCAATACCAGCTGTGAAGTTTTTTAAAAAAAGCATAAACAGATATTTCTATTGAAACTAGACGCTTGACGCTAGAAGTTAGATCTTGATACGTTCAGTTTCATGAACGTATCTTGAGGTTGCCTGCCTGCCGGCAGGCAGGGATGATCGAAGATAGAAAGTTCAAACCTCTATTTTCTAACTTCAAATTCTAACATCAAGTTTCTATCGTCCAGCATCAATAGCTACATCCTATACCGCATAAACTCCTCAAGACTCAAATCAGATACTTTATTCAGAAACTCCTCATTTAATCTTCTCCAGATAGTCTTTGTCTCGCAAAAAGCCTCCTTTGGACATTTTCCATCATGCATCTGACCAGTCGGACAGCAAAGAAGCATTTGTTTATGTGAGAACGCACGAAGTACTTCACCGACTTTGAGCGTTTTCGGATCTTTTGCAAGAAAATAGCCGCCGTTTTTGCCCTCAACCGCTTTGATAAGTCCGGCATGTACCATAACGTTGGCCAAGTTGCGAAGAAACAGAATGGAAATATCATATTTTTTCGCAATTTCCGATAGAGGAACCAAACGCTTATTGTACTGCTTGGCAAGCGCATGCACTAAGATGACCGCGTAATCTTCGCTTCTGGAAAATTTAATCATAATACTTCTACTGAATCTGTATAAGTTTAGATGAGGAGAGGAAATATGTCAACGCTCACTTACGAAGGTTATTAATGTATCATTTCTCCACTGAGCAGAAGAATGGAATTCAATCGCATACTTTCATTGGTAACCCAGTCACGATTTCGTTCATCAATAGTGTTTTGCAATAATGCCACCTGAAATTCTGGATTTTCAGAAACACTCGCTGCAACAGCAGCAGTGCCTGTAAAGGCTACTTCCGTATAACCAACTAACGCCTCACCTGTCTCTGGATTATATCCTCCTTTTATATCATTGGGGTTAGCTACAACAATCTCAAAAAAATCGTTAATTCTTTTAAGTTGCTCTTTTGCATGACCTCCTACAACAGGATCTTCCGGATACCACAGCGCAGCCATACCTTGACGCCATGGAACACGAATAGCTTCATATCCGTATTTATCATTGTTATTCCCTCTACCAGGGACAACATCGCCATCTGCTGTCGACCAATTTGGTGGAAGCAGTGTTCCACGTCTTTCATGTATGGCATCCAAAACAGCTCTCCCAGCTGAGGCAACATTACTCCAATCACTATTACCTGTGTAATCTTCGAATAATTTGTAATACCCGGGGGAGTAATACGATGGATTTGTCTCATCAGATCCTCCCCAATTATAACCACCTTTAAGAACGAACGTTCCCTCTTCTATATCATGTCTGAGAATATTATCCATCATCTCTCTCGCATCATCCTCATACCCTCCCCATTTCATGTTGGCTGCAACGAGGGCATATGCCATATCCAAATCCGCATCCGCAGCAGAGCTGGTATCTATCGGCTTATCGTCTTCACCAATCAACCAACTCATTAAGCCCGCTTCATTTCTTTGTGTTTTTGCATAATTCCATAATCTATAAAATGTATCTTTCTCACCTGCATGCACTGCATAAATCATACCATACCCCATAACTTCTGATGCCGTATCCTTTTTACCTTCTTCCTCGCTGGTGTACTGAACTTTAGCCATATCTGGACTCACATCGATAAGGTACATGCTCTTCCAATCAGGAAAACCTAGTTCCGGCGATGCGAATGCCTCAGCTGCCATCTGTTTTATTTCGGGTCTAAGTGATAATGTCTCCGAAGTAGTAGCGGGTGCTATATCTACCGAGGGGGTTAAACAATCAACTGCGTAAGATGCGGCTGAACTTATACGCGAACCAACATCCGTTAATCTCCCAGCTGCAAATGCAGCACCACCAACGGCGGCATATTTAAGCGCATCGCGTCTGCTTCTTAATGTTAGTGGACCTCTGTAAGTATCTCTCATAACTCGAAAGTGTTTGCATTTAT
>CAZTFV010000097.1:0-2845 GCA_964613075.1 uncultured Gammaproteobacteria bacterium | reverse complement strand
ATATTGCGGGATACAAATATATCCAGAAACGAATTCGATAAACTTCAATAATGCGTAACAGTTCACGCTTCTGACACAACTGTTACAGCATGGGAACTCTTAATCGCACATTTTTTTTGAAATTGTCGTCACGGTGTTGGTAAGCTCGTTAAAATCAATCGGTACATAATAGTCATCAGGCGTTGATGCGGCGGCTTTCATAATCTCTTGATGCTTTTTATTTTGCTTGCTATCCAGCGCATCAGGCAAGGCAATCGTATGCACGGTGAAGCCGTCGTTTTTGAGAGCGGTTGCTATGTCGCCTGGATCTTGTGTTGCGTCATACTGATGGTTTTTCCCCAATCTTTTGTTATTCTCAGCGGTCTCCGGTATGCCATCAGAAATGAGAATGACAGACATCTCATAATCTGGATACTGTTGACGTCTGAGGTTAAGTTGCTGTCTGGCAAAATTCAGCGCATCACGGGTCCGTGTTTCAGACTGAGGTGCCATTGCCGCCACAGCTTCTGCGAATTCGTTTTGACTCTGTTCATATTGCGATAGCGGCACCGACTCAGTAACATTGTTGCTATATGTATAGAGATTTATAAGCCCTTGGCTTGGGAAATCCGATGCAAAATCATTCAAAGCCGCTTTTACTTGATCCATTCGATTGCCTTGCTTCATAGATCCTGATGTGTCCACAATAAAACTCGCGGCAACTTTTTTATCACATTTCACCCGAGCCGCGCGCAGCTGAAGAGCAGGAGCTTTTTTGTCTTTGTTATCATCAACTTTTCCGATTTCAAACCGTAGCCGCTCTAGCGGATTGACCGGTCCTTTTGGGAAAATACCATTGGACAAGATAATACTGCCGGCGATGATAAGGGCGGAGAGTAAGACGACATAGTAGGATATTTTCCCGGACATATTTTCATATTAGCAGATATACAGGGCCAAATAAATTGACACACTGAAGCCTTCATGACATACTTTAGAAGTATGGAGGAAAACAAAGAAACGGAAAAACAGCCAAACACGAAAAACCCTCCCAGAAAAGCAGTGGTTATTTTCGGCGCAGTCTTTGTGATAATCGTTATTATTATCGCGATTGTCGGACGCGGCGCACCGCAAAAAGAAGAACCACAACCAGCAGAAAGTCCTGATACGCAATTAGGCGTACTTGAGGAAATATATGAGTCGCCACTTTTTACGTTTCAATATCCGGAAGCTTGGAAACCACAGCTTTATACGATTGTTGGTGGAGGAAATGGGATAACTGTTCGACCGGCAGGCGCAACAAACATTGATTATTTCCCCCGTTTTCACATAGAGGCTTCACCGGCAAGACCAGAGACGTCAATAGAGAAGCGTCTTGATTTACTTTCCTGGATGAAATTTGAGCAAACAGATACGACGTTTCAGGGAAATAAAGCGGTAAAATTATCCGGTAGAGTACCATTTCTTGAGAATGGCAAGCCTCTTGATCCGCCTGTTCACAAAACCTATCTTTTTTTTGAAAAAGACGGATATTTATACATCATTACGTATGCGTACTATGAAGACGACAAGACTGCAGAGAAAGAGCAGTTCTTCCAAAACATTCTAGACACGCTTACGCTCCCTGAAGGCGCACTCTAATTGTCTAGAATGCCGCCCCATTCTACAGCGGTAAATCCTACCCGTTGTGGCGGTTCTTTGGGGAGAGCAAGCGGAGCAATTGGATAGGCATAGCTTAGAGGCTTGAAATACGCTATGAACTGAATAAACGTATCGGGTGTCGGAGAAATGATTACGTGGTCAAATGTTTCTTTAACCTCTTGTGGGAAGATAGAAACAAGCACATAAGGAGTGTTTTCTTTTTCTAACTTTTCCGTCCAGAATGAAACAAACTCTTCCTGTTCAAATCCTCTGAGCCCAAGTTTAGTTACAAGCATTAAGAGCGTTTTCCTCAGTTCACTTGTCTTGACAATTATGCCACTTTTGGGAGGAGTTGCTGGTGGAATTGCGGCTTCATAAAACAATTCTTTGTACTCGCTGCCTTTATACACAAATTTTCCATCAGGGTGCGCAAGGACATTTTTCCAACCGTCGGCAGGATATAGCGGGTCGCTAATAACAATCGGACCACTTGCTTTTACCCTGATGTTAACAACTGTTGGTTTTGTTGGATAAAGATAGATAATCGGTTTTGCATTACACCAATGATCCTGATCCAAACCTGGATCGTCAATATCGCAACCGCCGCTAATGTTTTGCCCTGAATTTCCCTCGTTCACTTGCCTGCACGATGGTACACCTGGGCAGCACTCTCTAAGACTTTGTACAGGCCCATCTTCAACGCAACAGGATCCATCTGGCCGCTTGCCTGTTTTAAGTTGCGGATGAGCAATACCACAACCAGTAGTAGTACTAGGCGGTTCGCTTTCACCTGGCGGCTGGGGGCCTCGGGTGATGACAGTCTCGTTGTCTCCATTTCTGTCGCTTGGTCTTCGTGTTGGTCGTCCTGGTCTTGTTGTACGATCATCAGGCCGATCTCTGGGTTCATTTGGTTCTCTGCTTTCAGGCTCGGGAGTTGGCGTATTTGGGACGAATGGGATATCCTTTAGCTGCAAGGCGTTTTTCTTTCCTTTGGCAATTTTCTTCTCATTCAGGCTGTAGGTCGTCGCATTGTCTGCATCTAAAGGATCTTGGACAAAAAAACGCATCGGCACACCGTTGACGAGCCAGTAACTCCCACCAATAATCGTCGCCATAATGAGAATAACGAAAAAAGCGCCGACATCGCCTCGTTGTTGTTTAAACAGTGTTTTACCCGAAACAACAATATGGAGTTTGCGTTTGAAAACTTTAGGCAGCATAGGTA
>CAZTFV010000096.1:0-2907 GCA_964613075.1 uncultured Gammaproteobacteria bacterium | reverse complement strand
ACCAGTGTGCATCGAGGCGATCAAACCGTAACTCTTGCGGCAACGACAAAGCTTGTAAACAGACGCGAGCAAGCAATCACCTTTGCCGACCTTCAGGTAGGCCATAGAGTGCGGATCAAAGGCCTGTGGGATAAATCAAATAATACTGTAACAGAAGTTGTGCAGGTGAAAGACTTTTCATTACCCCCGAAAACAGAAAAGACAACTACAATTACCCCCACAGTCACCGAGACACCGGTTGAGTAATAGTCCTCTTTAGGCTTAGCTAAAACTGTCAGGAACTTGTCAAGCTCCACAGTTGACGAGGCAGTATAATTGTCCTATAATATAAATTGCTCACCTGTCAGCATTGTTGGCAGGATGCATATGGGCGCAGAAATACGTCATGATGTGCTGATTCCTCCAGGTATTCAGGCTTCAAACATGAACCAGCCTCAGCGTGTAAGAGTCCATTATAATCATGGCTCGAGTTTTGAAATTGGTGCAGGAGATAGGCCAGAAATGTTTGACCCCAATTTTATACCCAGTCCCGTAATTTGTGATTTCATCATGAAACATATTGATACTGGTATTCGAAGTGTTGACAATGTTCCATATCCTGTTTCGGTCGGTGGTTCAGAGCTCTTTCATTTAGGAAATCCGGATACAAACGGATATAGGAGGTGGAGAGCAATAATGTATCTTCGCGGTATCTATGTGGGATACGGGGAGAAGAACAATTACCCTAAAAGCGGAGAGCACGAGACATTAGCTTATGCTACCTTAACATATCTTCCTTGGGAAAGCGGAAAAGTAATCGTGAATCTTTCAACATGTGGTGAGGAACATAGGAAAGCAGCATTATTATATGAGCAAACAAGATTTAATCCCAGAATGAGGGAGGCAGTAGAGAGTGTATATGGGTTGATTAAGCAATTCCGACAACCTGTTGCTGTTGAGGGTAAAGTCCCCGAGTTAGCGCCAACTGGATAATTGAGGTTATATCATTTGATGTGGTCTTTGGAATAGCGTTTTTCGATCTTCTTTAATTTATCACCAATAGCTCGTTCGATGTTGACTCCTGCTGAATTGGCAAGCTGGATGGTGGTTATGATAACATCGGCAAATTCTTCATAAAAATTCCGCTTATCAAATTTTTCCAGTTTTGACTTTCTTTGTAGCTTTAAAACAGATAAGATATCATTGCACAGCTCTCCGACTTCTTCGTTTAATTTAATTGTTTTGGTTAAAATCTGTTTTTCCTGTTGTGAATAGAGCTTGTATCTTGGTCTGGTTCTTTCATCCGCTACTCTTATTTTTTCCTGTAGATTTTTAATATTCATAGATTCGATTACACTCACTATGATCTCTTCGAGCTCCTCGAGTCTGAGCGACCTCGGAGTCGAAGACCTGAGTAGCAAGCTGCCAGTCCTCAGAGCCGAAGGCCTGAGCGACTGGAAGGAGTCGAATGGGTCATATACGGAGTATAACATAGAGCCTTCTTGGTAATCGCTCAGGATTTGACAAAGAAGTTATTGTTCGAGCCCTTCGATGCACTCAGGGTAAACGTAGTCGAGAACATAACTTCTCGACTCGCTACGCTCGCTCGAAGAATATTTTGTCAAATCCTGACATATTACCCTTCTTGTGTTTGACAGTAGTTCTAATAGGCTATATAATATAGGTTGTACATGAGTTGTACATGTGATTATGGTCGCAACACAAGAACAACTAGCAGGAACGACGGTGGCAGAAGGTCAACCTCCGCAGCCTAATTATAATAGCTACGTAGACGCGTTATTTGCGGAAGGTTCCTCTTTTAGAAAACAAATAGCTGAGAGATTAGGAGAAGAGTTTGCAAATAGTGGTTTTCCTCAAGGGTATCTCGAGGAAACGAATTTGAATCTCGTTTATGAGATGCATCCAGGAATGTGGAATGCTTTCAGAGTACGAGCCAGCGGCGTTGATGTAATCAATCTGGAAAATATAGATCCGTACAAATGGAGCGTGACTAGTATGAAAACTGCTCTTGCGCGAGGAGAAGATATATTGAGAATTCCCGTTGACGACCCATTTGCTTTTGAGAAAGTATGGCTGTTTTTTAATGGTATAGAATATATTAGAAGTAGCCTTGCTAAAGGCTCTCAGCCAGCTTCTGAGCACATCGTCTTTCCCGCAGCCTAAAACCTCAAACTCAAACCAAAAAATTCTCAATTCTGCTATAATACCACGACTATGGGACACAATGAACAGGATGAGCGTGGTATTCCTGAACCGCTGCATCAAAGAATCAAAGAACATGAGCTTACAGGAACAGAGGGAAGGTATATTACGGGATATTATGAAAACCTTCGGATGGCTCAGCGTGCTTTTGCACGTAAGAATAAGGAATTGCTTGACAGACTTGAACGACTGGATCGTGATGAGCGGGGTATTCTTAATGCTGTCGCGTCTGCTGCAGCAACTGGACAGTTAACGAAGAGATTTAAGCGCGAAATAAAATCAGAATTCGAGCAGGTTCGAGGAAAACTTGGTATATGGCCTGGTAAAAAAGAAAATTTCCTTGAGGGATTATTAACTGCTACAGTCCTTGGGGATATTGACCTTGTTCCGTTCATCGATATGCGGGTTATTGATCGATTTTCGCAAATTGACCTTGACTCGAAAGAGGGGGTAGCCATGCGAGAATCTGTGAACTTTTTTGGAAGAAATAGCATTAACCCGCAAATTATGGCGAAGAATTTAGGGATTACAAAAGGTGTTCTCGAGTCGCGCCTGGACAGTGCAAATGTAAAACTAGGCGTGGAAGACAGAGTGGAATTGGGTCTTTATGTATTTTTCTATCTTATGGCTGCAGGAGATTATCCATATGGTCGACAATCTTCACAGGAAGGCTTTTCTTCATAGCGTATAATCATCTGTATGACT
>CAZTFV010000095.1:0-3041 GCA_964613075.1 uncultured Gammaproteobacteria bacterium | reverse complement strand
ATGTTTTACTCTCCTATAAACCTGTCAGAGAATAACCTATGTGTCGAAATATTAAAATCCTTTTTAATTTCGATCCGCCGGCGACTGATGAGGAGATTCATGCAGCCTCAGTCCAATTTGTGAGAAAGCTCTCAGGGTTTACCAAGCCTTCGAAGTTGAATGCAAAGGGAAAACTTGCTACAATCGTTCTGTATGCAAACCACTATTTCACTTCCCAAAAATCTAGCACGAGAAGTAGAGAAGCAAGTGAAGAAAGGGGCATTTCGGACGCCTTCTGAGTTTGTTACTTCTGCCAAGCTAGTCCACATGGAAGGTGGCAATTCAGGTGGCAATTCCAGTATTTAGAAGCGCTTGAGAGATCGGGAAGAGTTATTTAAGCTGGGGTTCAAGCATTAAGTATTAAAAGATGCAATTATCAAGCTATTGTTTGAGTAAACCCGTTCAGGAGCATTTTCTAATTTTGGAGGCAAAGGAATTTGTGTCCCAAGAAGACCACATCTCCATTCGACTGTTCCAGGAAGAAAAGTAATGGTTAAAGGAACTCCTCCATCTGGAGTTGCCACTAGAGAAGAGAACGATGCACTGTTTTCATCACCAGGTTCGTCAGTGACTCTGTCAAAAGGACCATCTACCGGGTTTATGCCGGGTATCATCATAAAAAGACCAGAGGTTCCTTCTCTCCCGTCATAATTCATAACAAAATCTGTCCAAGGTTCTGGGTCCGTATCCGTAAGAATAGGAACGTAGTCTCGTGGTTTGGCTGGAAAAGATTTCCACATCCTGGCATAAGGCCCGGAATTTCCTGACCCCGGTTGGGATCTTTGAATCCCTCCTGATAGTCCAGAGGTACGACTCCGAGGTCCGCGAATTGGTGTAATTCCAGTTTGTTCACCACGCATTAGCTTTCCAAGTGTACGGTCAGGAATACAGGATAGTCGGGGTCGTTCAGGCATATCGTGACGATTCTATCACGCAATGGTAATTTAAGCCATCTCCAAAAACTCCTATTGACTTTTCTGCATAATGAGGTATTTTCTATTATATAGATAGGAGGTGAGTTGCATGATACAGTTTATTGAAAGCATTGTTCTATTTTCCGCAAATGCGAAAAAACTCGCCCATTTTTATAAAGATAAAGTTGGATTGGTAATTGCTACAGAGGAAGAACTGGGAGAGAGGGGAGAAAATTTGTTTGAGATGAAAGTTGGAAAAAGAAGCAGCTTTTATATTGTTGATCATTCAGAAGTGAAAGGAAAAAGTAAAGATCCGAAACGCTCGATGGTCAATTTTGAGGTTGATGATATTGAAAAAGCAGTAAAGAAGCTAAAAAAGAATAAAGTAAAACAAATTGCCGATCTCTATCATGTCGAAAATTACGGGCATGTCGCAACCTTTCAGGATATTGATGGTAATTATTTCCAACTCGTTAAAACGAGGCTGTAGATATATTTTAAGTGACGCAGCCCTGCAAATAGCTGAATAATTTGCTATAATACGCCCGATATTATGGAGATTGTTGTCGGAAGTATTGTTGTTCTTTTCCTCTTTATCGTTATTATCTCAATCAAACAAGTCAACCAGTATGAGCGCGGCATTAAATTCCAGTTTGGGAAATACCACAGCGAGATGCTCCCCGGGTGGCGTCTTGTCTGGCCAATTATCCAAAACTGGCAACGGGTTGATATCCGCATCAAAGCAGTTGATGTACCGGACCAGGAAGCAATTACCAAAGACAATGTTTCAGCGAGAATCAACGCAGTCATCTATTATCGTATTAGTGTCGTTAAGAAAGCTGTCTTGGAAGTAGAAGACTTTTACTACGCGGTTCTCCAGCTTGCGCAGACAACGATGCGAAATGTGGTCGGCGAGACATCGCTTGATGATTTGCTATCCAAACGCAATGAAGTAGCAGATAACATTCAGCGCATTATTGCAAAAACAGTCGATAGCTGGGGAGTCAAAGTTGAGTCGGTTGAGCTCAAAGATATTATCCTGCCTGATGAAATGAAGCGCGTTATTGCCCGGCAAGCCGAAGCAGAACGGGAAAGGCGGGCAATTATTATTCGAGCAGAAGGTGAAAAATCAGCAGCGGAAAACATCTCAAAAGCCGCTTCCGTACTCTCCGGTACTACCGGTGGACTTCATATCAGAACACTCCAAACGCTCAGCGAGCTTTCCGCAGACAAGAGTAATACTGTCGTTTTTGTTACACCGCTTGAAGTGCTCCGCGCATTTGAAAGTTTTATAAAGAAAAATTCCAGTAAGGCAACATAACACACTTTTTAAGAAAATATGTATTACTCACACAAATGTACATATTGCATGAAGGTTTTTTATACCTACCACAGCAACAAGGAGCATGCGGCGAGGATTTTATATTTCGGCATCAAGCAGCATCTGACTGACTACAATGAGGATCATAAAGAGTATGAGATGGATGAGCATCCTGATATTGAGATAGATCAGATGTACTACGCGGTGTTAGAGCATACCGAGCCCCCGTCAGGTGCGTATGAGTTAAAATAAAAGACTTATTTATAGAAGCTTTTGACTTGAAAAAGAAGATAAAAACCGATGAGTGCGCTCAGAATAGCACCCACAAGATTCAGTTGCACTAAGCTTGAAACTACAGAAATAAGCTGAGCCCAGTACATATATTGCCACGCCTTTGCCGATTTGGAAAAGAGTCCCGGTATAGCCATTGCTTCAAGTACAACGACGGGAACAAGAAGCAGTATTCCAACCCACATAGTTGGCAAGGCGACAACAGACCGTACGCCACCAAGAGGAGCAAAAACAGTCGCCACGCTCCCGAGACCAAAAATCAATAAAATTGCAGGTATATTAAGAATCAGTGACAGAATTACGAGATAGGGAGCGATTTTTACGATTAATTCTTTCGCGTTATTCGGAAGTGCGGGTGCTTTCTTCCCAAAATACATGTCGAGTGTCTTCTCAAGTTGCATAAAATAATTCATAATCTATTTTATAGTAGGGCGTGTATCTGCACTTGTCAAGCGCTATTTTGAAGCTTTTCTACT
>CAZTFV010000094.1:0-3056 GCA_964613075.1 uncultured Gammaproteobacteria bacterium | reverse complement strand
ACCTCATTCAGTTTTTTCCCAATTATTCTCCAGTCAAACTTTTCCTCAATACGCTTTCTTCCGTTGCGGGATATATGCTCACGAAGCTTTTCGTCCCTAAGCAATCTAATTACGCTTTTTTGGAACGCTTCTGCGTTGTGCGCTTCCAAGAGATGAGTCTCGTCTTTTGCGCCGATCCCGGCGATTCTATCGGGGAAAGCAACAACCGGCACACCCGTTGCCATTGCCTCAAGGACCTTAAAATTTGTCCCACCGCCTATTCTTATTGGGGAAACAAATACATCCGCATCGTAATACGCTTCCCGAATATCTTCAATAAATGGCAGCAACCGAACCCGAGAATCATTTTTTAGAAATTGTAACTGATTTGCATTTTTTCCAACGATAGTAAGAATTATGCTGTCGTTTTCAAGTTTGATAAACACTTCATGATAAAAAAACCTTATACCATCAATATTTGGAAAGTATGTAAAGTTACCGATAAAGAGTATATTTTTCTTTGGCTCCGGCTTTTTCGGCTGAAAAGAAAAAAAACTCGTATCAACGCCATTTGGGATAACCGCCGCCGGTCGCGTGGCATATTGGTTAATAAACTCCGCCTCTTGCTCTGTTACTGCCAAACAGATATCCGCCTTCTTGTAAACCCCGAGCTCTTCCCGTTTGATTTTCTTAGCCTCCCAAGCATAAAACGGTTTCAGAAAAAGATGTGCCATGTGCTTTGCGTAGTCTTCATATAGTTGAAACTCGATGTTTTCTGTTCCGAATACTTGCTTTATTCCGGCTTCCCTGAACAGAGTATGCAGATAAAATGCAGTATAAAACGATTCAAAATGAATAATATCTATTTTGTATTCGCGAACCGCTTTCTGAAATGCTGCAAACACGGCTGCATCAAAGTATAGGGTTCTGAAAAAAGAAGAGTTCGGTCTGGTGAGTGCGGCGATGTTTTTTATATCCGACACTTTCCGTCTTGGAAATAACAAGACATCCTTTATGCCAGTATTCTTTATCTCTCGTATCCGCTCCTCTGTTATCTTCTCGCGGGTGAATGAAAATAAAATAATATTTGTATCACCTCCCGCATGCTTTATGAGATTATATGCCCGAGACTTACCGCCGCTGGTAGTGGGAAAAGGGAAATCATAGGTAAAAAACAGTACGTTCATTGCAATTTAAGAATAAGGTAATTACTGCCTCTTGCAACGTGTTCAAACTGTTCTCCAAAACCGGCATAATCCTCTTCAGTCGGATTAGCAATGATCAGGTAATTAGCTCCCCTTGTAAGAAATTCTTCTGTAGATGCGTCAAAAACAGGCCACCCTTTGCGATTGCTTTGATAAAGAAAGGTCGTATCCCCGCCATAGGGCGCAATGACCAAAGCATCTTTAGGAAGAATCTCATCCGCCTTTTTGCCCGCATCAACGATTGCCCTATTATTGATGTTGAAGTAATCCCGAATAAAATACCAACTGAATGAAAAAGTGAATGCAATCAGCGCAAAAAGAACAATTCGCCCGACGTATCTATGGATGTATTCTTCCGGAGGGAAAAAGAGGAACCGACTCCCCAATCCCAAAAAAATCGCCAGCGCCGGGATTATAAGAATCTGATAGTAATCATGTTGTACATTTCCTCGCGCGATAACGGTAACGTACAGAAGCGCTGAAAGTAAAAAAGAATAAAAAAACCATCCTTGCTTTCGAAGACGATGTTTATTCGAATTAGTCAATACTCCGATAGCAAAAAGTGCAGTACCCCAGTACCCCAAAATCAATCTGCCTATTCTGTCTGCAAATATCCAATAAAAAAACGCGCCTTTGAACCTGATATCCCCTCCATTAAAAAGCCAGTCGCTTGCCGGAATTCCTTCAGGGTATTGCTGTATCCACCACCTCCACAAAACCAGCGGGAGTATTGCTAATACGAGAAACGCCCACAGTTGCCAACGTTTGAACATCGCAAAACCGAACCGTTTGTACGCAAGATAAACCATCGGCAGGGTAAAAAATAACGCAAAGGGTTTCAATAGTAGCGCAGAAGCGGTACATACAACTGCTAAAACAAAAAACGCCAAATACTGTATACTTAATACTTTATACTTAATACTCTTCTCTATCCACAAATCAAAGAAAAATATTCCCCCGAGTATTGCCGTCGCCATCGCAGGATCAGGCAGTATCGTTCTGCCATAATAAATACTAAAAGGTAAAAATGCATAGAAAAAAGCAGCAAACAACGCTGCGACGTTATCGATATGCCTACGGACAATCAGATAAAGGAATACTATTCCCAACAACGAAAAGACTATCGTGACCAGTCTTCCCCATTGCTCAAGAGTTAAAAAACCAAATACTACAAATGATCCTGCTTGAAAAAAATTATAGAGCGGGAATTCTACGAAGCGGTAACCTTCCGGGTTTTTCCGACCCGTCTGTATTTTAGATATATCATCGTATCGTGGATGAAGCAGGTCAAACCCGGACTTTACAAAATTTCTCGACACTGCCGATGTATCACTCTGACGCCAACTATGCCAATCAGCAATAGGGTTATCAAATCTATATAACCTTACCACAAAAGCTCCAAGAAGAATAACGCCTAATAAAAAAAATTCTACCTTCCTCATTGAACACGAACTTTTTTCTTTCTTTCAATAATTTTCCCGCTTTCATCAAACACGAATACTTTCTGGTTGTTCGTTCCGTCAACTGCATCCAGCGCTTGCTGTACAGTCTCCCACTGGTTGACATGCATATCAGGATTCCGAAAACCAAACCACAGCGCATCCTCAAGTCCGACAGGAAATACCCATGCTTCCCCAACCCGGATCGGCACATTGACAAAATGGAATTCCATAGGCTCTCTTGACCAGTAATCCGCGTATGCTGCATCAACAGCAATTATAAATCTCTTCGCTTTTTGGCCCGCCTCAAACCAGTCGCTATGGATTTGCTGTAACTGCATAATCTGCAAAAGAGAAAAAACGGTGACTACGAGTGTGGTACCCACAAGCGCAATATCACGCCCTTGATTCAGTAAATATTCATACATCTTTT
>CAZTFV010000093.1:0-3112 GCA_964613075.1 uncultured Gammaproteobacteria bacterium | reverse complement strand
AAGCTCAGGGCGAGCAGGGCAAACCGCTCACCATTTTCAATTGCTCAGCGCCTGCATTTCAAGTTAGCCTCAAAACCGTATCAAACTACATTAACTTTCAGTGGAGTTCGAACTTGACTTCCTTACCCTTTTACTCAACAATAATATTGTGCCCAAAAACAGAGCAGCAAAATCTAAAGTCAAAAAAAGCAAAGTAACTTTCCATCGCAAAAATACCTTTAAATATCTTCTATCAGGAATTTTTGCTATTTTCCTCCTTATCCTCATAGTTTCAGTCTTAAAAAGTACACAAATGCAGTCCCCACAGAACACAACCGTACAACCGAACACACTGATTTCCGATTGGAAAACATACAGAAATGAGACCTATGGGTTTGAACTTACCTATCCCGCAAATGGTATAGATTATGAGGGGAACGCGATCGAGTGTGGCAATGCGATTGAAGCAGCTTCTCCCGGATATATCCCGAACGGATTAGTAGCATATATTAATATTGATAACTTCTTCGGCATCTCTGGTGAAGATTGGGATAAATCATTGCAGGAATATGTACAGGAACATAGTCAATTACAGGAAGATTGGAAAGGTATGTCAATAAACGATCTCTATGAAATAACACCTATTTCAGATTCAAATGCTGATGATGCAGTACAGATAAAATATGCTCGAGGAGGCTTTGAAAAGGGCGCAGGTGCGGACAATGCACCGTTTGGACATACCATAGCCTTGTTTACAAAAAACGGAAAGCTATTTACAATCCTCGATTATCAGGATCATGCATCAATGAAAGGCTGTACTGTTCCTAAAAAACCCTCTAACTGGGATATTCCGAATAGTATAAAGTTCCTATAAACAGTTCCGACATAGTTGTTCAGCGCCATTATTCTATATTTTTACCCCTGAGTAGGCTGAGATACATCGGTTACACTTCTAAGGTAGAATACCTACCAAGGAAGGAGGATAAAACCGATGTATCAAGAAAAGTGGAAGAACTACTACTTTCCGCAAAAGAAGATCGATATTCCTGAGAAGTGGACTCTTTTACGAAAGATTGGCAAGGATAAACTAACGCCCAAAGCACAAGAGCGATTGGAATGGATCATTTTCTACCATACTGTAGGCAAGAAGCAAGCAACGGTAACTGCAACATGTGGATCAGATACTACTTTCCAAAGAGAACAGACTTTGCTACAATCACAGACGAAGAGTTACGGGACGTTGAGTGGGAGTTGAATAACAGACCCAGAAAACGTCTCAACTTTAGAACGCCACAGGAAGTGTTCACAGAACGCCTCACTATCCTACCCTAGGGTTGCAATCGTTCATAGAGTACGGGACATAAAAATTTATAAGGTTCCAATCCTTCAATTTCCTCAGGGTGAACATAGTTGCTTAAGGCTTGCAGCTTGACAGAATATAATACAATGGTATAATTGTATTATATGAACTACGTTACCACAAACATAAGAATACCTGAAGAAGATTATCTTAAGCTTAAGGCTGAAGCTGCGAAAAACAGAAAAAGTCTCTCTGCTGTAATTCGGGAGAAAATTGGCAGTGCGGAACAAATGCATTCTGAGGCAGAAGCCAAGTCTTTACTTGCAGAACTTGATAAAGTTGCAATAGAAAATGCAAAGTACACAAAGGGATTTGATTCAGTAAAGGCATTGAGGGAAATTCGATACAAACAAGAATAGTGGTAATTATTGATGCTTCAGTTGCAAACAAGTTTTTTTTGCCAAATGAAGGCGGGCGGGAAAAAGCTCTTGCTATTCTCAAAAAGCATATTCAAAAAAAAGAAACTATCGTAGTTCCCAATCTTTTTTTTTATGAAGTTGCAAATACACTTGCTACAAAAACTAAGATTCCTCAAAATCAAGTAATACTATCTTTAGCAAAACTTGACAAGATGAAGTTGAATATTCTTCATCCCACCATCGAGAATATAATAAAAGCTGCAATTTTTGCTAAAAAGTATAGCGTATCAGTTTATGATGCTATCTATGCAGTAGTTGCGGCCGAAAAGAAATGTAAACTTATTACAGCAGACGATAAGTTTATTGCAAGAACAGATCTCGATTACATAATAAACCTCACCAATTCCGCTGTTGAGTAGAATAATTCTTGACATAGTTGCTTAAGATCTGCAAGAAGCTAGGTCACGAAGCTATTTGACCTTCCAGGTGACGATTCTATATTATTACTATAGGTTGACATTTATTTCGATTTTTGCTACTATCCCCTTATGGCAGACCAAGAACATGGGGGAAATTCTGCTCCAAAGCCTATTACAACAGTAAGAGAGTTAATTGCGGCTCTTATTACAAATCCTCCATCAGGATATGGTTATCAACCTGGTATTGTCGATTTGCGAGAAGTTAAAGAAGACTCAAGAAATATCAATCTTTTTACTTCCTCTGCTATGGCAGCAAGAGTGGATGAATTAATGACATTGGCTATTGCTGGAGAGGACCATCTCGGTGAAGCCTCTTTTGAGGGTTATCCATGGCAATTTGGTGATCAATATAGAACAACAACACAGGAAGTTGTAACTTACCATAATATTCCTGTTGCTAGTAGAACTACTTATGCACCTGTAGGAACCCCTCCTGATGAAATCGGTATTTCAGTTGTTAGAAGGGGTATATTCCGACCATCATTTTCTCTGAAACTCTATGGTCGTTGCGAAAGACCATCATTTTCCTCGATTGAACTGACCAAATATATGGGCCCCGAAGATCAGACAGTTGATGTCTATCGTGTTGTTGATCAACTCGGGGGTTCAATAGTCTGTATTGGCGATCCTGGGTGGAATAATGAAGCTCAGAAAATAATGGCAAGAGCATTGGGATTAGCTAAATAATGCCAGTTACGAAATTACGAAGCTAACCATTTGCATGATTTTCATCGCGAGGTCGCTTAAGCGACCGTGGCGATCTCAAGATTGTAATTCTGAGATTGCTTCGTCATTCTCCTTTGGAGAATTCCTCGCAATGACAAGGCTGGCATTTCGTAATTCGCATTAAATAATAAGTTCCAACATAGTGGTTCGGCAAGCTCACCATTTTCAATTGCTCAGCGCCTGCTGACATAGTTTGAAATACTTATTAC
>CAZTFV010000092.1:0-3334 GCA_964613075.1 uncultured Gammaproteobacteria bacterium | reverse complement strand
GAGAAATCGTCCGGATTATCCGTACGGTACGGCCAAAGATCGTCTTTGGCTGGGATCCAACATTTTACTATACAGAACATTCTGCCTGGACTGATACCGCTTTTATCAATCATACCGATCATCGCGTAGCCGGTATCGCAACAATGGACGCGGTATTTCCCCTGAGTCGTGACATGCTGACCTATCCTGAGCAGATAAAAGAAGGGTTATTAGTGCATAGAGTAGAGGAGTTGTGGCTGTACGGGGCTGAAAAAAAGGCACACGTTGTGAATATCACAAGCACTTTTGATAAAAAAATTAAAGCATTGGAGGTTCACGCAAGCCAATTTGATGACTTTCCAGCAATCAAAAAACGGGTAGTCAATCGCGCGTTAAATTTTGCAGACGAAGAGGAATTTGAGTTTGCCGAAAGCTTCATCCGTTTAAAGCTGCCTTAGGGGTTGTTATAGCTCGCTGAGGCTGGTTGTATCTTTCGCTCTTTCCTTCACAAACTCCAAATACCGCTCGGTCGTTGAGATTCTCTTATGTCCGAGAATCTTTGAAAGAAGAACGATGGATGCGCCGCGCTTTAGGTGATGGGCAACAAAGGTATGGCGAAGGTCATTCACCTTGGCACTCTCAATCTCTGCAAGTCTAAAGTATCGCTCAATTGCCGTTCTGATATTCCGAACGAGAAAGGGCTTGCCTGATTTGGTGATAAAGACGTGGTCATCCTGTACTTGTGGCCTGATCTTCAGATACCGATTGAGGGCTTCTTTTGCCGGGCGGTTGAGTGGTACCGTGCGTTCCTCATGCTTCTCAATCGGCCGAATACGCAAGGAATCGCCTTGGATATCTGGCAAACGAAGCGCTGCCAGCTCGCCGATCCGGATACCTGTCTGAAGCAAAAGCTCAATAATGGCAAACATACGCGCGTCGTTTCTTGCGGCATCACGAAGGGCTCTGTATTCAGTCGGCTTTAAAATTCTTGGAGGTGCGAGCTCGTAGCGAGGGTGTGAGACAAGAAGGGAGGGGTCATCGGTCACAACCTCATTCATTTTCAAAAACCTATAGAATGTTCTGGTTGAGTTAAGCTTACGGGACACGGATTTTGGGGTATACCCGTCATTTTGCATCTTGGCCAAAAATGCCTGGAGGTCGGCTGAAGAAACTTCATGAATGTCATGTTTCTCCAATTCCTCAAGAAATGAAGCTAACTGCTCGATATCTTTTCCGTATGCTAAAATAGTAGCACTTGAGTGATTTTTACTCTTCAGATAGTCGGTAAACGCCTTATGGGCTTCACGAATTTTCATCGGTTTCATTGTTTCAAAATCCCATAATATCAATAATTTTGCTTCAAGTCAAGCGTGAAAATGAATATTACCTGAAGATATATGAAAAAAATAGCTCTTTTTCTCATCATTGCCGTGCTTCTTTTTGCGATTAACAACTTTGCTCATTCGATCGTAACGCTCTGGCAGAAGCGTGAGCTTTTGACCAAAGCAGATCAGGAGCTGAAAAAAGTCAAAGTGGAGAATAGGAGACTCAAGGAGCAAGTGAAAATAGTTGAGGACCCCCAATTTGTAGAGCAGGAAGCGCGAAATAAGCTGCTGTTGGGCAAGCCCGGGGAGCAAATAGTCATTATGCCAAAAGAGTCACAAAACGAAAAACAGGAGAAGCAAAGTACGCAACCGATAAAATCCACGCCTAACTGGCAGCAATGGCTTAACCTCGTTTTAGGCGGAAAAAGTTAAACCGGCTGGAGTGAAAAAGCTTCCTCAACGCTTGGACTGTTAAATAGCTGGTGCGCATTTCCACCTCGGACAAATAGCTCCATAAACCGATCGTCGTGTCCCGATGACCCGGGTGCAAACGCAAGCTCTCCCTCTTTAATATTAAAGACACCGTCAGTATAGGTTGCGATATGTTTTTGGGTATGAATTTGAATAATAAGCGGCTGGCCCGGGATCAGATGAACATCCGATTGCTTGGTTGTGGTTTTTATATTGCCGTACCCGTCAATTGAGGCAATGACGTTTCTTGGGTATTCAGGAATAAGATTTACATCTACTTTCTTACCCAGTACCGAAGGATCCTGTTTGACGACCTTTGCAACCGCCTCAGGGAAATTGTCGCGTGAGCGAAATTGCGATCCTTCATGGGAGCAGTTAACCTCACGAAACTCCGCGATATGCGGCTTGATGAATGAAAAATTATACCTCGCATTCACTGCCACGACTTCAAAGCCATCTGTGAGCTTTGCGTACATCAGCTTTTCGCCTCGATTCCGCTCTTGCGCTTCTTTGTCTTCCTTTCGGGGAGCGGTATTGGAGTAAATGTAGGTATTATCAGCGAGATTTTCTGTTTGCGCAATCTGATAAATCCAAAAGCCGGTATTGATCGTACTAAAGGCAGGAGTAGACTGGGGGAAGATATGCGCATCAGGCAAAAAGTGTCGAAGCTGCAGAATGACCTCGGTGAACGCCGGATCACCAGCGCCGTAATCTGCAATAAGGACAATTGTCGGGTTGCTCATGATTTGAGATACATCTTATTTAAGCAAATTTGCGGTAAAATTGCTACATTTAGACTTGCCTGAAGAACTGACGAAGTTGCTTTTTCATAACCCGTTTTCCCATGCTCGTCTTAAGGTACTTTTCTCGTGCTTCTGCGTCCTGTTTTAATAAATATGCTTCATAGTAGATCAGCTTGAATGGAGTATAAGGAGCCGTAGAGAAATTTTTACCTGCATCGTGTTCTGCTACTCTCTTTTTAAGATTAGAAGTTGAACCTTTATAGAACCAATCCGGTTTCTTTAGGGATTGTAAGATATAAACGTAATACACAAGGTTAGTATATATTGTTTAGGTCAATATATTCAGCGCTTTAGTGCTTCACATCGATCTGATGAGGGTGGAATTGGGGCTATTATGTCCTGCTTTGCGGGACACCAGCCCCATCGGGTTGAAAGAAAAAGAGAACTAGAGAAAAGCTCTCCAAAGGAGAGCTCTCTTTTTCTTTAATAACCCGAGTTGCGGGGCTGGTATCGAAACCAGACTATAAGATTATGAGCCTCATGTGCACCTTACACTACCCCGCGCGCTCGTCGCAACTCGACTTTTCCGCTTCTTCTTCGCAGAGCGAAGAAATCGCTATCAGTCGGTTGCTCCTCTTCAAAATGTTTCACATTTTGAGAAAGAACGATTTAGTACGAGTAGTATACCATTTGCCTTACGCACGGTCAACCTGATATACTTTGGAAGCTAAAATTGATACGCGCCAGGGTAGCTCAATGGTGGAGCACCACATTCATAACGTGGCGGCTATGGGTTCGAGCCCCATCCCTGGTACT
>CAZTFV010000091.1:0-3507 GCA_964613075.1 uncultured Gammaproteobacteria bacterium | reverse complement strand
CGAAGGACCGACACCCACATCCGCATTCAGAATATCGCTTAACAGCGCTGCTTGCGAGGCAGTTTGCTGGGAAAGTCGATCAATGATATCGACCCGATCAGTAAGACTGTCTATAGCAGTCTTAACCCCCAGTATGTCATTGCGAAGAGCCGCTGGCTCTGAAGCAATCTCACTGTTCCTGTTGCTAAACAGATCAAGGATGTTCTTGCCGCCAAGGGTGAGTTTTTGAGCATCGATTAAGCCAGCTACGTTCAGTCCTTGCGCATGAACGTAGCCAGCATTAAGGCTGCCAGTAAAGAGATCAGAGAAAACACCAACACGAGAGATCAATTCTCCTGACTTCGTAACAACAAACGTGTCATTCTGAGGCACAGCCGAAGAATCTTGAGTGATGGGAGATCCTTCGTTGCCACTCAGGATGACAGAAGAATTGGTGTCTGCAAAGACACTTATGTCGCCTGTTGAGGTGATGTAGACGTCGGGGTCGTACCAAGATACATTGAGAAAGACTAAAACCTTTCCGATACCGTCACTGCTGTAGTTTTCTAATGCTTTACCGATCACCGCACCCGCTTTGCTTGCCTTCATGGCAACACCGGGAGTTGACGATGTTGTCAGGTAATCACCCTGTTTTATCGAACCACCTTCGGTAGCGACCTTCACCGGTACCCGTCCTGCGAGCGAAATGGGCTTTGGTCTGTCATCCGAATTCCAAAGCTCATCTTCATCGGCAAAGACCAGATTTGGAGCTGTTGAAACAATACCGACTACATTGGATTGATATTTCCGGTCAGTCTTCTTGACAAACGCCCGTGTACCTTCCGAATCAAATACTTGCCGTGTCTCAACAATCCCTGTCATTGTGACAACGTCTCCGGCTTCAATCGTCGGATCATCTTTCGTTCCGAAGTTTTCTGCTAAATCAGTTGGTGTGCTGTTGCAGTCTTTTAGTATTGAATTTGCGCCGCCATTCTGGGTGTTACAAACACCTGAGTTTCCGGCTGTATCCAAATTGAGTTCAAGATTTCCTACAAGATCTAATTTTCCTCCAGTTCTGAATGTGCCCCGTTCATTCCCATTAGTGATAAATGCAATCTCATCAATAGCGGGGCTTGAAAATCCAGTATTTTCTGATCCATCTCCGAAGCGATACTGGGCATTTGTTCCATCGCCAAACGGTGCTGAAATATATCCTTCTACTTTGAACTTTAACCCATTGGTTATTGTGGTAGTACCGATGCCTATAGATCCTTCTGGTGTTATAGCCATTATTGGGGTCCCTGAGGTGAATGAGGTTTGATTCGCTCTTATTTGAAACTGCCTGTTGCTGGTTGATATACCAAGACTGTACTCAGCACCACTTGAGCATCCGTCCCCTGTTGTACAGTGAACATGAATGGAATCTGGGCCAAGGAAGAGATCTTTGAACCGAGCCGAATTTGTAGCACCAAGGCTTATGGTATTATCAACGCCCGGGAGCACTTTCGCACCTGTGCCTCCATTTAACGGACTGAGGACGATGTTGCCGGTGCTGTTCCCGCCGATAGTCAAGGTATTATTTGCTGTCGTCTGAATAGCTCGTGCAGCACCGGCAAGTGTCAGGTTTCCGGAAACCGAAGCAGCACCATTGACATCAAGTGAGGCAAGTGGGGCTGTCGTCCCAATCCCGACGTTGCCGCCAGTAGAATTTAACAATAAATTAGTCTTTGGTTGTATATACAGGTCTGAAGTAGAAGCGCCAGAAGTAGTGATTGTAAAGTCATTATCACTACGGCGGAATATGTACATATTCACGCTGTCAGCTATACCGTTGCCAAGCTCTATTCCACCTCCGGCATTGACACTATCACTGGAATAACCAATAGAGCGAATGTTTGGTACTGTCCGAGCAACATTTGTGCCAACATACAAACCCGTTGTGTCGGCCCCATTATTTATTTGCAACATGCCGCTTGTTGGCGCAGTTGTCCCAATACCGACATTGCCTGTTTTTTCCAGGTAGAGTCTTGTATCATATGTGCCATTATCATCATTGTCATTCGCAAATGAGAGGGCAAAGGCACCGGTTTTAATTTGCCACTCAGCAGTATTGATGTCATTGATCGTCAATGTTGTCGCGTCGCTTGTGTCTCCAATAGTCGCGTTACCATTATTGTTGATAACAAATCTCGTTGTACCAGAAGATGAAGCCGTAAAGATGTCATTTGTTCCTAACTCATTAAACTTGACTAGCGCTACACCTCCTGCATCACCTGAAACATTGAGTTTCCCAATAGGCGCTGTTGTCCCGATACCGACATTGCCTAAATTATCAATACGGACTCGTTCGGTTAATGTCGTTGAACCAATGGGAACAGTGTTAAAAGTAAGTCTTCCTCCCCAGGCAGTTGAAGTGAAATTTTCCTCAGCTGTAGCTGTTATAGAAGCGGAACCACCAGTCGCAAAAGCTCCGCCAGAATGATATCCCCTGAAATTTAAGTTACCGATGACCTCAGTAGATAGAACTTGAGTGGGAGAAGCCACTGTACCATTAGCCCTACGAATGACAAATCGAGAGGAATCGGCATAACTAGTAAAGCTACTTATAAGATTTGTAGATGCAGATGATGGCCATTCTTTGTTGACATCGATAACTGATGCGGGATTGGTCGTCCCGATACCGACATTGCCTCCTGGTCCTCCTGATTGACCTACTGTCTGGCTATTTGGCATCACGATAAAGTTGCCGGCAACCGTTGCCGTAGGTGTTCCTCCCGCAACATTAAGGACTGCAAACCTGGCTGAGGCGGTTGAGGTGCCGCCGATGAGAAGATCCAAAACAGCAGCGTTGTTAGGGAAAATAGCTCCATTACTGATTGTCCAGTTACTGCCTGTGCCTTGCGGGCAGGCACCAGAGCCTGTGACTATGCCACCTGTGACATCGACACAGTCAAGATTGCTTCCTGAGGAGACACCTGATACTCCTGCCGACTGGTAGACACCACCAACTAAGTTGAGGTTGCCTCCGTTGGAAAGAGTCAATCGAGTGGTGCCTGAAGCAGAAGCAGTAAAGATGTCATTGCTTGCTCCTCCACTGGTACCCCGCTGGTCAACAATGAGCGCTGCCAAACCGTTCGTTCTCCCACCAGTAAGAGTAGCCGAACCGCCCTCATCAAGACGCAATCCACTTGAAGTATCTCGCCAGGGTGCAAGAACAAAACCTCCACCTGGGTTATTAATGCTTGCTCCTGTGTAAAAAAGACCACGATCACCTGAAACAGTGATTGGATTGATACTCCCATTACCTAAATTGGTCATAAGCGTCAAACTCTGTGAACTTGAACCACCAATCTCTAGACCATCAACACTGGTTGTTGTACTCAGTGCGAGTTTTCTACCTGGATTTGTCGTGCCGATACCAACATTCCCTGTATTGCCATTGATAAAGAATCTACTCGTCAGGCCTGCATCGCCACCAACTGAACTTTGAATATTCAGGTTCTCACCATTGAGGAAGTTAATTGCAGG
>CAZTFV010000090.1:0-3559 GCA_964613075.1 uncultured Gammaproteobacteria bacterium | reverse complement strand
GAGCTTTCACATTTCTGGTACCCATGGAATAAAGATTTTTATAATGTTGAGCCGGATTTCAAATCTGAAGCCGTTTCTAATAGAAAAAAGAATTTTGACGGTGCTAAATCAATGCACGATTACGAAATGAATCTGTACAGAGTATTTAAGAAAGCATTTGATGTTCTAAAGCCCGAGCGATACATGGTTCTTACGTTCAATAATAAAAATATTAATGCTTGGCTGGCACTGCTCTTTTCCATTTTTAGAGCAGGATTCACTCTGGAAAAAGAAGGGATTTATTTTCAAGACGGAGTTAAAAATTATAAACAAACGGCTCATACAAAATACGAGGGGTCTCCCTACGGTGACTTTATCTATGTTTTTAAAAAGAGTGGAAATTCATTGGTTAAGCAAAAAACTTATAGAGACGAGGAGCTCTTTTGGAATGATCTGGATGCTGTTTTTAGTGATCATTTTGAAAAAATTAATGCGGATAGAAATGACCTAATTAAAAAAATGTTTCTTGAAGCAATGCCTATTATTGAATCATTCTCAAAAAATTACTTACTAAAAAACAAGCATAATCTGTACGCGACCTTAAAGAAAGATTATTTTGATCATTTATATGACTAGGACAAGCAACGTAAAAATTATCCAAGACGCAACAAAACACACGAATTTACTCGACGAATACGTGGGTGTTATTGAGCGTCTTCAAAAAAAATACAAAGTCTCAGATGGTGATGGTTTTCGTGAGCTTGTAAATTTCAAGACAAATAAAATAACGCCTAAGCATGGTTGGTATGAGTATAAGCAGGGTTACGCCGAAGAATTGGTTAAGGCAATTATTAAGTCCGAAAATCCTAAAAAAGATCAGTACGTGTTCGATCCATTCGTCGGGGTTGGAACTACCAATCTTGTTGCGCAGGCATTGGGATATAAGAGTATTGGATTTGACATAAACCCAGTTGCTTTTCTTGCGGCGAAAACAAAAACTACCCACTATGATAAAAATGATATTGCCGAGATTAAAAAGATACTCGCAAAATTTGATCCAAAGATTGAATCACCAATCAAGCCGGAGCCGAGGGTAATAACTTCATCATTTACGAAAAAGGCACTGAGTGATCTTTACAAGATTAAACATTTCTGTGAGCAATTAGACAAAAAAGAAAATGAGAAAATGTCTAATTTTTTTAGACTAGCTTTCATATCAATTATTGAAGACTGCTCAATCAGAACTAAAGATGGCAACGGCATAAAACTCAACCTAAAGAAAAAGCCAATAGAAAATATATTTTCTTACTTTAGAGCAAAGTGTGAGTTGATGATGAAAGACATAGGGGTGTCTAACTACGACAAAGAGGTGTTGCTCGTGAATGGATCAATGCTTATAGATGAGTATTTTGAACAAGTAAAAAAAACGAAAGTTGGTATATCAATCTTTTCTCCGCCCTATGCAAATTGTTTTGATTACTGTGAAGTTTATAAATTAGAATTTTGGATGGGAAATTTTGTTAAAGACTATAGTGGCTTTAAGTTTTTTCGAGATATGGCAATGAGATCGCACGTAAATTCTAGCTTTGATCACAAAATAAAAAACTACAACAAGGATATTGACGTGATTGCAAATACCATCGCGACCTATAATATCTGGAATAAAAATATTCCTGATATGCTTCGGGGGTATTTCGACGATACCTACGAGCTATTAAAAAGAATGAAGGATATATTTGTCAAAGATGCCTCTTGCTACATTGTTGTGGCAAATTCCGGATATAAAGGGATTCTAGTACCAACTGATCTTTTAGTCGCAGACATTGCAAAGAGCTTGGGGTATGAGGTGGAAAAAATAATGTTCGCAAGAAAGATAAGGTCATCTTCCCAACAAATGAAAGAGCTTAATGGAAAGTATGATAATTTAATGAGAGAAAGTATTGTGGTGATCAGAAAAACGTGAGACCTTAATTATTTATATATATGAGCCGTTACAACGATTTATTAAAAGAGAAATTCTCTAATTGGAATGATTTAGAGAAAAAAATAGAAGCACTGCCTACTGCGCCGCTAAGGGGGGAGGTTTTTGAGCAATTTATATTTGCATACCTCACACTCAAAAAACAGTTTTATCAATTAAGTGAAGTCTACAGATCCACTGAAATACCTAGAGAGTTTCTGGAAAAATACAAAATTGAAAAGAAGGATAGTGGGATTGATGGCCTTATGGTTTTTAATGATGGTAAGGTAGCAGGTTATCAAGTAAAGTTTCGAACCAGCAGAGTCAAGCCATCATATGATGAACTAGCAAAGTTTTGGGTGGAAGCGCAACACACTGACTACAATTACACAATAGCCAATTGTTATTCGATCACCGACCTCGTGCTTAAACAACAAAAACACTTACAGATTTTGGTAGACGAACTTGAATCTCTTGATCAAGATTTTTTTGAGGAGCTACATAAATTTACGAATGATTCGGGTAAAATCGAACATTTCTTTTATGAACCGTTCCCTTTCCAAAGGCAGATGATAAAAGATGTTTCTAATGGTTTCAAGACAAGTTCTAAGGGCAAATTGATAGCCGCTTGCGGTACGGGCAAGACCCTTACCGCTCTCTGGATTGCAGAGGAATTACAAACTGAAAAGATTCTCTTTCTTGCTCCTAGTTTAGCTCTTATTAAACAAACACTTGAAGCGTGGGCTGATCAGACGAAAGAACCTTTTACCTACATGTGTGTTTGTAGCGACAAGACTGTATCAAGTGAGATTGAGGACGAGGGAGATATATCAATAAAAGACTTCAATATTCCTGTCACAACAAATCCTGTTGATATTTCTAACTTTTTGGGATCGTTGGTGACCGGCAAAAAAATTATTTTCTCGACGTATCAGTCATTGCCAGTCTTGCTTGAGGGTATAAAAAATGCTGACTCGTTTAAGTTCGATTTAACTATTTTTGATGAAGCACACAGGACGGCAGGAACAAACGATGCGAACATATTTAATCTTGCCTTGAGAGACGAAAACATTCCTTCAAGCAAAAGATTATTCATGACTGCTACAGAGAGGTTACTAAAACCATCTTTGAAAAAGAGAGCTGAAGAAATCGAACGGGTAGTTTTTTCTATGGACGATGAAGATATTTATGGTCCGGTCTTTCATAGATACGATTTTGGCAATGCGATCAGAGACGAAGTTATTTCTGATTACAAAGTTATTTTGGCCGGTATTCAAGAAAAAGAGCTTTATGAATGGATCAGGCAGAATCAAGATATTGGAATGAGTCAAGATTCAGAAGAATTCAGAACGGGAGCTTTCACTCTGTTTACTCAAATACTGTTAGCTAAAGCACTCAAGGAATACCCCATAAAAAAAGTTATTTCCTTTCATTCAAGCATTAAGAATGCACAGCTTTTTACTACCGGCTTATCCCATACGCCACCACTTATTGATGTAATCACAAAAATCGATAAGAGCATCTCAAAAAAAGAAGTATTTGTCTCTCACATCAATAGTTCTATATCTACTGGTGATAGAAAAGAGATCCTTGATGTGTTTAAGGAATCGAAATATGGAA
>CAZTFV010000089.1:0-3585 GCA_964613075.1 uncultured Gammaproteobacteria bacterium | reverse complement strand
CAGAATATACCTGAGCGTCTTCTATTGACATTATATCTAAAAGTTATTACGCTAATAACGAATGGACAACTTGGGCAATTTTTTCACAAAGATCACTAATTTTTTCCGTTATGGGAACAAATCAAAAATCATTGGCCTCATGGTCCTTGCTATTCTCCTCGTCGGTATACCTCTGAGCGTTCTCTCTGTTTTGGAACAACAAGACGTACGACAACGTGCAGCTGAACCGAATCAAGAAATAGCGATAGCACAGCAAAAACTGACCATAGCCCAGCAGAAAGTAGACCAAGCACAGCGTGGTGTAAAGCAAGCACAACAGGAGCTGAATCAAGCTCAAAATGATGTAGACCAAGCACAACAGGAGCTAGCGCAAGCGGATACACCCCAAAAAAGAGAAAATGCACGGGATAGGATAGACCGTGCGCAGACCCGCAGAAACCAAGCGCGAAGCAGCGTAGATCGAGCGCAGCAGGACCTAAATAAAGCGCAAACCGAGCTAAACCAAGCTAAAAAAGCACTAGAAGCGGCGCAACAAAGCGGGCAAGGCAACGTCCCAACCCTCACACCGACATCAATTCCTGGCGTTACCATAACATTAACGCCTGCTCCGACTAGTGGCGTTACTACTGGTCGATCAATTACCTGCTCACTAACCAGCATTACCCTGACAACACAAGAGCAAACACTTACTGCGACTTTTAAGAATGCAAAAGGTGAAACACCCAAGGATAAGACAATTCTCTGGCGGTCGAGTCTGTCAGATAATCAGATAAATATTTCAAACCCAAGTCCGAACACAAACGCGAATGGAGTTGTCACGACAAAAGTGAAGGCAAAAACCCAGACTGCCGTTGGCAAGGCCGGTACTGTTACCGCGGTATTTGACAACGACAGGAACGTGAAATGTACGATTGCGTTGCTCGCAGCCGGGACAGATACTCCCACACCGACTGAGGAGTTAGGTAACATCAAAAATGCCGAGGTACGATTTGACTTTACAGTCTTTCTGCATGGGATTGGTAAAGGCGGTGATAATGTGTCTGCGGCAAGTGCGGGCAATAATAACCCGCGCAAACAGACTCGTCCGATTACTGTGAAGATTATTAAGAATTCAGATCGGAGTGTTGTTAAAAACAGCGATATTCCCTTCACGTATGACCCGGTAACAGGCGCATATAAAACAACAAAGGATTTTACAAATATTCCGCAAGGGCGCTATATATTTCGTATAAAAGCATCAAACTTTCTAGAAGAGATAACTCAAGTTCCGGTTGAGGTAAAACATGGTCAAAAAACGACTGTTTCACCTGTCTATTTGCAGGCAGGAGACCCCAATAACGATAATTTTAGAAACATATTGGATTTTACCATTATGGCCGATTGCATTGAGGTTATTGCCGCGCCGCGCGCATGTGATGATGCGGATAAAAAAGAGAAAGCGGATCTTGATGATAGCCAGACTGTTGACTTGATCGACTATAATCTTTTTATCCGCGAACTGTCCAATGTCAGCCGTACCGCAACAAATAATGCACCATGATACACATTACGCCGTTTGCGTCCCACGTTAAGACAAACCGGCGAACGAAAATCCTGAGTATTATTAGCCTTCTCATCCTTGCTATTGTCATCCCCCTCACCGTTATTGTTTCGCAGCAGGAGCAGGAATTGCGCCAGAGGGCTGAGGAAGTTTCGACATTGACGCTTCGCGGCGGCAAGCAGGGCTATGTCCCAGGAAGTGTCGTTATCAGATATAAAAATAGTCGTGCGGTAACGTCGGTTACAACGCAATCAAATATTGAGAAGCGGCTTAGGAAAAAGAAAGGTAAAATAAAACGCCGGCATCCTGAAATACAAGTAGATGTTGCGGAAGTGCCCATAGGAGAAGAGCAAAGCGTTATCAATGATCTGAAAACCGATTCTGATGTTGCTTTTGCTGAGCGAAATGCCTATGTCACCGCATCGCTTGTCCCCAATGATCCTGATTTTAGCAAGCAATATGCATTTAGAAAATCAGGTGCCGGCAAAAGCAGTATAAATGCGGAAAAAGCATGGGATGTTTCACAAGGCGAAGGAGTTTTGGTAGCGGTGTTGGACACTGGTATTGATTCATCCCATCCGGATCTCTCCTCAAAGATAGAGAAAAACAAGCGTTTTTCTCATTCAGACACAAATGATGATCTTTTTGGACATGGTACCCATGTCGCTGGAATTATTGCGGCACGAACAAACAATAATGTTGGCGTTGCTGGAGGCTGTCCCAAATGCCGGCTTCTGAACGTAAAAGTGCTTGATGATGACCGCACCGGAGAGCAGGTTGATGTCGCGGCAGGGATTGATTGGGCGGTTAAGAACCACGCAAAGATTATTAACCTTAGTGTGAGTGGCAATTTATCGACCGATGTATTAAAAGAAGCTATTGATAACGCATGGAAAAACGGCGTACTCATTGTCGCGGCTGCGGGAAATAACGGTAAAAATAAGGAGACATTTCCCGCCTCCTACGATCATGTCATAGGCGTTGCGGCGCTCAATCAAAGCGGTAAAAAGGCAGACTACTCAAACTTCGGACTGTGGGTTGATGTTGCGGCGCCGGGAAGCCATATTTTTTCAACCTCCCCAACCGGCACAAATCGCTCAGGGATGGCCAAAAGTTATGACTATCTTAACGGTACGTCCATGGCCTCCCCGATGGTGGCCGCGACTGCGGCGCTCATCTGGGCAAAAAATCCAAACCTTACCAATTCAGAAGTGCGAAAACGTATAGAGAATACTGCTTCAGATATAGACGGTACTGGCAGTAACTGGAAATTTGGACTGGTTAACGCTGCTTCGGCTCTGGGAGGCAATGATCAGGACGAAGAAGAACCGACTGTTACCAGCGGTCCGAGGCCTACTGCGGGTGATGAGGAAGATACAGATCCATGTCCCAACAATGACGAGAAGGATGATAAGAAAGATAAGAAACGGAAAAAGGGAAATAATAAAAAAGATGATAAGAAGAACGAAGAAAATTGTGAGCCTGTTTCAGATGGGACAACAGTAGCGTTGAACGTCTTCCTGCATGGAATTGGCCGCGGCGGAGATAATGCGAATCCCAATGCTGCCGGCACGTCAAATCCTGTGACGCCTGAGCGGGATGTAACGGTTGAGATTTATGATTCGAATAATACGCTCATTACCACTGCTGAGGGTACTATCACGTATGACAAGACCAAAGGAACGTTTACCGGAATGGTTGCGGTTGACGGGCCACCAAGCGGCACGTATATCGTTATCGTCCGCTCCCCTACTTACTTGGGTCGGCGCGTCGGAAATATTGTTAACCTGACTAAGGGGCAAGAAAATAAAATTCCGGATATCAAACTTATAACAGGTGACGCGAACTATGACAACCAACTCAATATTCTTGATTTTAATGTGCTTAACAGCTGCCTTGATGTAGACAGTGAAAGTCAGGAGACAATTAACGGTTTGTGTACTAAGCAAGACGCGATCAATTCGGACCTTGACGATAATGGTCTTGTTGATCTTGCGGATCGCGGCCTTCTGCTGCGGGAATTGTCGGCGAGGCCGGGATCATAA
>CAZTFV010000088.1:0-3654 GCA_964613075.1 uncultured Gammaproteobacteria bacterium | reverse complement strand
TCTCACGCTGCAATCGTTTCGCGCGAATTAGGTATTCCCGCGGTCGTCGGAGCGCCAAACGCCACATCAATTCTGAAAACAGGCGTGGTCGTAACAGTCAACGGGGTAAAAGGTGAAGTGCACAAAGGCGGATTCATCCCTCTGCAAAAGGAAGTGACACCGACAATAGTCAGTAAAATCCATACCGCGACAAAAGTGTACGTCAATCTCGCAGAACCTGAGATTGCCGACAGGGTAGCAAAGCAACACGTTGACGGAGTAGGCCTCCTTCGCGCAGAGTTCATGATGGCAGCCATCGGCACGCACCCGAAAAAACTCATCAGGGATGGTAAAAAACAATTCTTCATCGACAAGCTGGCAGATGGACTGGAAAAATTTTGCAGAGCGTTTCATCCACGACCCGTTGTCTACAGAACATCCGACTTCAAAACGAATGAGTATCGCGGACTGATAGGCGGCAGAGAATTTGAACCTATAGAACCTAATCCCATGCTCGGGTATCGTGGAGCCTTCCGCTATATGCATGATCCTCAGGTATTCGATCTGGAACTGGAAGCAATCAAAAAAGTCCGAAACAAACAAAACCTCAAAAATCTATGGGTAATGCTTCCTTTTGTCCGAACGGTAAAAGAATTGATACGGGTAAAAAGACTCATTTCCGATGCCGGCCTCTACCGTTCAGCTTCCTTCAGATTATGGATGATGGTTGAGATACCCGCAAACGTCGTAATACTTGATAAGTTTATAGAAGCAGGCATCGACGGTGTGTCGATCGGCTCAAACGACCTGACCATGCTCATGCTCGGAACAGACAGAGACAACAGTGATGTTGCACAGGAGTTTGATGAGCAGAATGACGCTGTACTCTGGGCACTGGAGTGTGTCATAAGAACTTGCCACAAATATAAAATAACCTCTTCTATCTGCGGCCAGGCCCCGTCTCTCTATCCAACGCTGCTTGAAAAACTGGTTAACTGGGGAGTAACCAGTGTATCGATCGCGCCGGATGTGATAGACTCAGTAAGAAAAGACATAGCACTATACGAGAGAAAATTAACTAGGTAACCTAAGTTACCTAAGACACCTAAGTGACTTATGAAGATAAAGCAAATCCTTGCACGAGAAATCCTCGACTCCCGCGGAATACCTACGGTCGAGGTAACACTCCATACAGATAACGATATTTCGCTAACCGCTTCCTGCCCAAGCGGCAAATCAGTCAGCGATTACGAAGCATTGGAACTCCGGGATAAAGACCAAAGTCGCTTTCAGGGAAACGGAGTCCTCAAAGCTGTCGATAACATCGGAGAAAAAATTGCTCCCAAAATCATCGGCATGGACGTTACCGCTCAAGGACAAATAGACAAAGCAATGATTGAACTTGACGGTACAAACAATAAGTCAAGCCTTGGAGCAAATGCCATTCTGCCGGTTTCAATCGCAGTGGCAAAAGCGGCCGCTATAAATGCAAAATTACCGCCCTACAAATACCTGCGCCAATACGTTAAAAATCAAGGCGCAGAATATAAAATTCCCACACCGCTTTTTAACCTGATCAATGGAGGCGCCCACGCCGGAAAAAATATCGATATGCAGGAATTTATGATCGTTCCCGCAAGCAACAAATCATATAGTGAGTCTCTGCAAATTAGTTTCAACGTGTACAGAAGTCTCTATAAAATTCTCAAGCAATATAATCTTCCTATTCTCATCGGGGATGAAGGAGGGTACGGTCCACCGCTGGCAACTAACGAAGATGCACTTCTCATGCTAAGCCACGCTGTTTCAGGATCAAACTTGCGCTTAGGGTATGATGTCTTTCTCGGAATCGATGCAGCGGCAACCGGATTTTACAATAGCGGCGTGTATACAATAAAAGACAAAAAAACACCGCTGATGCCACAAGAATTGGCAACGTTTTATACGATGCTTATTAAAAAATATAATATTTTATACCTTGAGGATCCCTTTGCCGAGGATGATTGGGACGGGTGGATAGAGCTCTCAAGCAAAGATAAAAATACAATTATCACAGGCGACGATCTGACTTCCACCAACCTTTATAGACTAAGTACAGCAATTGAGAAAAAAGCCATCAGCGGCATTATCATAAAGCCCAATCAAATCGGATCCGTAATCGAAACCCTGGCGGTTGTTGAGGCTGCCCGCGAGGCAGGACTCAAAATTACCGTTTCGCATAGGTCAGGCGAGACCAACGATGACTTTATCGCTGATCTTGCCGTTGCCGTTGCCGCTGACTACTGTAAGTTCGGCGCACCCGCCCGTGGCGAGCGCGTTGCCAAATACAACCGCCTGCTCAAAATAGAAAGCGAATTAAAAGGAGCGTAACGTGTCAATGAAGCAAGTAACTTATAACTTAGGACTTATAACTTAGGACTTATCATAAATGGCCTACCTGATTCTCGTTCGCCACGGCATGTCCGAATACAACGCCAAAAGCCTCTGGACGGGCTGGGATGACCCGTGCTTAACCGAAGAAGGCAGACAGCAAGCAAGAAATGCAGGTAAAAGCCTCACAGACATTCCGCTTGACTATGGATATACTGCTGCGCTCAAACGCGCAAAAGAAACATTGGAAGAAATAAAAAAAGTGCTGAATCGGCAAGACCTCCCTACCACTGAGAATAAAGCATTAAATGAACGAAATTATGGAGATTTTACCGGAAAAAACAAGTGGGAAGTAAAAAAAATGGTAGGCGATGAGGAATTTCACAAGATTCGTCGCGGCTGGGACTATCCGATCCCAAATGGTGAATCTTTAAAACAGGTATACGAACGGGAAATTCCGTATTTTGAATCAGAAATCTTACCGAAGATAAAAAGCGGCAAAAACGTCATTATCTCCTCTTCCGGCAATGCGTTGCGGGCAATTGTGAAATATTTAGAGCACATTCCAGACGACAAAATCGCGGAATTTGAAATCGCCATCGGCGAAGTACTACTATATGACATTGATAAAAACGGCAATATTGTCAAAAAAGACCGCCGCAACACAACCAACCTCGTCCCCTAACCCCCTCTTTACATTGGACAAAAAATCTCTATAGAATAGTATAGTGAATTATAATTACAATTGGGGAGAAAAGGAAAACACACTTGCCTGGTTTGAAGATGACACGCTCAATGCTGCGTACAACGCAATAGATGTTCCTGTCAAAAACGGCCTGGGTGATAAAATTGCACTCATTTATGAGCCGGATAGTGGCGAGACAAAGACTTTTACATTTTCCGATTTAAGTAAAAAGAGTAATCAGTTTGCGAATCTGCTGCATAATTATGTTGTAAATAAAGGCGATCGAGTTTTTCTCTTTCTTCCACGAAGGCCAGAGTTGTATTTTGGTTTTTTAGGCATCCTCAAAACAGGCGCAATAGCCGGCACGATGTTCTCAGCGTTTCAGGCAGCAGCGCTAAAAGACAGATTGGAAAACTCAGGCGCAAAAGTTGTCATTACGAATAAAGAGCTTCTTCCTCGCATAGAAGAGGTGAAAAAAAACCTTCCACAACTTGAGCATATCCTGGTTGTTGATGATGAAGTATTTCAGAAAGAGCTTGCGGATTGCTCTGAAGAATACAGTGTCGTTCATACCAAACCCGAAGACTATGCGTTTATGCTCTATACCTCAGGCACCACAG
>CAZTFV010000087.1:0-3782 GCA_964613075.1 uncultured Gammaproteobacteria bacterium | reverse complement strand
GATTTAGCGTTGTTTTAACTCTTTTAGGAAGCGCAGATTCTTACTATGAAGCAGCAGCATTACTGATTACCTTTGTTCTCTTCGGACACTGGATGGAAATGAAATCAAGACGGGGCACGACAGATGCCTTGCAGGCGCTTTTCAACCTCGTTCCGCCGCAGGCGAGAGTCCTTCGGAACGGCAAGGAAGAGCTTATTCCAACAGCTCAAGTAAAAATCGGAGATACAGTTATATTAAAACCCGGTGATAAAGTGCCGGTTGATGGGGAAATTATTGAGGGAGAGACAGCCATCGATGAATCATTGGTGACCGGAGAATCTATCCCGGTAGCAAAGAAAAAAGGGGATATGGTCATAGGCGGATCGATCAACCAATCAGGCTCAGTACGATTTAAAGCGACAAAAGTTGGGGAAGATACTGCGCTTGCTCAAATCGTCAAGATGGTAGAAATCGCCCAAAGCTCCAAAGCACCCGGGCAGAAGCTTGCCGATAGGTTTGCGCAGTACCTGGTTATCGTTGCGGTTGGGGGTGGACTTTTGACGTTTGCCGTATGGTTTTTGTTTCTTGGACAGCCGCTTCTTTTTGCCCTGACCTTTGCCATATCAACGGTTGTTATTGCCTGTCCCGATGCGCTGGGGCTTGCCACGCCGACAGCAGTTGCTGTGGGCACAGGTCTTGGCGCAAAACACAATATTCTCATAAAAGACGCACCGACTCTTGAACAGGTCTCAAAAATCCAGGCAGTTGTTTTGGATAAAACAGGAACACTCACAGAAGGGAAGCCGAAAATTACTGATGTCATTGCTACCCCCTCTGTCATCCTGAGGAGTTCGAAGAACGACGAAGGATCTCAAAAAGAGATTCTTCTCCTTCGGCAAGCTCAGGATCAGAATGACATTATTGCATTTATCGCAGCAGCTGAGGAGAAGTCCAGTCATCCACTTAGCAAGGCAGTGTTAGAGGAAGCTAAACGCAGAAACATTACCATTCCCTCAAAAGTGGAAGGATTCAAAAATATCAGCGGTCATGGTGTTGAAGCGTTTGTCGGTGGAAAACATATTCTTGTCGGAACGCCAAAGCTCATGAAAGATAGGAAGATCGATCTTTCAGCACTGCAGCAGTATATTGACCGTATTTTGGAAAAAGGAAAGACACTCATTATCCTTGCGGTTGATAAAAAGATTGCCGGTGTTGTTGCGGCTGAGGACCCGATGAAACCAAATGCGGAAATTGCAGTGAAAAAAATGCAGGATCTCGGTCTTGAAGTAGCGATGATCACAGGCGATAATCAAAAGACTGCAGAGCGGATAGGGGAAACATTGGGTATTACCCGGATTTTTGCAGAGGTGTTGCCTGAGGATAAAGCAAAATATGTAAAAAAGCTTCAGAAAGAAAATAAGTTTGTTGCTATGGTAGGAGACGGGGTCAATGACGCGCCTGCTTTGGCCCAGGCAGATATCGGTATAGCAATCGGCGCCGGCACAGATGTCGCCATAGAGACAGCAAAGGTCGTTCTTATGAAGTCAGATCCTGCGGATATTCTTCGCGCCATCAGGCTTTCAAAGGCAACGGTTCGCAAGATGAAGCAAAATCTCTTCTGGGCGTCAATTTACAATCTGTTGGCAATCCCCATTGCAGCAGGGGTGCTCTATCCGACGTATCATATTTCCCTGCGACCCGAATGGGCAGCACTACTGATGAGTATTTCCTCAATCATCGTTGCCACAAATGCCGTCCTTCTCAATCGGGCAGAGAAAGACCTCATAGCAATCTAATGTCTCCAGTAAAGGAAAATAGTGCAATTTAAATATTATTGAATTTATAGAAATATATCTATATTTAGAACAAAAATAATATTCATCACTACGATCAGCCTAGCAGAGTGTTGATGTTTTGCGCAATAGCGAAATAAGTAAACAGGCTGTTGGAAGCATACAAACCAATTTATAGTAAGATTAAAGTAGCAGTTCACACTTTTGACACGATTTTGCCTGCCTGGCGCCTGCCTGCCGGTAGGCAGGGCAGACAGGTCATTGCGAGCACTTCGATTTTAGTCAATGTAAACTAGCAAATTGCTTTTTTCTCACTTGTCTTCTATGGTTTATATAGGCAATCAAATTTGTCAATGAATTCAATCTTTCTTTTTTATCATCACAGGCATAATATCACAGCGCTAGCTTCATTTATCGTATTGTGTATCGGTATTGTTGGTTCTGTTTTTTATATCCAGCAGATACAAGATACGAGAAGCAGGGCATCTGGTGATCTGAAGCTTCTCGTACCTATCTATCCGTCTAATTCCGCAACGTGGGATCAGGCAGCAGCAACGATACCGCCTGCGGGAAGTGTTTTAATCCTCAGTATGGGGTCGAGTCAATTTGACGGCGTGGAAGGGGGACCGGGAACCGGACCAAATAGCCAAATGGTACAACGTATTCGCAATGCACACGCCAATGGGTGGAAGGTCATAGGCTATGTCCGTACCCAACCGTTTCCGGGAGCTGCGGAGAATCAACGGCGCAATGCATCATTTGTGAGAGGAGATATTGACAATTTTAAATCCTGGTATCCTGAAATTGACGGCATTTTCTATGACGAGGTAATCGGTAATCTTGATTACTATAAAAGCCTGATTGCATACGGCAGAGGTAAATTCCCTGGCAACCTGCATATTCTCAATCCCGGCTGGAAAATATCATTCGAAGCACTTGCAACCGCTGCAGATGTTACTGTAATCTTTGAAGGAACATATAATCTTATGTTCCAGCTTGACGGATTTTACCGTAATTACTCAACCGACCGATGGGCAATGCTCGCGATGAATGTCTCTGATATCAATGTCTGTAAACAGGTGATAAACCAGGCAAAAAACCAAAACATCGGTTGGCTCTACTGTCTGCAACGAGTAGGCGGACCGAATGATAATCCTTGGCCAGTCCTCCCCTCCTATTTTGCACAAATGGCTGTAGAAATGCGAGGGGCAAATCCCACTACCACAAAAACGCCAACCACTACACCAACACCAACGTCTTCAACGCCTCAAGAGCCTACAACAAAAACAACTGAGCAACCAACGCAAAACCCAACCACTACACCATCTCTTACGCCAACCGGAGTGGTCAGCTTGATCCAACAACCGTCGCCCTCCAAGCCGCCGCAAAATAGTTCGCTTGCCCTTACCCTTTTCCTCCACGGAATTGGAAAATCAGGAGATAGCGCAAACCCGAAAGCTGTAGGCAATCAGCAACCAAAAACAACACAGCGCTCAGTAAACCTCATACTCTTTAACAGCAACAATACAGAAGTTGCAAGAACACAAGGAACAGTTATCTTTAATGCAACAGAGGGGAACTTCATAGGAACAATAGCTGTCAATGAACAATTATCAGAGGAATCATATGCCGTAAAGGTTCAGATCGATAAATATTTAGTCCGACAAGTTCCAGGCACTGTCAATCTAATCCTCGGGAAGACAACAGAAGTCGAATCGCTCGATCTGATTGTCGGCGATGTCAATAGCGATAACAGACTCAACGTGCTAGATTATAATGAGATTATCGACTGTTACGCAGGCTTTAAAGCGGCGAGAAACTGCAGTACCGAAAAGAAATCCGCAACAGATCTTGACGACGACGGAAAAGTTGACCTGTATGATTATAACCTTTTCATTAGAGAACTATCTGTATTCCGAGAAGGTGAGTAAGAGTAAACAACGTAATTTCCGCAGAGAGCTCATAGCGGTTTGAGAGTGAAAATAAGCAGATATGATTTTATCTACTCTA
>CAZTFV010000086.1:0-3854 GCA_964613075.1 uncultured Gammaproteobacteria bacterium | reverse complement strand
GATTTGTAATAAAAAATTTACACTCTTAAAAACTTTTTTACTGTCTGAAGCTCAATTTCAGTTATATGGTTATTGACAACTACCTTTATGTATTGTATGATTAAATACATAAATGAGCTCTGATTTTGATTTATCAGCAATTGAAGGCTTTGATTGGGATAAAGGCAATCTTGAGCATATAAAGAAACATAATGTTTTTAAAGAAGAGTGCGAAGAAGTATTTCTCAATAAACAGCCCGAAGTAACAGCGGACGAGACCCATTCTCAAATTGAAGAAAGGTACAGGATTTATGGACAAACTGATAATGGTCGAATGTTATTTATGATAATTACAATTAGAACTAATAAAATTCGCGTAATTTCGGCTCGCGATCAGAATAAAAAGGAACAAAAAGAATTTATACGAGGAGGTGAGAACATATGAAAAAGCTAAAACCAATACCAAGATTTAAAAACGAAGATGAAGAGGATGAGTTTTGGGCGACTCATGACAGTACTGAGTATTTTGATTGGTCAAAAGCCAAAAGAGTAGTTTTTCCGAATCTGAAACCTTCAACAAAAACAATAACCATACGGGTACCACAATCCCTGTTAAATTCGCTGAAGGCGATAGCAAACAAAAAGGATGTGCCTTATCAGTCACTTGTAAAAATGTTTCTTGACGAGAAAGTAAAAGAAGAATTTGGGTCACAGGTGAAACCGCGTCAGACGCGGTGAAGCGCGCTCCCTGAGTGCTTTTAAATAGGTTCGGTAATAATCCCGCTTAGCGGGATGAAGCAACCAGCCTGTGCTTAAAAGTACATAATCATATGGCACCTATTTGTATGACAATTTCCTTTGGTAAACTCAGGACAAGCAAAAAATGCCACTATCCGCAACTTGGGTAGACAAAAATTCCTGATGTGTCTACCTAGCACACGCCAGGTGTGTACAGTTGTATAATGGTACAAATATACTGATGAGACATAAAAGGAAACTATCAACGAAAAAAACGTTCCCCAAAACAATTTTCTTTCTCTTTATTGGTCTACTCGTTTTGATACCTTTGTTTCTTTTTCAACTATGGGAAGGGAGACAAGTTAGTGAGCTTTTTAGCACATATAAACCAAAGTATACATTAACGAGAGGGAATCTCATAGTTTACAGCAGGTGTTCGAAGGATGAGGATGGAAAAGTAGTCTATACCCCGGATTCACCTACTAAATGCAATGTATACGCTAAGAATTTTGGAAAACATGATACAGAGACCCTTGTTCAATCGTTTTTGTATAGTACAGAAGGGGCTGAAGGGAACTGGGGAGGGCTGCGTCTTCATAGGGTAATAAAGAACAATATCGTTTACTCTGAGTCTTATTATGATACAAAACTCTCTGATAACATTCGTGTTTATAAGGAGACTATTGGTATTATAAGTTTGAAAACAGGGAGAAAAAAAGTTTTAGAAAAATTCTCCGGCCAATCAAAAATAAAAGAGGATGACAGCTATGGAATCAATTCCAATCTTAGAAATGTCATCATAAATCCGCAGAGAGATACTGTTTTTTATCAAACCTCCTATTTTGCTGGGCCGGGCGTAAGAACGTATAGCAGCGATAACGCTACGGATATCAGGCATGCAATCAAAGCATACTCTCCTGTACAAGGAGAGATAATTACTGTAGCGGATAATGCTCAGTTGGGAAGTGGGCAGCTTCCGCGCTTTCTCTATTTTGCTCTCGATGACAGTTTGCTTGTGGGAAATGCAGTAGGATGTTTTGGTCATACCCTAAAAAAACTAGATCTGCCTACAGGACGGTTGTCAGATACACCGTTTAATGGTGATGTTTTTGGAATGCAAATAAACAATGTTGGTGACAAAATCGCTTATATTCAACATGCCGAGCGGAACGAGAAAGAATTTGTTGAAAGACTTATTCTTGCCAATATTGATGGAACTGGGCAGAAGACAATTCTCACGCAAACTGGCGGATATGAAAAGCGCTCGCAGGGATTCTGTGGTTTTGCTACAACGTCGATAAAAATTCTCGGAGTTTCCCCAGAAGGAGATTCGGTCGTATTTGTGGCTCGAAACGGTAACGTCGTTATTCCGAGTGTATGGAATACTAGGCCACTGCTTGGAGAAAAAATATTTTCACTAGAGCAAGCTGATCCCAATTTCGAAGCGGGCTTTAAGAGCTTTTTGGGCATTAAAAAGCTAGAAGATCCAAATTTCACCAACGAATTCATCTACTGCCCAAAAAATACATGCAATTTCTCTTCCTTTATTGTTAGAGATCCAGATGAAGCAAAAATAGAAAACAGGGATAGCTTGGCGCTTGATGCAAATGATATTTTCCTTTACTAATTTTTATTGATTTGTCAGTCTGCGGTCATAATACGGTCAAGTATAAAAGAATAGATTGTGTATAATGGGAAAATGGATCATCACTTGCGAAAGCATGCGATTGCCCCCAAAGGAGCTGTCCATAGAAATTTGCCTCTTGAGACCCTCGTCTCTCATGCTCTGAAGAAAAAAGAAGTTGTCTCCACAAAGTCAGGGGCAGTTGTTGTTTACACAGGAAAATATACGGGTCGTTCCCCAAATGATAAATTTATCGTCGATACGCCTTTGGTGCATGACCAGATTGACTGGGGAAAAGTCAACATGCCGATAAGTGAGAAGTATTTTAAAAAGCTGTATAAGAAGATGTCTTCGTACCTTTCGTCCCTGGATCAGCTGTATATTTTTGACGGGTTTGCCGGAGCGGATGAGAAGTATAAGCTTCATGTGAGAGTCGTTTCAGAATACGCCTATCAGTCACTCTTTATGCAGCATTTGCTCCGCCGCCCCACACCTGATGAGCTAAAAACACATACTCCCACATTTACTGTTTTGTGCGCTCCGGGATGCGTTGCGGATCCTGCGACTGACGGGACAAATTCAGAGGCATTTATCATCCTCAACGTTGAGAAAATGTTTGTTATGATCGGGGGCACCAAATACGCAGGGGAGATGAAAAAATCTATTTTTACCGTTTTGAATTATTTGTTACCCTTGCAAGGCGTATTGCCCATGCACTCCTCCGCCAATATCGGCAAAGATGGAACAAGCGCGCTTTTTTTTGGGCTTTCGGGGACTGGCAAGACCACGCTTTCGGCAGATCCTGACAGAATGCTCATCGGGGATGACGAGCACGGGTGGTCTGAGAACGGTATATTCAACTTTGAGGGAGGATGTTACGCAAAATGTATTAATCTTAAGAAAACCAGCGAACCTCTGATCTGGAATGCGATTCGTGATGGGGCACTCGTTGAGAATGTCGTTTTAAAAAAAGACGGGTCATTTGATTTTACCGATGACAGCATTACGGAAAACACACGTGTCGGATTTCCGATCCACTATATCGAAGATACGGTTGTCTCAGGCGTCGGGCCGCATCCAAAAACAGTGATTTTTCTTACTGCCGATGCATTCGGTGTCCTGCCGCCTGTCGCGAGGCTTAATATTGATGCTTCGGTGTATCACTTCCTCTCAGGTTATACCTCAAAGCTTGCAGGAACAGAGCGGGGTATTACAACGCCCAAAGCGACGTTTTCAGCCTATTTTGGCGCGCCGTTTATGCCGCTTAAGCCAAAAGTCTATGCGGATTTATTAAAAAAGTACCTGAAGAAATACAAAAGCGACGTGTATCTTATCAATACAGGGTGGATCGGAGGAGGATACGGCGTCGGAAAGCGGATCAGTATTGAAGATACGCGAAAAATTGTGACAGCTGTTTTGAATAAAAAAATTGCAAAAAACTACCGGCACGATGCAACATTTAATCTGAATGTTCCAAAGAAAGTTCCCGGTATTGAGTCTTCGTTACTCAATC
>CAZTFV010000085.1:0-3915 GCA_964613075.1 uncultured Gammaproteobacteria bacterium | reverse complement strand
GTTTATCTTGACTCCGCGGCAACAAGTCAGAAACCACAATCTGTTATCGATGCGATAAACGACTATTATCAAACATACAATGCAAATATTCACCGCGGTATTTATCCGATTGCCGAAAAAGCAACAAAAAAAGTTGAAGAAGTAAGAAAGAAAGTTGCAACATTTATCAACGCTGCATCTCCTGAGGAAATTATTTTTACAAAAGGAACGACTGAGGGGATTAATCTTCTGATGTATTCCTGGGGTTTGACTGCAATCTCTGAAGGAGACCGGATTGTAACAACCATTATGGAACACCACGCAAATTTTGTTCCATGGCAACAGCTGACGAAAATGAAAAAAGCGAAGTTTGAGGTTTTGGACATTACGCTTGATGGGAAACTAGATGAAGAACAAATACTCAGAGCGACAAAAGGAGCAAAACTCTTTGCATTGTCGTCTATTTCTAATATGCTTGGGACAATTAATCCGGTGAGTGATCTTATTGAGAAAATAAGAAAGAACAACCCACATATTGTTATTCTTGTTGATGCAGCACAGGAAGTGCCGCATAGGAAAGTGGATGTCCGGGAAATAGATTGTGATTTTATGGTCTTCTCGGGACACAAGATGTTGGCCGAAACAGGTATTGGAGTTTTGTATGGAAAGAAAGATATACTGAGTGCAATGCAACCGTTTCTTTTTGGAGGAATGATGATACGCGAGGTGGCAATAGAACAGACGACATTTGCTGCACTGCCGTATAAATTCGAGGCAGGGACGATAAACATTGCCGGTATTATCAGTCTTGGCGCAGCAATCGATTATTTGGAGCGAAATGGTATGGATAAAGTTCAGCAGGATGAAAAAAAACTTGCCATGTATTGCATCGAGCGATTGGAGAAAATTGACGGTGTTGTGATCTATGGACCAAAAGACTCGTTTGCAAGAAGTGGCCTCGTTTCTTTTACGGTAAAAGGAGTGCATGCGCATGACATCTCACAAATTCTTGCCGACCGAGGAGTGTGTGTTCGCGCTGGGCATCATTGTACCATGCCGCTACACAAACGACTTGGAATTCCCGCATCAGTTCGCGCAAGTTTTTATTTGTATAATGATGAGGAAGATGTTGAGAGGTTGGTGAGAGGGGTGAAGAAGGTAAAAAAGATCTTTACATGAAAAAGAAAAAAATTATTACTATTTGCTCAAGCGTTTCGTTTTACAAAGAAGCATTAAGCGTCAGTGAAGAGTTAGAAAAGCTTGGTTTTAAGGTTCTTGTCCCGACAACAGCTTTGCGGATGAGGGAGTCAGGAGATTATGATGCAGATGAGCACAAAGTGTGGTTTCGAAAACCCAAAGAATACACAAAGAAAAAAGAATTCATGATTGAGCATTTTGATTTTGTGATTAAAGGAGATGCTATTCTTGTTCTTAATTTGAAGAAAAAGGATATTAAAGGATATATTGGAGGGAATGTTCTTATGGAGATGGCAATAGCATTTCACTATAAGAAACCCATTTTTATCTACGATGCCATATCTGAAGAATTGATATTTAAGGAAGAAATTTATGGAATGTTGCCAATATTTATACAAAAAGACCTGGCTAAAATAACCCTCACCCTTTTTCCCTCTCCCTGAGGGAGAGGGTTGGGGTGAGGGGAACTATTGTTATGCAAAAAAAATGTACATTTTATATTGCCCGACATGGTGAAACAGAATGGAATCTGAAAGGATTTTATCAAGGTCAAAAGGATTCTATTCTTACTGAGATGGGTATTCAACAGGCAAAAGACGTTGCTCAAAAATTGAAGAATATCAAATTTGCTGCGGCTTTTTCATCGGATTTGTTAAGGGCCAAACAAACAGCCGAAATAATTGCTCTTGAGCATGAGATGATTGTTGAAACCAAAAAGATTTTAAGAGAAAGAAATTACGGTAGACTGGAGGGGACAAGTATTGCCGAAGCACAACAAGAGTTGAAGGATACATTTAGAAAGTTTAGTGAGCTCTCAGCTGATATTCGGTTCAAAACCCCGTTGATAGATGGATCTGAAAGTGATGAGAGCATAGCAACGCGGCTTGTGACATTCATCCGCGAGACATCTGTTGCATACCCTGGGAAGAATGTGCTGGTTGTTTGCCATGGCGGAATAATGAGAGCATTTCTTATTCATATGGGGTTTGCTCCCAAAGAGGAAATGAGAGCCTTGGCTATTGATAATGCCGGATATTTTGTCCTTGAATCAGATGGTGTTGACTTTTTTTTCAAAGAAACTGTCGGCGTCCATAAGGGAGTGATGGTGTAAACGCCATGAAACGGGACTGGGATATTCTTCTTATCGGTGGTAGCGCAGGGACGGGGAAGACAACGCTTGCGCGCCAGTTGTCTCACTGGTTTCAAATCCCTTATATGGAGGTAGACGATATCCGCCTCGTGATGCAAAAGGTGCTTCGCAAAGAAGATAATCCTGATCTTTTTGCACTCCTTATAAAGGAAAAAACTTATTTTGACACAGCGCCACATGAAGAAATCGCAAAAGAGTTGGTAAGAATCGGCGTTGCTGTCTGGCCCGGTCTTGAGACTGTTATTGAGAATCACCTTGTATTTAATAAACTTCCTGTAATCATAGAAGGTGATGGCATTATTCCGGATATGCTTGCGACAAAAAAAACTGACCGAATGAGAGCTATTTTTCTTTTTGATGAGAAAGAGGGAATATACCAACGGGAAGTTCAACGCGAAAAAGAAGGATATATCAGGCCATGGGAGGTGAGCGGCAGGGATGAGAAGAACGTTGAAGCATGGAGAACTCGCTATTCATCTGTAGCAAGCATTTTCGGGAAAATGCTGAAGCGGCAAGCAGAAGCGCATGAGTATTCTGTTTTTAATTCCTCACCGATTGATACACTGTACTCTCGTGTTTTGTCTGAGTTAAAGGAATATGGATAATTTGTATAGAGAAGAAATACTTGAGCATTATAAAAGTCCTCTGAATTTTGGGAAGTTAAAAACTTTTGATAGAACATCAATACAGTTAAATCCATTTTGTGGTGATGAAATCAGTCTGTTTGTAAGATATCAAGGTGAGAAAATTGCAGATATTCGTTTTTCAGGGAAGGGGTGTGCACTTAATATTGCTGCTGCGTCAATGCTGACTGAGTTTGCCAAGGGAAGATCGAAAGCTGCGTTGACAAAATTTGGGGATGAGGATATGCTCGGCTTGTTGGGAATTGAGGTTTCGGAAACGAGAAAAAAGTGCGCGCTTTTGGCGCTTTATACACTGAAGGATTGCTTGGTGTAGGCTCGGGGTCATTCTGAGCTTGTCGAAGAATGAGTTTTTCAATTTTTTCGATTTAGTTTATGATGATTATAGTGAGCGTGTCGAACTATGATTGATCTGCAATGGCTTATCGGTGGAGAAGCTGGATATGGCATCATGACCACGGGCATGATGATGTCTAGAATTTTTACTCGGCTGGGACTTTCCGTGTTTGATTATGTCGAGTACCCTTCATTAATTCGCGGCGGGCACAATGCCTATTACGTCCGCGCCTCAGACGCTCCGATAATTGCCCAGAAGAGAACCATTGATATATTGGTCGCTTTGAATAGCCAGACCGTAAAGCTCCATATGCATGAACTATCTCAGAATGCAGCAATCATTTACGATCCGAATGTCCAGCAGTTAAAGGCTGAGGATTTTGCCCAGCCGGTCAAGCTTTTCCCTATTCCCCTTCTTGAAATTACCAAACAACTGCAGGTTGATAGGCTTATGATCAATACCGTGTCAGTCGGAGCATCGCTTGCGCTTTTCCATGATGATTTCTCGCTATTGCAAAAAATCATGCAGGATGCATTCGGGCAAAAAGGTGAGAATATCGTAGGTGAGAATATTAACACGTCAAAGGCCGGGTTTGATTACATAGAGAAAAA
>CAZTFV010000084.1:0-3986 GCA_964613075.1 uncultured Gammaproteobacteria bacterium | reverse complement strand
ATGCAGATTATAAACAAAATTCCTCCCTTGGACTTTATCAATGGTTTTAATAACAACCTTTTTTCCACTACTACTTAATAAGCTGTCACCAGCAGCAAAGTTTCTCAACTGTTCCCATTTTTCCTTATTTTGTCTCCACATTGGGTGATTGTCAGTCACCTTTAGCTTGCCATTAAGAATAAGGTATCCACCAGGGTAATAGGGATGGACCAACAATCTTGCGACTTTTTCAGGAATTATCTTTTTTGCTTTCCTATTATAGGAAGCCACAACATCATCACTTGTTATTTCCTGAATCGGTTTTGTTGAACCATCAGCCATAAGAATTTTCGTTCCCGCTAAAAAACACCCTCCACTGCTACCAGTTTGCGCAAAAACATTCGGTACAAGGAGAGAATCAAATGCATCAAGAAAGGGCTTTTGGGACAAAAAAAAGTTAAGCTTTATTCTTTTTGCAGTGATAACAGGCTTTTTATATGATTTCAATGTTTGTTTCATACCAGGCTATTGCACCACAATTTTATAGGTAAAAACATCAGCATAATTTTGCTGCAGCGTGTCCATTGTCTCCTCAATAGAAATAGCATCATTCACCTTCAAATCATGATATGAAATACTCTGTTCTCTACCATTGACGAGCCTAAAAACTGCCATTTTTCTAATATCGTCCTCACTAAAGTAAAAATTCAACCTCGAATTTGGATTTTTGTCTGATGTCAGTTGTAAGACAGAGACATACCTTGTTGTCGCATTATAGCTCTTGTCGGTAAATATACCGGTTTTACTCTCAAGAGAAGTTATGTGTCCGTCATACACATTAATAAATTTTGATGAAATTATAGAATCACGGTCAAATTTATTAATGTATTTTACTGCATTACTGCTTTGTGGAGGCACAAAAGAAACTGCTTGGGAAGTAGGCTGGGGTTGGTTTTGTAGTGCTGTGCTTTGCCTTGTCCCTTGTGGAGAAAGGACAAAAAAATAATAAACAATTTCACCGACAACTACAAGTAATAGTACAGAAAAGGCAACGATCAACCAGTTTATATTGCGCATGGTTGCATTCAGTATAGTGTGAAGAAAGTTCTATTGTCAATGTGATGCGCTGTAATATGTCAGGATTTGACAAAATATTCTTCGAGCGAGCCCTTCGATTCAACTCAGGGTAAACTCCGCGAGTCGAGAAGTTATGTTCTCGACTACGCTCGAACAATAACTTCTTTGTCAAATCCTGAGCGATTACGATGCGCTACTGTAGTAAGAGGGAATAAAGCTCAAGGGGCGCGAAATCATCCGTGAGGACAGACAGCTTCGGGTCATCCGGTTTATAATTTGGTAGGTAGTGGCGCTGGGGTATCTGTTGCGGCTTTGATTTTGCAGCAACTAGAATTATATTCTGGCTTTCATGAGCCTCAGCTGTACTTTTTACAGGAAATATATATACATGGGGGAATATAGAAGAATATGTTTTGTATTGTGCCTGAAGCACTTTGCTTTTCGGCCCTTTAAGAGATGAGATGATATTCGTTACTACGACCCCTTTTGAAGTCAATAAATCATATGTTTTTTCAACACTCTCCTTAGTGGCAAGATGAAAGGGAATATAGTCATGTCCAAATGCATCAAGCAGAATTGCGTCATACTGCTTAGTTGTTTGGTTCAAAAATATTCTTCCATCCTCATGATAAATGGATAGTCGTGGATCATCTTTCAAGCCGAAATATTTTTTTGCAATTTCTGTCAACTCAGGATCAATTTCTACGACATCTATTTGCTTGTTGGGGTATCTTCGTAAAAATTCCTTCGGATAAGAATACGCTCCGCCGCCAATCATGAGCACTTTTTCAATATCTGGATTAAAGCTTCCTGCCAGATCATAATACTTTGTATACTCGAATAACAATTCGTTACTAATGAGATATGTCCCCGAGTGCATGAGTCTTCCCATCTGAAGTAGCCTTGTAGGTTGTCTTGTTGCCTGGTCTTTTGAGTCAATAATATAAATATTGTTGTATGCGCTGTCTTTCTCGATAAATCCGTTTTTTTCATATTGCAAAGAAATTTGATCAACTCGCCAGAAAAGAAAGAGAGTAAAAATAAGTAAAATAGTTTTGCCAAGACGAAGTGTTTTGAAATATGCTAGAGATGAAACGATGAGAAGCAAAAGAGAGAGAAAGATTAGTATTTTTGTGCTCCCCATAACTGAAAAGAGAAAAAACCCGGTAACCAGAGTCCCGACAATGCTGCCAATCGTTGAAATCGCATAGAGATTACCGACAGTACTTGCCGAGTGTTTTATGGCATGCAATTTTAGCTTAACAGCGTAGGGGGCGACCATTCCTAAAAACACACTTGGCACAGAAAAAAGTCCGAGGACTGCCAAGATCGCTCTTAATCGCAGGTCAGAAATAGTAGCTTGGAGAACAGAAAAAACTGTAGCCTTAATTAATACAACTACCAATACGAAGATTGCAGCAACAAAAAGAATAATCGCAAGGTATTTATATGATGGGTTTTTATCGGCAATCTTTCCACCCAGCCAATATCCGATACTCAGACTGCCCAAAATAATGCTTATGAGACTCGTCCAAACATAAATCGACGTCCCGACAGATGGCGCAAGAATTCGTGAACCGACTAGCTCAAGGATCATGACGACTGCACCGGATAAAAAAACAATAATTTCAAGCATTATAATATAAATTGACTTCAGATAGTCATTATACTACTATGTGGGTGGTGAAGAAGAAGGAAATTTGAATGCAAATTTATCCGAATTAAATTAGCCTGCCCGCCATGCTTCGATAAACAAACAAGATTTAGGGACGGTCCTCAAAAACACTGGTAGAGCAACCCACATCAGCAATTGTTCCTCCATGTGAATCCAGTAATAGTAGGGTATGCGTTGGATAAGAAAAGAGAAGATGCTATACGTGTTATTAGCTTGGAGTTTAGTGGTTTTCTAAGTTGCACAAGTCAGGCCAGAAAGACTCACGCTAGTTGGTCGATCCGTTGGTTAAAATCACTTGCATGGAGAATTGTAATGCCTACCACTTTATCTCTTCTTTTTCTCACTAAAATATCGTCGTTGATGATTTCAGTGTCTGTTGCTTGTTGAGGCCTTTGAAAAGAAATATAGAGCACATCAGCCTCTTCATCATAATCAAAGGATACAGATTTTCTTCGTTTTGAAAGTGCAATAATTTCTGGTAGTAATGGCTGTAACTCTTTTATGATTGCTTTTTCCATATAATTTTTTTCTTTAGTAGGTACTGTATTCGTGATGTCGTAAATGCAGTAATAACGAATCCGTCCTCGTTAATGATTTCTTTATAGACAACTACTAACCACATGTCATCTCGTTTTCTTGCAGCTAATAGTTCACTCTTAATTCCTTCTACGATTATATCAGGTTCTGCTACCGTATTCAAAACCTCAGATGCTTTTCCTGCTAAATCATCATGGTTTTCAACAATATGAACCCATCGTTCCGAAGGCAAGCGAATCAACACATTATTTTTCGAATAGACAGTATTCATATGCTGAGTATAACACCCTTCTTTCTATCTTGTATAAATTTCGGGCTTACGTTGTTATTTGTGAAGGTGTGTTATAATCAATCCAATATGGTAAAAGCTTTTAAAGATCTACAATTCAAAGCACTTATTGAACGGGATGAAAACGGGCTCTATGTTGCTTCTGTGCCGGAATTGCCAGGTTGTTATATTCAGGGAAAAACATTGGAAGAAGCAAGAGAGAGAATCAAAGAAGCAATTGAGCTCGTGCTTGAGTCAGATCAGGATCTTAAAGAAGAAAAGCTAGAAACACCCAAATCTTCTTCATCATTTTTTGGCATTGAGGAAGTAACCATCCGGAGCTATGCCTAAGCTTTCTCCAATAAGCGAATGTCGGTGTCGGTCTGCTCAGAAAGATATTGCGGGATACAAATATATCCAGAAACGAATTCGATAAACTTCAATAATGCG
>CAZTFV010000083.1:0-4090 GCA_964613075.1 uncultured Gammaproteobacteria bacterium | reverse complement strand
TACCGATTGCTTTTGCCTGTTCTTGTACAATCTCTGCCCTTACGCCATGAAACCGGACTCTTCTATATTCTTCAGAGACTGTATTTGCTAGGAAAGTTATGTTGTACCCTTTCTGCTGTGCCTTATACATTGCAAAACAGCTGTCTTTCCCTCCGCTCCAGGTAGCAATGACATTCTTCATGAAAGGTGATTGTAGTAAATTGAAGAGCTGCTAGCAATGATTGTTTTTTTGGAACCCCATAGCATCGTTGTGACCAAATGTTTTTGGATGTTATAGATCGGATTGCTACTAAAGCTGTTTTGCGGTAAAATATAGCCTCAAGGCCCCATCGTCTAGTGGCCTAGGACGTCAGGTTCTCATCCTGAAAACCGGGATTCGACTTCCCGTGGGGTCACCCACGGTTGTAATTAGCAAAAATATCATAAAAAGAGGCTAAAATGTGGTTCAAAAGTAATACGTAAAAACTTTTCAGCTAGCTTCAAAGCTTACAGGCAATCGAACCATAAAACAACCATAAAGTTGTCTTTGCTAAAATCTTTTAGTTCGTTCATAAGATACTCTTCACTTACTCTGATACAGGTTGTATAATGTTCTTAATTCGATTATGGATGTACCACCTGGAGAAATAAGGCCAACAACCACAAAAGAGATTACCATTCCATATATACCTAAGGAAGGAGAAAGAGATTACGCTCAAGCATTTACTTCTGAAGGTTTTCGCAAAAGACTCGAAGAGGGATTAGCATTTCTCGAAGCTACGAAGAGAGCTGACAGACAACGTATCATTGAAGCTGGCAAGGGACGCGAGTCCGGATTTGTTGTCCTATCGAACGGGAAAGAGTTTGTGTATCCTGAACTAATAAAAGGTGGACGCTTAGGAATTTCAATGGAATCTATAGACATTGCAACAGGGCAATTTGGATCGCCACCTGGTGTAGATATTCATGGTAATGTTTCTTCCGCTTGGAGAAAACAACATCAATTAATGGACTACGATATATTAGGTGTATTTCATTTTCACCCAGATTTTTCTGGTTTTTCAAGCGAAGATATGAATGAGTATTTTAGTGCAATTTCAGCAAAACAAATAGATGGGGTAAGGGTAAGAGACGATTATTTTGAGGGAATACTCATGCCACAAATTGCATATGAACGATCAGGCTTTAAAGCTGCTAAACCAGTTACTCGAGCACTTCGTCTCCTTGCCATTTCAGGACCCCCAACATCAAATGATTACCTTCATGACGAGATGGATAGAATGGGTCTCTCTAGACAAAGACAAATATTAGAAACTAGTGGGTTGAGAGTCCTTACTGCTGATCTGCCTGTACAGAGAATCGGTTCCAAAAATCTCTCAATCAATCTTGACCCCCTACGTGACGCACTCGATAGATTTTTATACGACTATTGATCTGAATAAATGTCGATCAAAGTATTTAGCCAATTCAGGATTGGTTCAAATAGAGGGACCGTAGGTTCACCACAGGTCATGTGAAGAAGGTCACGATCCTACGTAACCTTCCAGGTCGCGAAACATACAACTTCGAACGTTTAAAGCGAGCGAGAATGATCTATGTTCCTCTTCCATCAGAATCGATTTATATAAATCCTTGGAATATCGAGCTCAATGCATCATGGAACGGAATGAGAGACCCTTTAGTCGTTGATGAGTTTTTCTTCTTAGCTGGCATTCCAGACGATGAGCTCAAAACAGTTTTTCATTATGATCCCGTGAATACACCGGATACCGTGAGATTTTTTGGAGGCTACTTTGGTTTTGCAGAAGAAGGTCAACAGAGACTCGCAGATCTTGTTGAAAAGCCTATTGCCTTCGTCCAATTAAGACAAAGTGGAAGACGTGGGGGAGGATGGGATATGAGTTCAAAGAAAATTTTTGTACCTTTTGAGAAAGGTGAAATTAGGGTGTAGGAATTTCAGCGATATCCATAGCCATATTAAGTGACAGAAAAGTAAATAATTTTGTAAGATAACCCCTTGTATTTTGAAAAATATTGGGATATAGTACTGTCAAATGCCGAACTTAAGAGAAGCAGTTGCTCACATACACGATTTTAATGTTCCAGACATTTTTGTACCTACGAATGCTGCTCCTGTTGCGATGATTGATGCTCTGGTAAATGCAGACATAGCAAAAGCCCAAGAAACTCTCCCCAAGTCCCCTGAAGTAACAGCTCCTCAAGCATATAATAGATTTCAAGCACTGTTAAGAAAACATGGTGAACCTAACACCCTTGAAATGGGTATGATTAGTATGTCTATGGCTGCTGATGGTAGCCCTGTGACTACTCCTTTCCTTCAAAGAGAGGAAATGATCAACTGCCCTGATGTAAGTGTTCAGGAAACAGCAGGCCATACCTCCCGTTCAACAACGCTTTTTAGTAGCCGAACAACAGGTGAACGAGCCAGCGCTGACCAGGATTGGACAGATAAAGATACAGACACTGACCATATCCATCTTTTTCTATATAGTGATCCCAAAACTGACCAGTGGAGCGCAAGAAGATCAATTTGGCTATCCCCCACAGGCCTCCGCGATGAAACTAAACGAGAAAAAGCTGAAGGAGCTTATGTTGTTGATCAAGAGACCCACACTCAGCAACTGGAAGGAGACGCAGCTCTTCCTGATGATTTAGCCCTCCTCATGCCTCTAGCTGATTTTCTTGAGGAAACTTATGAAAATCCGCCAGCTGATCAGGATGGACGGCTTGAATCATTTCTCACCGCACATGGACTAGGTTTCATTGTAGCCGCTCACGCAAGTCAATCCGCATAGTTATCAAGGACAAAATAAGTACACATCTATTATCCCCGTCCCCCAATTAGTAGTGACGAATTTAGAGGAGGAAATATGTCGTCTGGTGTACTCTGGTATACAGCTATTTTCGTTGTATTTCTTTCAGCCAAAGTTTTTGGTAGTGTGATAAAGTCAGCAAGGATGCGATTAGGTATTCTCATACTCTGCCACTCTGTCGAGTCGACATATTCTCCACCAAGTTCGTAATATTGTGGCGAGTCAGCCTCACGAACACCAATATGATAGACTCCTTTAAGAAAATCAAAATAAACCTGCTTGTTAAGGATTACCACCTTCCAGATGGTTTAGCTTGACACATTTTCTTTTTCATAATCCAACTCAAAAGAGGTTCGAATAGAGGGACCGTAGGTTCACCAAAGCACAAGTTTCGCACATCCTGTCATTCTGGAGCTTAAGCGATAGAATCTCACTACATTCAGGAGATCCTATCGGTCGCTTCGCTCCCTCCAGGATGACAAAGGAAAGCTATCCTTAAGACAAGCGCGAAACTTGTGCAAAGGGAACATAACTTTCTAAAGTATCACGAATAGATTGATATATCAGTATAATCGTTAAGTTCGAGGATCAAAATTGATACTTCATTATCTTAGCTTCCACCCTACCTACTTGACTTCGTAACGCATCGTGTTACAATAGAATTGTGATAACAATTGGAAAGCTTATTTGGGATTCATGGAATACTACTCATATTGCACGGCATAGTGTAATCCCAGAGGAAATAGAAGAGGTTTGTCATAATAATCCAGTTGTACAACAGGGAAAGAAAGGAAGATTACTTATCATTGGCCTAAGCAATAATAAGCGACCACTAACAGCTATACTTGACCCAGAAGAAGAGGATGGAATCTATTATCCAGTTACTGCTAGGGCGTCAAGCAAAAGAGAGCGTAAAATCTATACTACAGAAAAAGGGGGTGAAAAGAAATGACAAAAAAAATAAAGGCAATTCCGGATTTTAAAAATCGTGAAGAAGAAGCGAAATTCTTTGATACGCATGACATGGCTGATTACCAAGATGAGTTCAAATCCGTCAAAGTTAAATTTGCCAAGAATCTATCTGAAGGAATTACCATTCGCTTTGATCAGTCTACTCTAAACAAGCTTCGAAAAATTGCTCATGACAAAGGACTTGGGCCAACAACGCTTGCAAGAATGTGGATTTTGGAGCAAATGAAACAACAGGTATAAATTCAGTTTAAGGATTACCACCTTCCAGGTGGTTTAGCTTGACACCTTCCCTTTTTTAAACCCTC
>CAZTFV010000082.1:0-4098 GCA_964613075.1 uncultured Gammaproteobacteria bacterium | reverse complement strand
GAAGATCAACTTTGCCATCTGTATTGAGATCTGCTTGTTTGGTGGTTAGCGTTCCGAGAAACTCGTCTCTCCAGATATTGAAATCAAGAAGATCCACGGTGCCATCTTTGTTAACGTCACCAATGAGAGAAGGAGTAGGAGTTGGTGTACGAGTTGGTGTGGCTGTTGGTACTCCTCCTGTTGGTGTTGGGCCTGTTGTCACTGTACGGTAGAGATCCCAATCATTTTTTCCATCCAGATACTCTTTATACGCAGCTGCAGCATTAAGAAGATGCGCATAGCCGCCTGAGTCTGAGTAGTTACGCCAGATATCTGCTTTGCCTTTGGAGAGGGTAAATCCAGAAGGGATGAACTTCCAGTCTGTTAAGATAAACTCCCAGAATCTGAGCCCTTCGAGGAGTTCTTTTTCAAAGACTGCTTTAACTGTCGCAGGTGAGGAGAGGAAGAAAAGGTTATAGGTAGTGCCATTGGCGCCTTTTATGGAAAGACGGGTGTCATCGACTGCATTGGCCCAGGGTTTTTGCGTCTCAACAACAGTATAGGGAAGTGCTACTTCTATTTGTTCTCTCGCCCCCTTCACATTTTTGATTGTGAACTGTAAATTATCAACGTCGTTTCGTCCTTTGGCTATAAGGGTACTGTCAGCATTCAGTGTGAGGGTTGCTCCTTTTGTCGCAGCATCAGGCTTGGCGAAAAGATCGAGTCGAACGACTTTGTTCAGTGGTCGGTCAAGGAACAGATGCAGCGTATCGATAGAAGAGGCTAGTCGAACAGTCACATCAGTGTCGATAGTCACAGGTACTGTGTAACCACTACCATCTAAGACGCCATCGGTTGTGGGATTGGTCCAGCGGATTTCGACTTTGGTGTCACTTGGGAATGCAGTATCTCGCCAGCGGGTCCAGGCATTGGGAAATGCTTTCATGAGCTGCAGTGCGTGGGCAGCAGCCATCATATTCTGGATACCAAGACGTGAACCTCCAGTGAAGGCTGCAGTTGGTGAGTAATACGGAGGGTTTGCGTTAAGGCTTTGAAACTTTTCAGCTACTCGTCTTCCTCCGACCACATCGAGCGGTTCAAGGCCTGGCTGGCGTGGATACTTGCCGTGCCACAGCTGGTCAGCGACGATAATGGAGTAGGGTAAATAGGTGTATGTTTTCGCAAATTGTTCATCCAGAGCTTTGCGGTCTTGATCCATAAGGGATTGATAATAGCTCCACACATATCCATCTATTTGGTTCCATACTCCATTCAGAATATTTTTGTACATGGCTAGGTAATAAATATTCTTCTCAAGAAGAAATGGTGATGTGGTCTGACTCGTGAAAGGCAGGGAAGCGCTCGGTGGAGCAAGTGTACCAAACTTTGCTGTAAGTTCTGCATCCCCAGGATTGAGTTTGAGTGCGCGAAACTTCAGTGTTTCGGTAGCAGCTGTTTCAGCTGCGGGCCAGGCAAGGCGATTAGCAAGCGCCATATTTTTTATGGCTAATTTTACATCAGCTCGCTTCGTTAATGCATAGGTATTGCCAAGCATGTTGACCACATCATCAGCGGTATGATTGCTCCAAAATCGATCACCGTCTTTATAGCCAATCAGTGGGAGTGCTGTTCCATCCTTATGTTCGATACTCTCCCCATCATCCCACCACATCGGCATGACGCCTTTGGTGACAGGGTCATCGGGACAGCCTATGGGAGGTTTGGGGATGAGAGATACATCGGTTACTCGAGAAGTGCCAATGGGTAAATCTATACAGAACAAGGTATCTGAAGTATTGAGTACTTTGGGAAAGAGTTTGAGGTTATAGTTGTTGAGCGTATTCGTAAAGGAGGTGTCTATAGTTGCACGGTACGCATTGGCGAGGCTGTCACCTACCCAGGAGCTATCATGAACCGTATCAAGCTCTACTCCCTGATACGCCACATTGGGCGTGCCAATTTTGACATATTCATAAATCATGCCAGCTGTTTCTGGAATTTTTGTTAAATCTTTTTTTGCATGAAGCGTAATGAGTGTACTTGCCGCATTTTTCATGAGCGTTGTCAACGTCGTATCTGTCCAGGGAGTTGTTTGATAGGTGACCCCTGCGACAAGCGAAGTAACTGTTGTGACTGTGGGAGTAGGTGTTGGTGTTGATCCTCCTTGCGTTGGAGAGGGAGTCGTCGTGAAGGGCTCAAGGGTTGTGTAGGGAAGCGGTGAGCATGACTCACTCACTTCGCAGAGCTCGACGTCATCTATCCAGCCTGTACTATTATCCGGTAATTTAAAGCGAATATCGACCCTTCCGCTGACAAAGTCGGGAGGAGTGGTGAAAATATTGATAACCTTTGTCCAGTCATGGGTTTCGGCTACGCGGACGACAAAGCCATAAGGAGTGCTTGATGCAGGGTTCTCTGCATAAAAGATGGGTGTCACGCCTGCTCCAGCTAAAGCTTCTCGTGAGACATTTTGGGTTTTGGTCCAGGCAGAAAGTAGGTACTGGGTATTCGGTTTCATCGTTGGTCTGGTATAAGTGTATTTATCAGGCGAGGGACCGACTTTCTTCATCGAGTTTGTGCCTGTATGGGCGGTGGTGTTGTCAACAACCGGTATATCTAATCCTGTTCCCCAGCCAACAGGCAAGCCACTTGTATTGAGTGATTCAAAGGAGCCATTCTGCACTAAATTGTTAACAGGAGGTCGAGTGGGTTGCGGGGTGATGAGGGTAGGATTCACAAGCTCAAAGATTTTGCCATCGCCGCCTCTGAGGGTGATTGCTGTATTCATTGCTTGGACTTGACTTGTTTCAAGATCTTTTAATTGTCCCGTGACATACTTTGAGGAAAGCGTGATTGTTTGGGAAGTACATTCACGATTGACTACTTCAACAAGAAGTCTATTGTCTGTCTTGTGTTTGAATGTACTTGTGTATGTCCTGCCTGTACCAGTGGCAGTGAATTTCTCATCTATTTTTTTAAATTGCGTCAGGGACTCTTTAAAGGGTTGAATACGTTTGGAAAGGTCAAAGATTTCAGCTTTAAATTCAGGGATATTTTTCCACCCCTTAAAACTATATGTGTCTGTATTGAGAATCGTGACATCATTCCAGGTGAACCAGAAAAGGCCAGTTGCTCCTTCACCAATTGCTGACCACTGCTGCAGTCGTAATTCTTCAACTGTTGGTAACCGCGCCGCAGCAGGACTGGTCGTGATAACTTGGCCTAAATAGTTTTTTGTCGTGTCATGGGTTTGCATGACTGGGTAGAACGGTATGCCATTTGGAATGTTTTGTCTTGTTACCCGACTTTCTTCAGTGTAATCCCATTGACACGGTAGGTTCCCAAGCCGTGCCGGGTACTGGTAGTAAAACGCTACTTTTGGTTCGGGTGTTGTTGGCTGTAGCTCGTACCGCTCCAGTTCTGGCTCATCATTGACAAGATAGGAGACAGGTCGCGTTGGGTCAAGCTCATGAAAAGCTTGTGCCATCAAATTTCGTTTTTTAAGCGTATAAGCATTTGCATCATCTGCTATGTTATACGCTTTCAAACTGGGGTGGTTTTTCATCAAATCAATAAGCGGTGAAGCAATTTGTTTGGCAGCCTCAAGAGTAGCTGGCGCAGTAGCGTATTTCGACCACCATTGTGTATGGAGTTCATTTTGTGGGCCTTCAAGCATATTGAAATTTTTCTGATCAGCTGTCGTCAACATATTCTGTTGATTGATATTCGTTATTTGGTTGTTGTTCATCATGAGTGAATCCATGCCTGCAGTTGTCACGTCATTGATAACTGTTGTTAAGGTCGGTGCGTCGCCAATTGAAGCATCAAACGGCCCGACAGGGAAGAAGGTATCGTAAAACGCGGGAGTTTGTGCGCGTTGGCGAAAATCAGTAGAACGTTGTGAGAGAAAGACCGTAATACCAATACCAAGGATCAAGAAGAGTAAGATAACAAAAAAATACTTGTGGTTCACAAGCTGGTGCATACTTCTATAGTACTCAACTCTTATGCTGAATGCTAGTTATGGTGTGCTATAATCTCACTGTATGAAACAAAACGTCGCCAATTATACTGTTATTATCCAGAAGGAAAAAAGGATGGGGACAAAGATACCTTGTT
>CAZTFV010000081.1:0-4137 GCA_964613075.1 uncultured Gammaproteobacteria bacterium | reverse complement strand
GGAGAAGCTCTTTTAAGTATTTCTGAAGCCCTTTGTCGTCTTCAACAACGAGGATAGTTTGTACCATAAATCGAAAGCATTATATCACAATTGTAAGAAAGTCAAGGGTTTTCTTACAAGGTTTTGTTATAATCCCCCACACTTGATATTTTCTTTCCTGCCCAGATTTAAACACTACAGAAAACTCCGCGTTATTTCTCTCCTTCTGATAATTGCTTTTTCTTACCCTCCAGTATGCGGTGTTGTTTGTTAGGCGGTGAAGTCTGTACTATTTTCTTACTCCAGTTTGGAGTGCATTGGCACGTGCTTTCTCAACTACTGAAACTTTTTGTTGGATAAATGAGATTGCTCTTTTAATATCATCAAGGTCTTTCTGAATGTCGGCAACCTCTTCTTCGAGTTCCTCTTGTTCTTTTTCTTCTTCTTTTTGCTCCTGTTCTTCTTCATATTCCCGGTACGTATCAACTAGCGCCTGTCTATTCTGTGAAATCATGATAAATGTTGCGAGAAAGATTGCTTCCAGGGAAAGGAAGATATTAAAAAAATCGACCTCAAAAGGTCTGAATATAAAAAAAGCAGTAAATAAAAGGATATGCAGATAAACGAAGTACATACTGCCAGCTGATGCTGTAATAATATCTGAAAGTCGTCCTTCGGCCGAGTGCAAGTTTCGCAAAAGCATATCAGGACGAGATAATTGTACCTGTGTCTTTTGGTTTTTTCCGCTATTATTGTTGTTCATATGATCATTTTAGAGGTTGATATATATTTGTCAACCCAGGAAAAAAGGGGTTGACGTAATTATTAAAGGGTGGTTTAATGAGGTACTCTCTCAAAGTATAAGCACTTGACAATTAGCAGGTGCTATGATAGAGTGCTAATAAAATTATGGATAAATCCAGTGTAAGTCCCGCAGAAAAGATAATTCCAGTTATTCCGATCAGGGACGGCATTATTTTCCCCAATACTGACTCCGTTTTGACATTTGGAAGACCGAAAAGCCTTGCAGCGCTTGAATCCTCCTTCCAACACGAGCGAATTGTATGTTTTGTCTTGCAGAAAAATGCCAGGCTTAATGATCCGAGTGTTGAGGATCTTTATAAGATTGGTACACTCTCTAGGATAGAGCGCATGATCCGGGCTGATGGCGAGATCAATGCGCAGGTCAGAGGTATTTCCCGAGTTGAGATTATCTCCTTTGAGAAGCATGATACGTTCTTCATGGCTAAAGTTGTAGAGATTCCTGATATTGTTGAAAATACGCCTGAGATACAGGCGCTTTGTAATCACCTGACCAACGAGTTCCGCCGTGCAATGAATTTTGGTAAGACTGCTGACTTTTTGGTCTTTATGAATATTATGTCTGAGAACTCACCGTCTGAGTTGTCAGATCTTATTGCGTCAGCTTTGGATCTTAAGCCGACTGAGCGACAGGAGCTTTTGGAAATGACGGATGTAAAGGTAAGGCTTCAAAAACTGGTTGAGTTACTGGGGAAAGAAATTAAGGTTTTGGAGCTTGAGCGGCGAATCGCAAGTAAGACGCAAGAGCGGTTTGAGAAAGGCGCGCGTGAAGCAATGCTTCGGGAACGGTTGCGCACAATTGAGAAAGAGCTTGGAGAAGAGGAAGGCAGCGAGATAAAAGAACTGATGATGAAGATTAAAGAAGCGAAAATGCCTGAGGACGTTGAAGAAAAGGCCAAGAAAGAGGTAAAGAAATTGGGTAACATGAATCAGTTCAATCCTGAGGCAGGGTATATCCGCAACTACATTGATTGGTTAATAGGTCTTCCGTGGAGTATTATGAGCGGGAGTACCGTTGATATTAAAACCGCGGAAGATATTCTCAACGAGGATCATTACGGCTTACCTAAAGTAAAAGAGCGTATTGTTGAGTATTTAGCTGTTCATAAATTGGCAGGTAAGATGAAAGGACCGATTTTATGTTTCGTTGGGCCGCCTGGGGTAGGAAAAACCTCACTGGGGAAATCAATTGCCCGGGCGCTGGGACGAAAATTCGTCAGAGTATCGCTGGGCGGAATCCGTGATGAGGCAGAAATTCGCGGTCACCGCAGAACCTATGTCGGCGCCTTACCCGGAAGAATCCTTCAGGGCATTAAGGATGCGGGGACGAAGAATCCCGTCTTTATGCTTGATGAGATCGATAAAGTAGGAACTGATTTTCGTGGTGACCCCTCATCAGCGCTTCTTGAGGCATTGGATCCGGAACAAAATTCCGAATTCTCCGATCATTATCTGGAAGTGCCATTTGATCTTTCGGATGTCATGTTTGTCACAACGGCAAATGTTCTGGATACTATTCCGCCGGCGCTTCGAGATAGACTGGAGACTATTCAATTTGCAGGCTATACGCATGATGAGAAGTTTCATATTGCAAAGAAGTTTTTGCTCAAAAAGCAATTAGACAGTCACGGACTTGATGATAAAAAGGTAGAATTTACCGATGATGCAATACAATTTATTATTCATCACTATACCCGTGAGGCGGGGGTCCGTAATCTTGAGAGAAAGATTGCGATGATTATGCGAAAAGTCGCAAAGAAAGTGGCAGAAGGAGATAAAGAGAAGATTCTGATTTCTGCGAAAAACGCCTCCAAATACCTGGGACCGATTAAATATAAAGGCACAATGCTTGAGAAAAAAGATGAAGCAGGCATGTCAACAGGGCTTGCCTGGACTGAAGCAGGAGGAGACATTCTCTTTATCGAAGTGGCTCTCATGCCAGGCCGGGGAAATCTTATCCTCACCGGACAGCTTGGGGACGTAATGAAGGAGTCCTGCCAAGCAGCTATGTCCTATATCCGTGCTCGGTACGATAAATTTGGCTTACCTGAAAAGTTTTACCAGAAGCTTGATGTTCATGTGCACGTGCCAGAAGGTGCCGTACCAAAAGACGGTCCTTCCGCAGGTGCTGCAATTACCGCAGCAATTATTTCAGCTCTTACGAAAAATCCGGTGAATAGAAAAGTCGGTATGACAGGCGAGGTAACCCTTCGTGGACGCGTGCTGGAAATCGGTGGGATCAAGGAAAAGGTAATTGCTGCACACAGGGCGGGTCTTAAGACAATTGTTTTGCCAAAAGATAATGAGAAAGACTTGGAAGATGTTCCGCAGGAGGTATTAAAAGATCTCGCCTTTAAATTTGTCGAGCATATGGATGAGGTATTGCCGATCGTACTGCTGAAACATTTGCCGAGGGTAAAAAGAGAGTCGATTGAAGGCCCACGGCCAATGATACATACTTCTCCCTATCCTGCTGACTAACTCTTCAGTATCGGCTTCAATTTTTTAATTCTTTGAACTCGTTTTGACTAGCTTGACACTGGGAATAGGATTATCTATTCTGAGTAAGAATCCGGTAAGACACGGGTTAAAAACTGGTAAACTACGTTCAGTTTACATGAACGTAGTAAATTCCTGCCTATGCCTAGACCACAACCGCTCATTTTACAGCCTTTATCCTATACGGTTTCAAATTTATTTACCCTCACCATACGATTCGGAAAAAAACGAGCGAGAATTACCATGACTGTTTTTGGCATGATCGTCAATACGAGGAGCATTCCTGAAACGTACGATATTCTCAATACATCTCTCCCACAGATATTCCGCTCAAAATGCTTCAACGATGACAAGCTGCCTTTCTCAAAGGAAGTACAAAGCACAGAAATAGGTCATCTATTTGAGCATATTTTGCTTGAGTACCTGTGTGATTATAAATTCACCAAAGGATATAACGATGCTGTTTTTACTGGAGAGACGAGCTGGAACTGGAAAAAAGATCCGTACGGCACATTTCACATACGGGTAAACTCAGCACATGACGATATTGATATCTTTCAAAAAGCGCTTAAGAAGACTATAATACTTGTGAGTTTGATTATGAGGAACAATGAACCGCTGCTGCCCAGAACATTGCAACCCGTTTTTCTTCCAGATACCTCTGTCCCGCGGAAACTCCAAATCTAACTTTTTATTTCTAAAACGCTAAATCTCAAATTTTGTTAGTTTTGTTTATGTGCAATAAAGGAAACTCATGCAAAATGCAAGTTTCCCCTCTCTTTGAGGGTTTAAAAAAGGGAAGGTGTCAAGCTAAACCACCTGGAAGGTGGTAATCCT
>CAZTFV010000080.1:0-4151 GCA_964613075.1 uncultured Gammaproteobacteria bacterium | reverse complement strand
TTTGCAAATAAAACAACGCTTCTCCCGTCGCTGAATGACGATCGGAAGTTTTCAAAAAATGTTATGACATGATTTTGGACCAAATTAATATAATTCAGACTTTCTCCTTTTACTATTAACCCCTGATTACTACCAGTAAGAATTTTGAGCGCCGAGCGGCTCATGAGAAAGTCATGACGCAGATCAAACAATACCTGGGGAAGAAAAAATATACCTGCGATAAGCAGTCCATACAAGAAGAATTTATTTTTCAAATTTGCTCTGTAAAATACTACCGAAACAATAAAACTGGCAATAGACAAGAATACCGCGAGCGCTGTTTCAAAATGAAACATGAGGCTAAGAGAGGGCCAAAGTAAAAGATGGAACCTGTATCGCTTCTTTATAACCTTATAGAAAAAAAGGCAAGAAACTGGAATCAAAAACCACATTGGGTGTGGATTCCAGCTATACGTTGCGGCAGCTACCGCTTCAGGAGAAACAGCAAGTAAAAATGCGGTAAGAAGCGCTGTATTAGTACCAAAATCCCTTTTGAGCCAGAAAAATACGATAAGCAAAATTGAAAGACTCAACAGCAGCATCAAGACAACACTGCCCCACGGATCCCCGTTGGTAATAAATGTCGGAATAGAGAGTAAATAATACCAAAGCGGGCCCTGGAATACCCCTTGAAGGCTGGTGTATGGTCCGATAAGGGTGAGGTGGTGGTCAAAGACAATATTTTTAACAGCCAGCATGTCCCGGCCTTGGTCAATCAGGAAAATAAAGTTTTTAGAAATCGTTTCCTGTGCCCGCAATAAAAAACCTATGATGAAAATAATGAAAAAAAGAAAAAGTGCTTTCTTGTTCATTTTTCTGCAACCTCTATCACGGCAGCGCCGTCAAGGTTTGAAATTGTTTGTAATGTGCTTGCTGTTTGGGGTATTTCGAAATTGTTCCCAACTATCAGTGCTCCCTTTGGAATTTTGCTATAGTCTATGGACTGGAATCTATACTTCCCGATTGTATGCGCCTCTGCAAAACCGCCGGATTTTGTCCCGCCCAAAGACAGATAAAGCTTTGGATCATACTTGCTGTAAAACAAAAAAAACATATATGATTGATGCAAATTGTCCTCATTGGAAAAGACAATCTGCGGATACTCTTTCTCAACCCGTTTTGCATATGGGATAGCTTTTGAGAGGGCGTACTGAAACGATGAAGATTGTATTTTTGGAAAAACAACAAAATAATTTACCGCAAAATATATACCGCTTATTACAGATACGAACGCAAATAAACCAATAAGCAGTTTGCTTGAAATAAGTTGACGCAAATATTCAAATGCCATAAGAATCCCTAATGCGCAAAACAATTGCCATAGCGGTAAAAACGTATATGATCGCATTGCGTGGGGCGCACCAGTTGTGATCGCTGCGGCCAGAGGGGATGAGAAAAACCAGAGCAGAATGAAAGCCTTATATCTCGGACTGATGTTTGATAGGAAAAAAATGAAAAAACCGATACCGATAAATACCGACTCCCAAATATAGAGTAATCCGAGATTGGGAACCTTGTGTTGCTCATTCCCGCTATTTGTGAACAGCCATAATGGGTTGAAATGAGATACATAGTTGCTGATAAGAATTTTAGGAACAATAAATCTCCTGTTATGCAAAATTTCGCCCATTACATCTTCATTTTTCCTCGCTTCAAGTATTTTTTCTGCGCTTTCCTGATATTTCTGATCAATACTTGAGAAAGCAGATGTTGCCTTAAAACGAATAAGTGCCTGTGGACTCGATGAAGCGATAATGAAAGGAACAATGAGGATAATCCCTATTACTGCCGCAAGAACGACTTCTCTCCACTGGTACATTTTCTTCCTGCAAAACAACACGACTGCTCCGAAAAGAATGATAGGAACAATGATTTTTTGGCTTTGATAACCATAGAGAGAAAGAACGAAAAAAATCGAGGATGCTATGAAAGACCCTGTTTTTTTAGCATGCCGTATTGCTCGTATGAAAAAGTATATACCGAGCAAAAAGGCAGTTAACCCAAGATTTACTTCATGACCAAGCCTTGATAAATAGATGTGCCAGGGAGAAATCGCCAACAAAAAAGAAGCAAGCAGGGCGAGGTGTTCGCTGTTGATCTGTTTACCAAATGCCAGTATCTTTTCTTTCCCAAATAGCTCGCGGACTAGTCTATACGTAAGATAAACCGTGAATACCGACAAAAGAACAGAAGGCAACCGGACTGCCAGTGTACTTAAGCCAAAGAGAGGTAAAAATGGAATGACCAGATATACATAGAGACCGGGTCGCCAGTCGTCATATGCCCGAAGGAGTACTGGTAATATGTTTCCATATTCATCTTTTCCCGTTTTTAGAATAGAGTACGCGTTATAGCCGATTGACGCCTCATCAAGTGAGGCACTCGGTGGGACGCGAGAAAGCATATGGAACCGAAAGAATAACGCCAACAGTATAATTAGTAAAAAGAGTACTAAAACCTTATTCATTCTTTTCCGTAAAACTTGCGTTCGTAATAGTAATACAGATAGGATTGTGCCGAACCGTGAGTGAACTCATTTCCTCTGCTTTCCTTCACCGACCTATAGGCCTTTTTTTTATCGTTCGCAAGCCCCCATGTATCATAAAGAAAAAACTGCCGGACATTGATAAAAGTAAATCCTATGAAAAGAGCTGCAATAGATACCTTTACTAACATATTTTTTACCTGCCATGCTCTTACAATGAGATAAGCAAACATTATCACTACCAACAGTCTTGTTTGGGAGAAATAATAATTTGATAAGTCTCCTTTATATACTGAAAAGACAAACCACGGGACAAGAAACCATAAAAGTAGCAAGTAGCAAAAAATAAACTTTTTTCGTGTACGGTCAATAACGTAATAAACAATGATAAACAGAGGCAGAAAAATAAATTTCAGCTGACGCAAAAACGGTACAACAATCGGATTCTCAGTTTCGATGAATGCGTCGTTGGCAAGCTGGAGAATCCGTCGAAAATGAATACCATGGTAATTGTTGTGAATAAACTCATAGAGATTGTTTGTTTGATTCTTGCTCGTCAGTTGATCAATGACTATGGGAATAAACCAGACAAGAAAGAGTGGAGTAGATAGCAAGACATGTTTGAAAAATTCTTTTGTTCTAGGAAATAAAGGAAAGCAGAAGAGAAGAATGATAAAGTATAACATTGATGTGAGATGGATATGAAATGAGAAACCAAGTACCAATGCTAACGCCAGAATATATTTTGCATTTCCGATAAGCACATTATAAAGAAAATAAAAGATAAGCATGGATACCACAGGAATAAAATTAACCGGCCACTGAATTCTGTCAGCGTAGATGATATAAAAGGAAATACTGTTTAAAAATACTGTAACGAGCGCCACTTGAACTGAAAACAATTTTTTTGCAACATAAAATAGCGCGAAAAACGTAATAATGCTGGTAACTCCTGCAAAAATCGGTGAGGCAATAGGATCTAAATCAAACATCCAGTAAAACAGTGCGATGAGGTAGTAATACAGTGGTCCGATGAAAATGCCGGTATCTTGTTTTACAGGCATACCCAAAAGCGGGTACCGGTGGTTAATGATGATATTTTTTGCCTGCCATGCATTATCAACCTGATCCCAAGTAAACTGCGCTCTCTCCTCCAGCTGATAAAATCTGAAAAAAATAAGGAGAATGAGTATTGCAAGTAAAAAAATCCATGCTCGCTTTTTCATAATTCCGACTAGTTTTCCACAATCTTGATCGCGGGAGTGTTGTCGAGGTAGTCTATAGTCTTAATGGTAGGAACATTGGGGAAGTCGCCAGGTCGTCCGATGTAGAGCACTTCCTTTCCCTTTTCTTCGCTATTCCAATTTATTGTCCTAAATTCATATTTGCCAAATGCGTGATTTTCTCGGAAACCACCTGACGCTTCCAGAACCTCTTTCTGATATTGATCAGGCGGATATTGTAGGTAGAACAAAAAGAATATATATGATTGATCAAGTGGTGCCTGGTTTGAGACGATGATCTTTCTATACTTGTTTTCTATCTTCTGCAATTCAGATATTGCTTCCCCATATCCATATTGCCAATCCAGTGAATTGTAATAATTCTGCTGGACAAAATATTGATT
>CAZTFV010000079.1:0-4224 GCA_964613075.1 uncultured Gammaproteobacteria bacterium | reverse complement strand
TTCTTCAAGCCTTTTAATCAGTTCAATCTGCTCTTTAATATGATCCGTGGCTTTGGCAAAAAGTTCTGGTTTGGTCAAATGCAAAAGATCATAATCTTTCAAAAAGGCGTCTGTGTAAAACTCCGCAATCTCCCACGCGGTCTTGCCTTCTCTTTTAGCAGATTTTTCCATCCGGTCCTCACCCGTATCCGCATCGCCGAGGTTATCGCCAGTCAAATGCCCGACATCAGTCAGGTTCATCACATACTTTATTTCATAATTATTGTATTGCAGCGCACGAACGAGAAGATCTGCTGTTGTATAGGTACGGAAGTTCCCGATATGCGCGAAATCATAGACAGTTGGGCCACAGGTGTACATGGTCACGACTGGTGGGTTTATTGGTTTAAAATCCTCTATTTTGCGAGTGAGAGAATTATATAGTTTCAACATAGAAAAATTTCTAATTGCTCTAATTATTCTAATTTCTAAAAAAGCTCCAATGTCAAATATCTAAATTTTAGGTCAATTAGGTTAATTAGACTAATTAGGTCAATTTAGCTTTAGCTCATTGGATTGTAACACAAATTTGAGGCTAGCGAAATAAGCCGACCTGGTACATATATAATAAATACCAAATAAGATATTCACCACGCCTGGACAATGGTCGAGACAGCGATAACGTGATCTGCCTCAAACGCGTGCTTTATCCCCAATCAAAACCAAGAAGCAGCGTTACAGGAGAGCTCATTATTAGGCAGGAGAGATTTGAAGATGTTCCTCGATCCTTTTTACTCTTTTGAGCGTTGCCATGTTTTCTTTGTCAAGTATATGCGAAACAAATTTTATCTCATTTCTAAGGTCTTTATGCATTTTTGCAATTCTAATCTCGAGGTTTTTTATTCTGTCTTTCAGCTCTTGAATGTCACTCTGTACTCTCATCCGCGACATGTTGATATCCGCTTGAAGTTCTTCTTTTATCGCTTGCGTTTCGTTACCTACCTCTTCTCGAATAACTTTTCTGATTTCTGAAACGTCACTTTTTGTTAACATAGTTCATTTACTTTACTCTTCAAATATTTGGTTTGCAATATGTAAAACTGTAACAATTACCCGCTAACCCCAGGGAATTTTTCGGCTTTTTGGGCAGCCATCTGGACCGCCAGTGGCGGTGGTTCTTTTTTCTTCTTTTCATCCTCAAGCTTTAGCTCTTCCATTTTCTCTCTTTCTACTTTTTCCGCCGGTCGCTCTTCTTCCTGCCGTTGCTGACGTTTTGTCAATGGTATGTAATACATTTCTTCATGCAACTTCTTACGAAGCGCTTCGAGTTTCTGCGCTTCATCAGGCGTCTTTCCTTTTTGCGTTAATTGTTGAAAATATGCACTCGGCTGTTTATTTCCTGTTTGTTGGCCGTCGTTTGTTGGTTGTTGATTGTTCGCAGTAGGCGCGTACATATCCTCGATAAACTCTTTGGCAAATTGATCGGTTGTTGACTGCTGGCTTTGTTGTGTTCCCCCACCTTGTTCGCTTGTTCCAACATCTGTGCTACCTGTCGCTTGTCCTCCCGAAGGTTGAGCAGAAGAGGGCTTTTGTGAAGAAAACTGCCCTTTCACCGCTTGCGCCGTCTGCTTAAACTGCCGCTTAACACCCTTTTCTATCTCATCCTCAAAATTACCAAGGACTTTCCCAATCTGCATAGGTATAGTGTAGCAGAAAGTTTTGTGTTATAATCCTGCCATGGTAGAGCAGGATCTGTATAAACGAGATAAGGAATTACATAAAAGTCTATACTCACACAGTAATTACTCAGAATTATATCCGTCAGCTTCGTTTGAAGGGCTAAGGCTTGGGCCAGTTACAAGAGCAGCTATTGCTGTGTTTGCGGTCGGAGTGAGCGCTGCGGCTATAGGTGATGAGATGGGAAATGATCGAGTCATGCAAGCTGGAGTAATAGTGGCTGGTGGCTCAGGTGCTTTGTTGTTTCATAAAGCCGTCAAAGGGGTTGTTGACCCTATTTTAGATCAAGCAAGAGAATTGTTTGTAAGTCAGACTAGCTGACAAATTAGTAAGCAATACAGTAATATTACAATTCTTTCTACCGTATTATTCCCATTTCCTCTTTTATCTCATCTGAGATTTTATCGGGGTCCCATGCAGGCTCCCAGACGAGGTCTATCTTCACTCCTTTCACTCCTTCTACTTTCTTTACCGCTTCAGGAATCCACTCTTCAAAAACAAAAGATAGAGGACACCCTGGTGTCGTCAATGTCATGGTAATAGTCACCAAACTCTTATCTTGATCAATCGCTACATAATAAACTAACCCCAGATCAATAATATTGAAGTTAAGTTCCGGGTCGATGATGGTTTTGAGCTGCTCCGTTACCGCTTCTTTTGTAATCATTACCGCATTATACCATCGACTGATATAATGAATCAGTGATGACACTAAAACTTCTCCACTTAAATATCCTCTACGGCAGATATATTGACCAGCTGGTCAACTATCTGAAGGATGAAGATTTTGACATTCTCTGCTTTCAGGAAGTTTCCGGAGGAAGGATTAGTGCAACACTAACAGATAATTTTGAGGAAATCAAAACACGACTTGGCTACCAGGGCATTCGGACACAGTCGTGGAATTTGGTCGGTGAGAAAGAATCCTATGAAGCCAATGCAATTTTCTACAAACCTACTTTTGCTATTACGAATAAGGATATTATTTACCTGAAAGATTACGCGGAAATTCCTGCTTTCGCGGGACGGAAATTTCAGGAAGATCCACGAACCGTACTTAAGCTTGAGTTAGAAAAAGAAGGTAAACGCTTTCGCGTTGTGACGACGCATCTCACCTGGGGCCCCAACAGTAAAGATGAACTACATAAATTGGAGCAAGGAAAGAAGCTTTTTGAGTATATGCAAACCGTTGATATACCCTTCATTCTGACAGGAGATTTTAATGTAAATGCATCATCGCAAGTTGTCAAATGGATAGATTCTCTAGCCAGAAATTTGACAGTTGAAAATCACATTACCAATACACTTAACCCGCGGACGCACAAGGCGACGCATCTTTTCCCACCCGGCCTGGCAGTTGATTATATTTATGTCAGTGATGATGTAACCGTGAAAGATTTTCATGTAGTCGATGAAGACATCTCCGATCACTTAGGATTATATTTGACATGCGAATTATGACTTAATATTCACTTCTCCCCTCAATAGCACGGTCGAGGGTTGTGGGGTCGGCATATTCCAAATCACTGCCGACTGGAAGTCCCCGTCCTATCCGGGTAATTTTCAAATTATGATCAATATTTTTTAACTGCTTTGCAATATACATTGCCGTCGCTTCTCCCTCCATCGTCGGATTTGTAGACAGTATTATTTCCTTAATATCTCCGTTTTTTACCCGCTCGAGGAGTTGACCGATGTAAATTTCATCCGGACCGATGTTGTTCAATGGGTCTATCCTTCCGTGCAAAACGTGGTATACGCCTTTATACCGTCCGCTTTTTTCTAATGCCAAAACGTCAAGCGGCTGCTCAACAACACAAATAACCGACTTTTCCCGTTCCGCATTCGAACAAATACTGCAGGGATCCGTCTCATCAACCGTATGACAGATTGAACATAAAACAGTCTCTTTTCTTAAATTTTGGAACGCCTCTCCAATCCGATCCAACTCACCTTGAGGAACATGAAGTAAATAAAATGTCAACCGCTGGGCGCTTTTGGGCCCGATGCCGGGTAACCGCTCAAAACTATCAATCACATTCTGTACAGCGCGTGGTATTTTCATATGAACAGCCCTACCTTGTCATTCTCAGCTTGCCTGCCCGCCTTTGGAGGGACTGAGAATCTGGATCCTCGATCAGGTCGAGGAGGACGGAAGATTTAAACCATTATACATGAATTCACCCCTCCCCTTCATGCTGCTGAGGAATATAAATTTATCTCCACTGCAACTGCTCACTGATAAGATCTGCGACGGAGATGATTTCAAGCTTTGGAAATTGCGAGAATTTGGAAACAAAAATTGTATCTGTCACAAAGACTTTTTTTGCCTGTAACTCTTGCAATAACTCCGGCGCTCTTTCGGAAAAAACAGGATGAGTTGCGAAAACATATATCTCCTTTACTCCTTTCTTCTTCAGCAGCTGACAAGCAGTAACAATTGTCCCACCACTTGATATCATGTCATCAACAATGATCGCTCTTTTATGCACTTTCCCATGAATGATA
>CAZTFV010000078.1:0-4273 GCA_964613075.1 uncultured Gammaproteobacteria bacterium | reverse complement strand
TCTTCGTAAGAATTGCTCCGCGCCCATCGCTCTCAAACTGTTTAAATGTCTGTTTGACAATCCTATCCTCAAGCGAGTGGAAAGAAATAACCACCACTCGTCCACTATCCTCTAACAAATCAACCGCCTGTGGCAGTGCTTCCCGCAACGCATTAAGCTCGTCATTCACCGCTATTCGTAACGCCTGAAAGACCCGCGTTGCCGGATGCACATCATATACAGAGCGGTAAACAGATTTTCTTACTATTTCTGCCAACTCTCCTGTCGTCGCTATTTGCTTTTTTGCTCTGGCCTTCACAATGCTGTCGGCAATTTTCCTGGCAAATCGCTCTTGCCCAAGCCGGGTAAATAATTCCTCTAATTCCTGCTTTGTCAATCCGTTCACCAAATCTTTCGCAGTTACTTTCAGATCTTTGCTCATCCGCATATCAAGCGGGCCTTCTTTGGCAAAACTAAAACCACGCTCTGCCTCATCAAATTGATGGCTCGACACACCCAAATCAAACAAAATCCCATCTACCTTTTCAAATCCATTCTCTCTCGCAATTTCTCCAACCTCACTGAAATTCCCATGCGCTATCCGTATATTATTCCTAATTCTTAATTCTAAACTCTTAATTTTTCTCCCAACAAACTCAATTGCGTCTTCATCAGTATCAATTCCAAGAACCAATCCACCTTTTTTAGCTATTTCAAGCCCATGTCCTCCGCCCCCAAGCGTTGCATCGATATACTTTCTACCGGGTCTAACGTTCAATAAATCAACTGCTTCATGTAAAAGAACACTTCTGTGAAACTCACTCATTCCGCTCATCCCGTCCATTTAACCGCTGCGCAATTGAAGCGATGTTTTTGGATAGGTTTTCCTGCTGTTTCTCCCACTCACCCTTATCCCAAATCTCAACAAACCGCTCAATCCCAGCGTAAATTATTTCTTTGTTGATATATGCGTGTTTTCGTAAAAATTCAGGCAGAACAAATCGTCCTTGCGCATCAACAGTCACATTCGTCGCATTCCCGAGTAAAAATCGCTGCAGCTCTCGTGAATTTCTATTCGTAAACGGTCTTCCCTCAGTCCCTTCAAGCAATGTTTTCCAATTAGCGCGTGAAACAACAATGAGATAGTGCTCAAATCCTTTTGTAATAATCAGCTCGTCCCTGAGTATCTCTCGAAACTTCTTTGGGAATGCAATCTGATGTTTTTCTCCAACCTTTCCTTCAATCTGCCCGATCAACATACCTAGTCTCTGATGTCTTAATCACTACTTTTCACTACTTTTTACTATTAAAAACCTTTCTGCCGAGCTTGTCAATCGGTTAATATGAAAAAATTGTGTGAGGACGGACAAATTTACACAACAGGTAGAGTGGAGAAATGTAAGAAAATTCGCATTATAATTCTAGTGAGGCTTCGGCTGAATAAACCTTCCCATCAGTCTTTGTGATTTTGAGGATGAGCTTTACTGATGCAACGCCTGTATCGTAACGGCACGTACCGCTTGAGCATGTACCCAGATCCAAATACTTTGATTCATAACTGGAGTCTCCTTCAAGATCCGCCTCACCGGTCGCGGCTCTTGTGACTTTCTGGCCTTCCTCCGCGCCCTCCAGCTGCTGATCCGGAGGAATATCAGCATCATAGGTCAACTCATACTCAATGAGCTTTATTCCGTCAGCTTTTGCAATAATAAATTTAACTTGTTTTCCATTCGGACTTGCCTCAAGTGTCAGCCCGATCTCTTCAACAGAAAGCGTTGGAATGATAGCGTCCTGACTGATCGTAGTATCTGTATTTGCTTTTTTTGAAGACTTTTGTATACCGAAGAAGTAGTATCCGCCGGCGACAAGAACAACCAAGATAATCACGCCGACAATAAGTAGATTTTTATCCTTCATGCCTATTTATATAAATTGTAACAACTCCTCAAGCTTTGTCAATAATAGTTCGTAATATTCTTCGAGCGAGCCCTTCGATTCTACTCAGGGTAAACTCCGCGAGTCGAGAAGTTAGTTCTCGACAAGCTCGAACAATATGCTATTTCAGTTTCTCCTTAAAATAATTCTCCAAGTTCCCTATTTTTACTCTCTCTTGCTTCGTCGTATCCCTATCTCTCACCGTCACCGTCTCGTCTTCTAAAGTTTGAAAATCAACTGTCACACACCACGGTGTGCCAATTTCATCTTGATACAGATAGCGCTTACCGATATTTCCTCTATCATCAAAAACAACCATCATTTCTAGCTTCAAGCTTTCATAAATTCCTCTCGCTTTTGAAACCAGTTCTTCTTTGTTTGCTAGAAGCGGAAAAACGGCAACTTTATATGGCGCAAGTTTTGGGTGAAGTTTTAATAAAACCCGAGAGTCCTGTTCGGAATACGAGTCAATAAGAAATGCCAACATCGCGCGCCCCACACCAACTGAGGGCTCAATAATATACGGCACAAAACACTCACGTGTCTCTTGATCAAAATATGTTATATCCTTACCAGAATACTTCGCATGCTGGGAAAGATCATAATCGCCCCTATTGGCAATGCCTTCAAGCTCAGCAAAGCCTGGCTTGCCCTGAGCTCTGCCGAAGGGCCAGTTGTACCAGATTTCGGCTGTGCCTTTGGAATAATGTGCGAGCTCTTCTTTCGGTAGATCAATCACCTTTATGTTCTCCTGCTGTATACCAAGATCCAAAAACCACTGCAGGCGTGCTTTCTTCCAGTACTCATGCCATTCCTTGTCAGTACCGGGCTTCACAAAAAACTCAAGCTCCATCATCTCAAACTCCCGCACGCGGAAGAGGAAGTTTCCAGTCGTAATTTCATTGCGAAAACCCTTACCAATCTGCGCGATGCCAAATGGAATCTTAACGCGTGTTGATTCAAGGACGTTTGAAAAGTTGATAAAAATACCTTGCGCTGTCTCTGGTCGAAGATATGTCTTATTTGCCTCTTCATCCACAGGACCTACAAAGGTTTTAAACATCAAATTAAAATGTTTGATATCTGTCCATTCGACATTCTCTTTGTGCGTCTTCTCGTGCTCCGCGATCTGGTCATTGTGATCTGCCCGGAATCGTGCATGGCAGACTTTACACTCTATCAAAGGGTCGGTGAAAGACGCAACATGACCTGATGCTTCCCAGACGCGAGCAGCATGTAGTATTGAAGTATCAAGACCGACAATATCGTCTCTCTGAAGCACCATGCTCTTCCACCATTCATTTTTGATATTATTTGCAAGTAAAACGCCAACAGGCCCCAAGTCCCACGTTCCATTCAATCCACCATATAGTTCAGAACCGGGGAAAATAAACCCCCGCCGCTTACAAAGCGACACCAACTTTTCCATCACATTATCTATATGCGTATTCTCAACCATATTAGCCGTATGATAGCAGAAAAAGTGTGGAGCGAAAAGAGAAGAATTATCGCAAGCTTTATGGTAATATTCGACCATGGGAATCGAGTTGGGAGATTGGATACGAAGACGAAGAGATGATTTGGGCCTGAAACGAAAAGATTTACTCAGATGCATGAGTACAGATGGCGTTCATGTTGACTCAAGTTATCTATCGCAAGTCGAGGCAGGCAGAATAGATATTCCACGACAGCCATACCTAAATAGATTAGCAACATGCCTAGAAACTTCGGAAATAACATTACTCAGGGTTACAGGCTTAATCACTGAGCCACCAAACGCAGGAAATCCTTATCCTCCTGATACTCCAGAACATACGATTACTGATGCATTACCTCATATCAATCGTCCCGATTTATGGATTCTGGAGCAAATCACTGTGTTTATGCGGCAACGGGGAAATAAGCCTGAGCCTTAGCTCATTTTGGAAAAAATGCTTTTACTCCTAAGTCTTCGCTCTAAAATATTCTCAATATAGTGCTTCGTATCTAATCTTGCCGAAAGCGCTGAGCTTTTGTTCCAAAATCCTAGCTCTGTCAGAAGCGCTATCTCAAAATCATGAATGAGAAGCACGAGATCTTCTTCTGTTCTCATTCTTCCAAATACTTCTTCTAAGAGATGAAAGACTGCGCTGTGCTCTTGATTCTCAGGACAGAGTCCATCAATAAGCTCGCAGATATGATAGGCAAATCCGCATTTTACCAAGTCCTTTTTCACTTCATCAAAGCTTTCAACCATCTCCGCCTCAACCAGAATAGGGATTTTATGACCTTTATAGACAGATAATACCGTGTGGTTTACCAACTCTACGTGGGCTGAACGGCGGCTGGGGATTCTCCTTATGCCTTTTGCCTTCACCTG
>CAZTFV010000077.1:0-4317 GCA_964613075.1 uncultured Gammaproteobacteria bacterium | reverse complement strand
CCCTAGAAGATTAAAAAAGAGGACTAAAAAAACAACACGTTTGTTTAATTAAGCCCTCGGAAAGCTCGGTGTTCCAGAAATATCTGCGCATCAGATAGTCTGACTTTCTGAATTGCTGACAAATCTGGCTAACTGAGTATCATCTGAGTTTTCTGGAAGTAGATCCTTCACTTCGTTCAGGATGACAAGAGAAAGATCAAGCTGTTACGGCAGCTTCGGGTTTTTGTGAGGAAAGTTGCTCGAGACGCTTATACATCCTAAGACACTTGGTGCAAAGCTTCATACGTTTATAGATGCCATATGCCATAACCCGCGCCTCATGCAGATTGGGCTTGAAAATTCTTTGTGTTCTTCTTTTGGAGTGACTGACATTGTGGCCGTACATGACGCCTTTGCCACAGTTCTCGCATTTCTTTCCCATAGGTGATTTCTCCAGATTGTTAGTATACTAAAAAATAGCTATAATTACAAATACGGTTTTTGACTCTTATCTCAAAATCCTAAATTCTCCTGAAAGGAGCTTATGGAGTCACTTTTTTCTTTCGAAACTCTCATTACATTGGCAATCTTAATTTATTCTGCAATCCTGCATGAGATTGCTCACGGATACGTTGCGGATCGACTCGGGGATCCGACGGCTCGACTGATGGGACGACTTACGCTTGATCCGCGGCCGCATATTGATCCATTCTATAGTATTCTCTTGCCACTTCTTCTTATCATCACCGGCTCACCCGTTATTTTCGGCGCAGCCAAGCCTGTACCTGTTGATTATTTCAATTTAAAAGATGGGCGGAAAGACCTTGCTCTCGTTTCGCTAGCCGGTCCGCTGACAAATATCATTCTTGCGGTTCTTGGCGCACTGGCTATCCATATACTTTTTCCCGGTGGACAATTTTTTACTGTTGCATCGACACTTCCGGGACTTATCTTAACCAGAATTGTTGCTCTCAACATGCTCCTTGCCGTTTTCAACCTGCTTCCGATTCCGCCACTTGATGGGTCAAAGATTTTTTCACTCCTTCTTCCTGAACGACAAGCGGCCTCATATCTCTCAATTGGCTCAATGGGCATGCTTATTATCTTTTTCCTCCTCATATTACCGGGTTTTCAGGAACTTATTTCAAATATCTACTATTTTTCCCTTTCGTTGCTTGGTTTTTAACGACTAATTCACGATAAAAAACTATACACCTTGACAGAATAATCTAATCGAAATATACTTGGATTGCTCTTTGATATTCGAGTCGGCTGCAACATAATTTTCTCTACAAATACATATTTCTTGAGGTACCCTGAGCGTAGCCCCGCACCGTCTGGTGCAGGGCGTAGTCGAAGGGAACAAGATGGGATTCTGTATGCCCGAGGGTAGACAGATAGCCTTCCTATTAACTTTTTGAGAAAATGCGCAGATTTCGACCCGGTATCTAAGGGCGAATTTATCTTCAAATGCCTAACAATACCTAAAAACCACTCGCCTGAGGCGAGTGGTTTTTTTGTGAGCCGACGATGGGAATCCTTCGACAAGCTCAGGACAAGTCGGACCCTTGAGCCCAGAGAGGGAATCGGACCCTCGACCTCTTTCTTACCAAGAAAGCGTTCTGCCACTGAACTACCTGGGCACTTAAACTCGCTCAGACTTTTTCCGCCTTCGACAGAAATGAGCCACGTTAGTTTATTAAACCCCGCTTTTAGCGGGGTTTTTCTGTGCTGAGGGAGGGACTTGCACCCCCGGAGGCCTTTCGACCGTCTGGTTTACAGCCAGATGCGATTGCTGCTCCGCCACCTCAGCCTGAACTACATATTTTCTCCAACTCTTTTTGCCAATCGATAGCTTTGACTTACCTATCACTTCTATAGCAGGAATCAAATACTTTTCGCCATTGCCACAATAAACAAAAAGTAAATCAAAATCTCCTGTTTTATATTTTGTATGGTATGTTTTACTTTTATAACCGCCGTACGTGTATAAACATACTATATAGGCTCCGCTCGGTTCCCGATCACTTGAATATTTACATTGTACTCTTTTGAAAACTCCATCCTCATCAATAACAAGGTCGTATTTATCGCAGTCAGAGATAGAAACCAAGACAGTGACACCTCTCGATATAAAATGTGCAATTGCCTCCCCAACAGCAATACTCCCTTTTCTTTTCGTGTTCACCTTGTTATTGTACGTTATAGAGACTAACGTATCAATAGATGAGAATTTGCATTGAGCCGACAGAGGGATTTGAACCCCCGACCATCACTTTACAAAAGTGCCGCTCTACCACTGAGCTATGTCGGCCTGCGTAGGCTCCATTTTACCAAACCCCACATGCGCGGGCAAGCCCATATCGCACCAATCTCTACAAATACTGCTTTGCGTCAGGCGTAAATAATGCTATAATATGGCTCCTATGGCTAAAAAGGGTGAACACAGGATAACAATCGGCTTGGTTTGCTCGGTTTGCAAGAACCGCAATTACGTCACCACAAAAAACAAAATGGAGACGCCTGAAAAGCTGGTCTTAAAGAAATACTGCAAACACTGCCGCAAGGTAACTGAGCATAAAGAGACTGAGAAATTGAAGTAAATTCCTCTTTTATACTCGCTCCAGAAATTGGTACTCCAATTCTATTGATATCATGCTTATTCGGTACTACTGTATAGTAAGTTAGTATACTATACATATGCCGCATGTGTCTCGGAACAAACTCTCTAAGAAAACTGAGCGCGAATTGACTAGTACACTTAATCTCGTATTAACAAAAGTAACCAATGGTGAAAAAATGCAAATATTTCTAGATGTTTTGTTAACTCCTACTGAGAAGCTGATGCTAGCAAAACGTCTGGCAATCATCATACTTCTTAAAGAAGGATTCCTGGATACACAAATAGCAAGCAGCTTACATCTTACGCGAATTACTGTGGCGAAAATGCGTTTATTCCATGAACTACATGGACAGGATTTTGAAATCGCTTTAAGAAAGCTTCAGGAACAGAAGGAATTTGAAGCCTTTAAGAAATTGCTCTTTTCTCTAGCTCGTTATACCGTTAGAGCTGCTGGTGGATACGTCAAACCATCAATTCTTGATTGAGGCTGTGTATAATAAGTTAGTATATTATACATTGAAGCTGCTTCTCTTACCCTTCTCCATAACTTGTAAGTTTGTATGCAGTGGAGTATTTCGGTATAATATACGTCCTAGGGGCGTTCGTTAACGGCTAAACGGGCCGCCTCCAAAGCGGCTCCTGGGGGTTCGAATCCCTCCGCCCCTGCTTCGTTTTCTGCCCTCAAAAAAGTATATCTAACTAGCAATCTCCTGAAGCAATCTGAACTGCAACCTACTCTAAAGTATTAAGGAATCTAGCTTCTCCTCCGCAGAATCGCTTTATCAAAGACACGACTTCATTCGCTGCATCCTGAATGTACTCACTATCAGTATTTGAATTTCCTTGTATGATAAGAAATATATCCTCAGAATCAGTAGTAACTTTTGTCGGCTCAACTTGTAATACTTCCAATCGGCAAATAATATTGTTCCCATCATCCACATATGCATATTCTCCTGCGGGAACTGGCACTAATTCATTACTCCCCAACGGCAAAAATTTCTCATTTCCGTTCGTAAATCGTAGCGTGGTATTTCCTTCGATGTACTTAATATCATGTGCACCTAATGCTAACCTCGTTTTGAGAGAAACAAGATTATAAATATCAACAACGCTATTTACCCGTGGAAAGCGACCTTTTTCAAGCAGTATTCTCAGGAGAACTTCAGGTGAGGCAGGAAATTTTCTATTACTTCTGCCTATTAGGGTATGTAAATTCCTAAAACCTAACAAAGTGGGATCACTTTCGTAATTTTTTCCTTTCCAGAATTTTTTTATTTTTTTTAATTCTGAAACAATATACTCATACAATTCTTTTGTTGTCTTTATGTTTTTTATCCCTGAGATTTGTGCTGTTTGCACCTTCACGCCTAACGCAAGTACGCCATCTGCTACTGAAAAATGTAAGTCTTTCATTGTGATCACCTCCTTAAAAAGACACAAAAAAAACCTCCGCTTGTGGGAGGTTCACGCGGCAAATGAACATCCCACTAAGGAAGTCTCATCATTGCCATCATTTTAACTGCTCTTCTATTTGTCACAACATCTATATTCTATAAGTACCTACAAGTAAAGTCAACCAGTTCATGCCACTATAATATTCTGATAGAAATACATTCCAATATAGTGGTTCGACCCATTCGACAAGTTCCCTTCGACAAAGCTCAGGGCGAGCAGGGCAAACCGCTCACCATTTTCAATTGCTCAGCGCCTGC
>CAZTFV010000076.1:0-4570 GCA_964613075.1 uncultured Gammaproteobacteria bacterium | reverse complement strand
CTTGAACTGCTATTCTAGTTCAAAAGTGTTACCGATGTATCTCATCTTCTGCAGTAACTTCAGCGTAACTATTCAGTTGTTTACAGTAAAATGTCATCCTGATCCGCCAGCCCCGCTCAGCGGGGCCAGCTGGCGGAGAAGGATCTAAAAAATGCAAGATTCTTCGGCTTTCAGACACTCAGAATGACAAAACCGCTGGAAAGAACTGAATACATACGTCCTTACGGATCAATAACAACGCAAGGAGAAGTTTATAAGGGGCGATTGGGTATTGGATGGTGAGAGGATATGTAACCTCTCCCATCCTTCATATGATTTATTAAGGAACCATGATGTATGTACCTGTAGTCTTTCTCCTTTTGCTACTGTTATTTGCTCCCCAGGTGATATTGAATTGTCGCTTCTTTCCCACACATACTCTATTGTCATTGGTTCATTCGCGGTTATTGTGGCAAAAAACGTGAACTGTGTCGGACATTTTATACTGGTTTTTGGGGAAACAGAAACGTCTGAGATAGTAATTGCTGGTTTGCTAACATTTTCTGCCTGGCGAGTAGTTTGGCGATTGCTTTGATATTGTTGCTTTATGCTCGCTGGAATAAAGGGTCTGAGAAATAAGAATACTAAAACCAGTACTATAAGGAAGAAGGCGTTAACAACGACATAGTCGACTAAGAGCATGCCGATATTTTTAAGAGGGCTCACATTTTGCCTATCATTGCGCCTCTCATCTATAACTACAGTGCCTGAGAATTTGTCGTGCCAGCCAACTGGATACCATGAGAATAGAAATGAGAACATGTCAAATGGAATAATGCGGCAGATGCTTCGGACAAATACGACTTCTACAGATGGTTTCTCTCCTGTTTTTGTACGCACTGCAGTCTTGGTAATAAATTTTGCCGGAGTTTTTCCCCATATTCCTTCAAAAACAGCATAGTATACTAATAATATGGTTACCCCGACTACTAATGAAGTAATTCTGTCTATGAATGGATTCGTGGTTGGAGCATATAGAAATATCCCTATTAGGGATAGGGCAACCGTAACTATAGTAACAATATAGTGGTCAATGAGATAATTTAAGAAACGTAGGTGTTGTGAGGCAATATTTACATGAGTATGTGTGTAGACGCTACTGCTCTCGTTACTAGTTGCATTGCTTTCCACGGCTTCATCCATACTACACTCATCATTGCAGAGTTATAGGGAGAATGCAATTCTCTTAACCCCTTGTGAGTTTTATAGAGAAATTAGCGCTTTGAGGATTTGCGCTTTGTGCCGTAACGAAGGGTAGGATACACCATAATGGCAATACCGAGAAATAACAAAGCACCAACAATATAAAATGTTTCAAGAGGACCGATGACTATATTCATATTATGATGCCTTCCTCGCAAGGTAGATAGTAACACCCAAAAAAAAGAATGTCAACGTACCTCCAGGTAGTCGTTCAGGATTTGACAAAGAAGTTATTGTTCGAGCGTAGTCGAGAACATAACTTCTCGACTCGCTACGCTCGCTCGAAGAATATTTTGACGAATCCTGAGCGATTACGCCTCCAGCAAGCTCAGCAAATAGTGTCATCTTCCATTCACCAGTAAATAGCGGAGCAAGAATACTACCCAAGAAAAACAAACTTAAATTCTAAGTGTAATCACAGAGTTTGTTGAGTTGTGTTTTTGTAAGATGTGAGCGTTTGTATCGGCGGAACAATGAAAACATAAACGCCTTTTACCACAGACTCAACCAAAAAGCAAAAGATATATTATAGGGAAATACTACCTCTGGTATTTCTGTCAAGAAAAGCTGATGGGTTATTGGGACCTACCGCGGCGTTAATTACTCTAACATCCATACCGCATTTGAGCACCTCACGAATAACTTTCCCTACACATGCGTATGGCATTATTCCATTGCGTATCCACTCTTCCATGCTTTGTGCGCCTTTTGCTTCATCCTCGAAATCTTCATGTTGCCAAGGAATAAGTTCACTGGTTCTATCTGTGATGAGCAAGAGCCGTCCTGCAATATCAACTGTTTTAATTCCTGACATGCTTAATAGGTGCATAAGATTACTAAATGCCATATCGTGCGCCTCAACAAGCTCCGTATAACAATGCTCAGGGTCTTCAATCTTGTTTGCAGCCTTTAGTCTTGCTGTTATCGGTGTTGGATCATTCTCTTTCGTTCTAACAAGGAATATTTCCCTTATCCCGCGTATCCGATATTTTAATGATGCGACTTCTCTTTCCTCTTCAAATATAATGATGGGCATTGCTGCACTGTCTGCTTCAAGAATCATTCCCTGAAGCGCACTAGTATATTCAGGAGATATGCGGTGCAACTCTTCTGGATCCCTAAAGAATGGATGCACAATGATACTTGCCCTTCCACCTGCTTTTGTCGTTTTCTCTCTAAGACGAGGTAGTATATCTGGATCCGCATCGGTCAAATCATACATTTGCATACTGCCTCTTCCCTGCTCAAGAGACGATATTCTGCGTCTTGCTAAAATGAGCAGATCAGGGATGCCTGTCATTATTTCATTCATTAAACAAGTCTGCTATATTTCCTACAAAACCCCGCTATTACGGGGTTGTGTATTTTTGACAAGAAATTATAGCCTCCTGCGTTCGTTACAGCTCTTCAGCATCGAGGTCTATCGCTCGTAGACTCTGTTCACCAGAGAAACCAAATTTGGCATCTAACTCACCTAATTCCCTTTCTACCTCTCCCTGCATATACTCTACACTATCTACATTATATACTCTCCAAGTATTTCGTGCTATTTCATCAAGTCTGGATCTGTCTATCGAGACCAATGCTTTTGTAGCAAGCCCGCGGGCTCTAGCAGTATATAGTGGTGTATCAGCCTCAGAAATTGCCGCATCTCGTATACCCTCCAATGCATCAAGTAATAATCTTGTATCTTCAAGCCAACCCGTTCCGTTAACAGGCGAAAATTCAGTCACCAGAGTATCAAATAATTCCCATTGTCCTGGCTGTACTGCATCTACCCGTGCGAACGTAGAAATGACCGGCCCACTCCAAGATGTTCGGATTCGCCGACCCTGGTCATCTCGCTGCTGTAAACGCCCGACTAACTCACGAATTTCTGCTACCCTTGCAGATCTACCAGCTTCGATATCACTTTCATTTATTGCTCCTTGTGCCACATAGTGATCAAAACCAATTCTTATTCCAGTACCGCTGGTGGCTCCTCCTCTATAAGAAGTTTCTTCTGGTCCGTGGGTAATAATTTCGTTATCTCTCAGAAATGCTACGGTCGAGAACCGTGATGACCAATCAGAAACATCTACACGAAAGGAACCATCGTAGGGTACTACTCTAGTAGGGCCATTCTCAAAGTCAGTACGAGAAATTTGCCATTTCCGTAAGAAAGGCAGATCGCGTCGCCTGAATCCTCCGATAGTTTGCGCAGGCATAGATTCCCATGAGACTCCCCATGTCTCGCCTGAACCACTCGCTCCTCCATCTGGCTCACCAATAAGAACATACTCTCGCACGCTTTCCGTATCACGAAATGCCTTTGACCAATCTTCCCCACCCGGCATCCATGCACAGAGCACCATGCCTGGCATATATTCCTGTAACGCCGCGTTATAATCCATCCTTTCTACATTAATGCCAGAGATAGGCGCTATTGCATGTGTCTCTTCCCATTTGCCGCTATCAACTGCAATAACCGATATGTCGCCCTCGAGTCCCTTTCTGGCAATCTCTTTTCGTAAAAGATGTGCTAACTTTCCATTTCCTGCTCCAACTTCCAGCACTTTCAACTGGCCGTTGCCTTTTCCATAAGCAACTGCTCTTTGCTGAATATATTCTCCCAACTTTTTAATATATTCTTCTGTATAAAGTTCAAAGATTGGTGCCCCTTCTGTTTCCGGGCTAAAAAACCGACCAGTATCGCTCCTATGATGTGGACGACCATTTGGATTTAGGGAAAGAAGCTGCAGCGCTGTCTCCAGTGGCGGCGCATAATCTGGATCATTGAGGTACTTTTCTCTCAACTCCTCCATTGTTCTTAGTGCATGTTCCTGAACAGATTCACGCTGAGAAGGTACTACTGGGGGAAAATGTTTCGTTGCAACTGGAGTTACCCCCCCTTCCCTTAATCCATCTTCCTCATTTTTAGGCGGCACATAGCGAGCAATAATCTCGCTGATTTCTCTAGGCATTGCGCCTCTAGCTCTTGCGGCAGCAATCTCTGCATCACGTGCGCCTCCCCATCTGACTGTTCGTATTGCAAACTCATCGAAGGGCAGCCCTTCCTCATAAGGACTTTTAAGCTCCGGTTGTCGCCCTGAGCCATCCGACGAGCCTTGTTGTTCTTCTGGCATGCTTGTAGCATAGCACAAAACCGTAAAAAGAGAAATATTCTGGCGATGACCCATTGTCCCAAGATCAAGTCCCAGTATCGTAGGCGCTGGTACGTTTCACTTCTCTGTTCGGAATGGCCCGCTTCGCCGAATTGCTTCAGCGAGGCGAGGAAGAGGTGGTGCCATACCGCTCTAAAGACCGAAAGGCTTTAGAGCAAAACCCT
>CAZTFV010000075.1:0-4667 GCA_964613075.1 uncultured Gammaproteobacteria bacterium | reverse complement strand
TTCGTCTCTTGTCTGAAAAGCTGTTATGTAGCGCAACCCACTTCTCAAGAGAAAGACAATCACACCCCTTTACCATCGTTGATCTAATGCGCATGAATCGCCATCAAGAAAGACAATTGAGAAGACAAGTGCGGAAAGCGAGCGGACACGTAGAAGTCCTGATCCATCCCTTTTTTGAAGAAGATAATCCCGATGCATGGTTTCCGGCCTCTGACGCATATAAGAGTCGTCGAGACTTGTTAATAGATCGCTGTCTTGCCACCGGGCAGCCGCTCGTCATTTTAGAGGAAGAAGAAAAAGTAGCGATGCTCCTTACTCGCCTACAAAATAAATCGCAGGGAACTGTTTATCTTACACCGACCCTGGAGGAACAATCTACCCCTTCATACAAAGGAGCGAGAGTACATGAATTGTTACCGGGTCGAGACCTAGACCCGTGGGGAAATCTATTAGGAATATTAGAGAAAGCAGGAACCAAACACGTAAGTATCGGCGGGAGATATCTGATACTCGAAGGAGTTACCGAACAAACGCGCGAAATGCACAGACATTTGAGGGACGATCTAGCAGTACGCAAACCATCTGCCAGTGAATGGCTCGCAAGAGGATTTATTACCAAAGGGTGTGTGGGTGGTTCGGTATATCCTTTTCTTACGTTCTTTGATGTGTCATTGTCTGACGTGAGCTCACCGAATGCTTATATAGAAGACGCGAAAACACCCACATGGAGGAGGGTACTTCGAACAATTATACCCAACTAACTCAGGTTTGCAACTATTGAGTTGGTAACAGTTGAAAGTTATCGGTCATAAGCGTTGAAAGATCTTTCTCGTATTGCCTGAGGTTTTTAAAGAATGCGAGAGTGTCTACCTATATCACACCGGGTGTGATATAGCTTTGCACGTCGGGAATCGCTATTTTCATTGAATTCGAAGCACAGGTTTGTTAGAATAAACCCTAATGCGCCTGTAGCTCAGCGGATTAGAGCACTTCGCTTCGGACGAAGGGGTCGGGGGTTCAATTCCCTCCAGGCGTGCAGCGTAAAATCCCGCAAGCGGGATCACGCTGCAAGCCACGTAGATGTAATTTTACGTGGCAAGCAATTTAAAACAATGCATTTTGTTTATTTGCTTGAGAGTATTAAATTTGGCAAGTGGTACATTGGGTATACTCCAGACGATGTGTTTAATCGTTTGAGAAAACACAATACTGGATTAGTTATGTCAACAAAACCCTATTTACCTTGGAAAGTAATATACTATGAAGCTTATCAAAACAGAGATGACGCAACTGGACGGGAAAAATTTTTAAAAAGTGGTTCAGGAAGAAAGTTTTTAGAAAAACAACTAAAACATTACATGGAAACAAAGTAGAGTTTGTAATTTAGTAATCGGCTTGCCGCGTGACGAGCAAAGCGAGTTTTACGCGGTTCACCGCGCGGCGAACGCAGTGAGCTTTACGCGGGCCGCTAGCTCAATGGTAGAGCAGTACCCTCTTAAGGTATTGGTTGGGGGTTCGACTCCCTCGCGGCTCACCAGTTAACAGTTATTAACAATAATTAAAAGAAGTCAACAGAAACTTACTAAATTTTGACAAAAAAGGTATCTACTATAAATATCTTCCATCTCCTTGACTTGACTTTTGTTTTTCTGATACTTTGGTATTAGAGTGAAAAAATTCATCCTGCCCATAATATTTCTTTTAACCACTGTATTTTTCTTATCCTTAAAAGTTGATGCGCAAACAAATCTAGACTGTAGGAAAACATATGACAAGGAAGATTACAAATGTTTCGGTGTTTTTAATGAATGTTCTGACTCGTGCGTGAAAGAGGCAGAAAAGCCGGATGGAACCTTGTATTTTAATTCCGGCGAGCTTTATCCGAAGTGTATAAAGGCAAACAGGTGTCATGAAAAAAGCAATGAATGCCATACGCAGGCGCAGGAAAACTATTACGCTTGTTTGGATGGCATTTCAAAAGATAAGGAAGTTACAAATAAGAAAACGGGTGTTCCTGAAGCTAATCGGCCATTTCTGGAAAATATTGTATTAACTGTAAGAGAATGGTTTGGTACAGAACCGTCTTTTTTAAAAGAACCCCCGCAGGATACAGATATTGAAGCTTCTGTAGAAATAACAGCAGGGCAAGAAGCAAAACCGGTTGTCATTCAGCCCATTATTAAACAGGAATTTAGCGATTTTTTCTTTTCGAGTGTTCAAGGAGATGGATACCTATTATTTCCTGACGGTACCAAGGTCATACCAAAATCACAAGAAATAATTCAAATCCCTCTGAATACCAAATTTGTAGTACCGGATGGAGCTCGAATGTTGGTAGGATACGCACTTGATGCCGAAACCACCAATCGAAGAGCTCACGGAGTTATGTCATTAACGCCAGGCAGTCAAGTAGTATTAAAAGAATTCCATAAGGGGCTAATGGCAGACGGAAAGGAGAGCCGAATTGGTACTGTCCTGGAAGTGCAGGAGGGTGTGGTTCGCTTTAAAGGCCGCGGCGTTTCCAAAAAACTACCCGCGGCTTCCCCAGGGGGAGTTATGTTAGGCACAAAAGGAACAGATTATGCAATTTCTTTCGACAAGAAAAATTCCTTAACCACAACCGAAATATACGATGGCGAAATTGAGGTAACTGATTCAAATACACGCCAGACAAAAACGATATCATCAGCCTATGGCGAAAAAATCCGGCAACTTAAGGTATCAAAGGATGGTATTTTCACTGAAAAGATCGTAGTGCCTCAAAAACAATTTTATAAAGAAAAAATATTAGCCTCTCTTGTCCTCATAGGAGTAATTATCTTACCTCTTGGAACTATCTGGTTTGTCAAAAGAAAAAAGAAAAAATGAAAAAATTAATCACTTCTAAAAAACAAAAAGGTGTGTTTGCGATTCCCAAGGTTATTGCTATTGTAACGATAATTGTAGCCGTTGCCTTGGTTATACTTTTGACACAACGACAACCTAAATCCTATACAGTACCTATAGACCCCTCCCAACTGATGCCGTTTGTATCTGCACAGGAAGCACGAAAAACTATTTGTAACCTGAAGAAGGAGGATTTATTCGCCCAAGTCTGCCAGAGTAAGTTCGATGTTGTTGGTAAAGAAGACGGCGAAAAAATAACCGAGTTGTTTGCCTTACTTGACCAAATTCAAGACGACAAAAGCATCTCGGATTATGAAAGATTACTGCTGGCTCAAGCAGTGTTTGCGGTACTCCCAACCAAAGACAGCCCTGAGGCTAATCTTTATCAACCAACACTACTCTCTCTTCTGAAAGATTATCTAGCTCGCCAAAATATCGTGTATGCCCAGGAAAAAGCAATGAGCGAAGAAGAATTTAAGAAGCAGATGGAGCGCGACCTTCAAGGTGTAGTAGGTAGTTTGCCCAAAGGGAATAACGCCTGGGTGATAAATGTGATGATCTCAAAATACTCCTGGATAGACGGCAAATCCCAACCTCTTTATTCGCATCAATATGGGGAAGTATTCGATCCTTTCCCCAACAATCCAAACGTAAATAGACAGGACATAAGTTATCATATTCGATCTATAGGTGGTTCTAAAGCATCCAGTCATACAGTAGACGTTGGTGGACCGTCATATAAAGGTACGTCGGACATGATGGCTTATTCCTTTACTATTATGTCTTGGAAAAGCAAAGAATATACTAAGGCGGAAGGACCAGTAGAAGAACAATTTCTTGTCTCCAAACACAATTTCTCTGACACATCTTATCAGGGAGAGTATTACCTCGCTAATTTGCTTGATTCGGTTAAAATGCCTTCCACAAAGCGCCCGATTAAAAGCTCTGATGCCGAACAGAAGAGCAATGAATCTAAAGAGATTACCTCCTGTGAAGAATTGAAAGAAGCACTTGGTAAGTGTCCATACTTTGTAGGTTCGATGTGGCCCTCCGGTTCAGCCAGACCTGATCCAATGGAATTTTGGTGTTTTGTTAAGGCACCTACTCACGACCCAGTTGAGGGAGATTCTCATTTTGCAGTTGTATCTAAAAGAACACGGCCTTCTGATTACTTTATGAAGTTATCCGAATATGACAGATGCGATAGGGAATATAAGAAAAAATAACTAATGAGTTCAACACAATTTTGGGTCGGGGCGCTAGTTCCGCCACTTATTAAATGGGTCAACCCCTTCCTTAGAAAATTTTTCAAACTCACCGAATTTGGCGAAGAAACAAGAAAAAGGGTTTTTACCAAACAATACCCAACTTACTTTGGTTTTTTATATAGCCTTTGGGTTATGGCTTTGCTTAGCACCGGATTTATAGTACTGATCTGGTTTATAATTTCCGGTCCAGCTTTTTTTCCAGATAAAAGTTACGCGGTTCCAGTTTTTCTGGGACTTATTAATATGTTAGGAGTATGGTTTATCTTTGGAGCTTTGTTGGATTTGGTATTTTGGCAGATATCTCCAGAGAATTTTAAGGACTATGTGAAGTTCAGAATGATTAAGTCAGGCTGGGGATATGAGATAAAACAGCAAATAGTCACTTTAATCAAACTGGGGATTATTTACTATGTTGTAGCTAGTCCGTTTATTGCCTATTTATTAATTCGTTAAAAGGCTTGTCTTATTGCTTTGCCTTTTCCTCTGGTGGTTGGTAGTCCGGGTTGAAGTATT
>CAZTFV010000074.1:0-4985 GCA_964613075.1 uncultured Gammaproteobacteria bacterium | reverse complement strand
GCACTTTCCTATAGTATTGGCCCGCTTTCAAGATTCCAACCTCGGACATTCTCTTCCTTGTTGCCGCTTCGAAAATATTTCGGTTTGTTAGGCTTTGGGCTTGCTTCGATGCACGCATTTATGTCTCTTCTTATCTTTAATCAGTCATACTTTCCAAAGTTTTTCGAACAGAACGGACAGCTGAACCTCACAGGAGAGCTCTCAATGCTTTTTGGTGTTGTGGCTCTCTTTATTTTCTCCCTGGTCGCGATAAGCTCTCTCCCTTCTATGGAAAAATCGATGGAGACAAAACAGTGGCTGACAATCCAAAGACTTGGTTATTCCGCATTTGCTATTGTCATGGCTCACGTTTTTGTGATGGGGTTTGAAGGATGGTTGAAACCTTCTGGTTGGCCGAGTGGACTACTGCCTATAAGCTTGGTAGCCTTTATCATTATCGCTCTTACGTTACTTCTGAGAATAATAGTAATCTTCTTCCCCAATAATCAAAAGAATTGAAATGACTGCGTGGTGAGATCTTATGATGCTTTTTCATCTCTGGTAATGTTTGTTGCCAAACTCCTCTTTATTGTATAATTTGAACGTGATCCATTCGACTCCTTTCAGTCGCTCAGGATCATAGTGAGCTTGTTGTCGAACTATGAGCAAGGTTTTTCTCTCTGTGGTGATCCCCTCCTACGATGAAATGGCGAATTTGCAAAAAGGCGTGCTTGAGAAAGTAAAAAATTACCTAAAGAAGCAGAAATACAGCTATGAGGTGATCATTGTTGATGACGGTTCGTCTGATGGGAGCGTTGATTTTCTTGAAGATTTTACAAAAGAGAATAAGCATTTCCGTTTGATAAAAAATTCCCATTTGGGCAAGGCAGGGGCTGTAACCGCAGGCATACTTGCGGCAAAAGGAGAGTGCGTGCTTTTTACCGATATGGATCAGGCTACGCCGATTGAGGAAGTAGAGAAGCTCTTGCCGTATTTTGACGAGGACATGCCTGCCGGCAGGCAAGGTTATGATATTGTCATCGGCTCGAGAAATTCGGTACGCCGTGGCGCTCCGTGGTCTAGACGGCTCATGTCAAGAGGGTGGATGTTGCTTCGCAATTCAATTGTAAATATTAAAGGTATTACCGATACGCAGTGTGGATTTAAGATGTTTCGGCAAGAAGCAGCAAAGAGACTTTTTAGTGTTATGCGAGATTTTCATCACGGTTACCATGCAATTTCAGGTTCGAATGTGACTGCAGGGTTTGATGTAGAGCTTTTGTATATCGCTCAGAAGCTTGGCTACAGTATTAAGGAAGTTCCGGTAACGTGGCTTTATGTTGAGACTCGGCGTGTAAATCCGCTGTATGATTCATTGGAAGGTTTGTCAGAGTTGATCCGCATCAAGCAAAATGATATGAGTGGGAAATACGAGCATTTATGAAGCAAGTAAAACGCCTTTTTACAGGTAACTTCACTGCAACTGAGAAATTATTTATCGGGTTCTCTTTTATTGTTGCAGTAGGCCTTTTTCTCTACTCATTTACTCAGATCGATTTAAGTCTCACGTTGTCCCGCATGTCTTTTTGGCAGGTAGTACAAAAATCCTTTCAGCTTGTAGGTTATTTTAACAGGCCACTTTCTACGGGATTATATATAGTATTACTTGTATGTGCGTTTGGTCTCTATGGTTCACTCTTGAGATTTGTTCAAAAAGGAGCTATTTCACAAAGAGCAATGTGGGTGATTGTTATACTAGTGACGGGGATACTAATGTTTTCGTATGCTGCATTTTCCTACGATATCTTCAACTACATTTTTGATGCGAAGATTGTTACCTATTACCAGCAAAATCCTTATGAGAAAAAAGCGCTTGATTTTCCAGCGGATCCGATGCTGTCTTTTATGCACTGGACACACCGTACATATCCGTATGGCCCTGTCTGGCTTTTACTGACTGTTCCTTTATCATTTTTAGGATTTCAGGTATTCCTGCTGACATACTTTTTGTTCAAAATCCTTATTGCTGCTTCGTATCTTGGGATTGTGTACTTTATCAGTCGGATTCTCAGAAAAATTTCCCCGAAAGATGAGGTATTCGGTATGGCTCTTTTTGCTTTAAATCCGCTTGTGCTGATTGAGTCTTTGCTTTCAGCGCATAACGATATCGTCATGATGTTCTTTGCAGTCTGGGGGATTTATCAACTGATCAATAAGAAGTATCTACTTTCCTTTGTTTTGTTCATAATCTCATACGGCATAAAATTTGCTACAGAATCACTTTCTCTTCCCATCCACATCGGTGCGGTAGTATTTTTAGCTGCTGCGGTATATTATTTGAGCAGACGCTGGGCGCTTCATCCTGATTGGGAACGAGTATTTATTATACTGAGTACAATTATGATTTTTCCGGTTCTTGTTGCTTCGTATCGGACGAATTTTCAGCCATGGTATTTACTGTATGTTATTCCGTTTGCCGCGCTTGTCGGCCAAAAGTTTTTTATTTTCATTCCAATGGTCATATTTTCTTTATTTGCGTTATTGCAATATGTACCATTTTTATATATTGGTAATTGGAATCCGCCGGTTCCGAGTATATTATCGTATCTGACCATCACTCCGGCAGTGTTATCATTAGCTATAGTTATTTTTTGCTATTTCCGTTTTGCCAGAAATACAAAGAAAGCCTAGCGTATGCGTGATTTAGAACTAATTTGGAAAGACGTATTAAACAGTATCGGTAAAAATAGAATAGTCCTTTTATTGCTTGGCTTCATCATAATTCTTTATTTCCTCTCCCGACTGCTTAATCTCACAGATTTGCCGATTTTTACCGATGAAGCAATCTACATTCGTTGGTCACAGATTGCAAAAGGGGATGCCAACTGGCGTTTTATATCTCTGACCGATGGAAAGCAGCCGTCATATGTTTGGATCGCGATGGTTTTGCTGCGCTTTTTTGACGATCCATTATTTGCGGGAAGACTAGTCTCAGTACTAGCGGGGTTTGCAACACTTATTGGACTTTTTCTTTTAGGCCGGGAAATATTTAAAAATACCTGGGTAGGCGTTGTATCAGGTGTACTCTATGTAATTTATCCTATGGCGCTGGTTTACGATAGAATGGCTCTATATGACAGCTTGGTTGGGATGTTTGCAGTGTGGGGATTGTATCTTACCATATTATTGGTACGTAGATTACGCCTTGATATCACTTTGCTCCTTGGGGTAACTATGGGTGGAGCGGTGCTGACAAAGTCAAACGGTTTTTTTACCATGTACCTGCTCCCTTTCTCTCTTCTTATTTTTGATTGGCGAAAGCACATGCGTATTCCCAGATTGTTTATCTTGGTATTTTTGGCTGGGGTAGCGGTAGTCTTGGGAAATCTTTTCTATTCGATTTTACGGCTCTCCCCGTTTTTTCATATTATTGAGGAAAAAAATGCCCTTTTTGTCTTTCCGTACAATGAGTGGCTAGAGCATCCATCACGATTTCTGTTTGGTAATTTGCTTGGTGAGGTCGACTGGCTCGTAAATTACATGACGCTTCCTTTTGTTCTGCTTATTCCTGCAGCATTTCTCCTCGACAAAAAATTTCTCAGAGAAAAAATACTCCTTTTTCTCTGGTTTTTCTTTCCTTTTTTTGCGCTTGCGCTCTTTGGTAAAGTTTTGTATCCCCGTTTTATTTTCTTCATGACTTTATCGCTTTTGCCGCTTATTGCCTATTCGATAATAAAGATCTATGGAGTTTTGAAAAACAAGGTAATTTTTGCTTTGGTAGTCGTCGCGCTCTGCTCAGTCGCATTTATATCAGACTATCTTGTGATAACCGACTTTGGTCGCTCAATTATCCCAACATCTGATAAGAATCAATATTACAATGATTGGCCGGCAGGCGGAGGAGTGAATGAGGCGATTGCGTTTTTCGCAGAACAAGCTAAGACACGCCGGATTTTTGTCGGCACGCAGGGAACGTTTGGACTGATGCCGACTGCGCTTGAGATTTACCTTGGAGAGAATAAAAACATAACATTACAAGGGTATTGGCCGGTTGAGAATACACCTCCCAAAGAGCTTTTGCAAAAGGCAAGATTGATGCCAACCTATGTCGTGTTCTATCAGCCGTGCGTTGAATGTCAAAGCATTGGCGCAGCACCGTCAAGCTGGCCTGTTGAAGAAATCGCGCGCTACAGAAAAGGGTATGGCAATTCGTTCTTGCGGATATACCAGGTAATGCGTAAATAAGAAGCGATTTGTTGTTGCCCAGTATGTATGAAGGCAAAATTTTTTGGCAAAGAGATATCTTTCAGTCTCTATTTACTTCTGATTCTCTCCCTTTCGCTATTGCCGCTCATTAGCATCTTTTTAACGGATAAGCTTCTCCATACGCATGATGGACTAGTTCATCTGTCAAGAATTGCAGCATTTTATAAAGCTTTGTCAGATTTTCATATTCCGGTTCGTTGGGCAGGAGATCTCAATTACGGCTACGGGATGCCTCTTTTTAATTTTATATATCATTTCCCCTATATTGTCTCATCGCTTTTTCTTTTTTTGGGTCTCGGATTGGTAGATGCTTTCAAAGTCTCGCTTGCGCTTAGTTACCTTCTCTCGGGTGTTTTCATGTTTTTGTTTGCTCGGGAGTTTTTCAATCCGTCAGCTGACGTAGAGAAAAAAGCTTTTCTCGTTGCTGTCTTTTACCAGTTTGCACCTTTTCGGTTTATAGAACTTTTACTTCGGGGGAGTTTTGGAGAAGTTTATACCTATGCTTTTCTTCCATTAGTGTTATATGGCTTGACACGGTTACTTAAAAAATCCTCTTATAAAAATGTTTTGTTGACTTGTCTGGCAACAGCATTTCTGATTTTGTCTCATAATTCTATCAGTCTGATTTTTTTTGCTGTTGCTGGGTTTTTTCTTCTTTTCTTCTCAAAAAACAAAAAACATTTGTTTGTTGGCGTTGCTGCTCTGGGAGGAGGATTATTTTTATCAGCCTATTATTGGGT
>CAZTFV010000073.1:0-5172 GCA_964613075.1 uncultured Gammaproteobacteria bacterium | reverse complement strand
AGCTTGTCTTTTGTCATCACCAGGATACAAAAAGCCCCCGTGAAAAGGGGGTAAGATTTTTCTATCGCCTCCTCAAGGGTCATCCCCTTGCGGAGGTAGAACTTGATAATTGTGTGCATAAGCTCTGAGTCATTTTGCTCATCTGTATCAACGCCGTTTTTGAGGAGAAATTGTTGGAACTTTTTCACCGTTGGAAGATTGCCGTTGTGGGCAAGAGCAACTGGATCGAATTCATTAATAACTGGTTGATTGTGGCGGGAAAGTGAGCCGCCGGATGTTGAGTAACGATTTTGGCCAATCGCTAAGTGTCCTCGCAAACGCTCAAGATCATCTTCTGTATATACCTGTGCAACAAGGCCTAAGGATTTGTGGGTGCGGAGTACTTTTCCGTCTGACGCGGTGATACCTGAGGATTCCTGTCCGCGGTGCTGAAGTGCGTACAAACCAAAGTATGTTAAACGCGCAGCATCAAGCCCTTTTCCATACACTCCGAAAACAGCACACTTTTCAGAAAGCGTATCCGAACGCATAGATTCATTGTACCACGTTTTTTATAATTTGTCTTATAGATGTCGTGAAAATGTCAATATCCGGCTTTTTGTAGATTATGCCGTATGCACTTTTCAATGTCAGTACTTTTTGTGGGGTGAAATGGTTTTCCCGTTATTTTTTTATACACATCAATATATCGCTTGCTCACTTTTTTTACCAGGCTTTCAGGCATTGGCGGAGGCTTACCGTCGCCTTTGTAGCCTCGCTCTGCGTACCAGAGGCGCAAAAATTCTTTGTCAAAATTCTCAGGCTCAAGCCCTTTTGCGATACGTTCTTTATAGGTTTTTTTGATCCAAAATCGGGAAGAGTCGGGCGTATGGATCTCGTCAATTAAGATGAGTTTGTTTTTATACAACCCGAATTCGTATTTGGTGTCCACAAGGATAAGTCCGTGTTTTTCGCACCATTTCTGACCGAATTTGAAAAGCGCAAGCGATGCTTTCTCCATTTGCTCATATGTCTTTTTCGGCACGAGTTTTTTGGCCAGAATTTCTTTTTTGGTCAGACGCGTGTCGTGTCCGCCTTTACCGGTAATATCGCCGTGATAGGTAGGTGTGATAACAGGCATAGGTAATTTGTCGTTTTTCTTCAAGCCATCTGGGAATTTGATGCCGTAAATTATGCGTTCGCCTCGTTGGTACGACGGCCAGATGGCAGTCACGGTGACACCTGTCATATAACCCCGTACAACCATCTCGACAAGAATCGGCTTGGTATCCAAAACGACCATAACATTGGGATCGGGAACCGATACCATGTGGTTTGGGATGATATTTTTCGTTTTTTTAAACCAGAATTCAGAGAGCTGATTTAAGACCTGGCCCTTGTGCGGAATGTGGCCTAAGATAACGTCAAACGCTGATTGCCGGTCTGTGGTAATAATGATTCTTTTAGCACCGACAATATAGAAGTCGCGGACTTTACCGTGCAGCTTTTTGCCCAATCCTTTGAGGTTAACTGTTTTTATAATTTTCATTAGTTTTGTATTTCGTTGAAAAGTATTTACTGCTAATATAATGTTAAGAATAGAGCTATGCGCATTTCTAAAGGCTGGGCAAGCGTCCTTTCAGACTTCTTCGTCAATTTGGCAGCCGCATGGTTTAGTTTTGTGCTCATTGAGCAGTTTGCAGATCCTGTGCGAAGCATTGTAGATGTAATATTATTGACACTGAGAATCATCTCTGGTATCGTATCACTGGTTTTCGCCAAGAAATTGCGAGAGGAAGGAAAGTAATGGAATTTCGAGAGTTAGCAAATAATATTACCTTCATGTACGGGATATTTTTGATAGTGTTTTTGTTGGTGTATATTACCTTTTTTAAAGGCAAAGTTGAGCATAAACGACAGAGGAGGGAAAGGAGTTCATAAATGGACGTTACAAATCTTGCAAACAATGTTTGGGTCATGTCTTTTTTGCTATTCATAGTTGTTTTGCTTACCTATATTGCCTTCTATAGAAAGCCTTCTCGCCAAAAACGCTCTGAAAAGTAAGCTATTTATTTTCCAGATACTTCCTGTATTTTACCTTCTCTAATTTTTCTGCTTTTTCTGCTACTTTATCAGCCAGCTTTTTTTTGTAGTTAATGAATTTTTTCTCAAGAGTTTCATTGCTAGTTGCGAGTATTTGTACAGCAAGCAAACCGGCGTTTTGGGCGTTATCGATGCCGACAGTTGCAACAGGGACACCGGGGGGCATCTGGACGGTTGCATATAACGCATCTGCCCCGGCAAGTGCACCACCTTTTAAAGGAATGCCGATAACCGGAAGTGGAAAGCGCGCGGCAACAGCGCCTGCTAAATGTGCAGCAAGCGATGCTCCGGCAATAATAATTTTTACCCCACCCTTGTGCGCTTGTCGTACATATGAAACTGTTTGCTCCGGTGATCTGTGGGCTGAGGAAATTGTTATATCATAGGGGATGTTAAATTGTTCAAGTACCTTTGCAGCTTGGGTTATAACAGGAAGGTCAGAATCTGATGCGGCAATAATTGCAACGAGTGATTTGGTCATAAGTTTCCTGATTGATTGTAGCAAATGTTTCCTATTTTTGCATGTCCTCAAGGTTTTCTTCAACGAGTTCTGCTGCGAGGCCGGTATAGGTTTCGGGAGTAAGAGCTGTTAATTGCTGTTTAATTTTTTCGTTTGTGGGAAGTGTTGCGATCCGCTCCTGCCATTCTTCTTTTCCGATATGTTTGCCGCGGGTGAGGGATTTGATAAGCGAGTACGGATCCTCAATCCCTTCTTTTCGCAAGAGTGTCTGGACTGCTTCTGCCAGAATAGACCAGTCCTTATTGAGATCTTCTTTTATTTGCTCGATATTTGGCTTTACCCGGGTTAGGCCATCGAGTGTATTTTTGTATGCAAGGAAAGAGTAGCCAAGGACCGTTCCAAGATTGCGGATGACCGTGCTATCTGAGAGATCGCGTTGCAGGCGAGAGATAGGAAGTTTGCGAACCATAAACTCAATTAAGCTGTTTGCCAGGCCGAGATTGCCTTCCGAATTTTCAAAACGGATGGGATTCACTTTTTGCGGCATTGTGGAGGATCCGACTTCTTCTTTTTTGACTTCTTGCATGAACCAATTATCGCTTATATAACGCCACATATCTTGGTCAATGTCCAATAAAATGTTGTTGGTCCGTTGGTAGATTTGGAGAAATGCGACGATATCGTCGTTGGGATTGATTTGGGTGGTTAGGGTGATTGGGGAAAGACCGAGAGACTGGACGAATCCTTTAGAGAATTGTGGCCAGTCGGTGTCTGGATAGGCAAGAAAAAGCGCATTGAAGTTGCCGACTGCGCCTGAGAGCTTGCCTGTCAATTTTGCGTTTTGCAACTGATTCAATTCTTTACTGAGACGCGATGCAAATACGGCTATTTCTTTACCAAGTGTTGTCGGAGCAGCCGGCTGGCCGTGGGTGCGGGCAAGCATCGGTGTATTTTTATATTCCCGCGCAAACTTGGTTAGTAGTAATAGTATTTCTTTCAGCGCAGGGATGATTACTTGGTTCGTTGCTCTTTTGAACATAAGGCGGTAGGCAAGGTTATTGATATCTTCTGATGTCAGGCCGAAGTGGATCATCTCAACGGAGTCGACAAGCGATGTATTTTTCACCAGATCACGAAAAACAAGTTCCATTGCTTTAACATCATGCTTGGTTTTTTCCTCAAGCTTTTTGACTTTTTCAGCCTCCTTAAGGGTGAATTTGTTGCTTAAATCAGATAATAGTTTTATTTCATCAGCGGTTAGCGTTCTTATAATTCCAGCTTGTGAGAGAGCCATGAGGTATTGTGCTTCAAGAGTCAATCTGGTGCGGATGAGGCTGAATTCGCAGATATAATTGGTTAAATTTTTTATTTCTTCACGATAACGGCCATCAAGGGGTGAAAGCGCTGTCAATTGCGTCAAAGGGTGTGCGCTTTGTTGCGGCATAAGATTATAGGCTATATTATATTACACCTATTGGGAACTATCAACTCTTATCTAAAATAAATTTCTCTATAACATCTGCTGCGCCGTCTTCTTCAACGCTCGGCGCGACGTAATCGGCAATTGCTTTTAGATCGTCAATCGCATTGCCCATCGCTATTTTCTTACCGCAGGCCATGAGTAACTGGAAGTCATTACCACTGTCGCCGATACCGATAATTTCACTTTTCTTAACGCGCAGGAACTTTGCAACTTCGTAAATGCCGTGCAATTTGGTTGCTTCCTGGTGGCTAATGAGCAATTCAAAGCTTTCTTCTGCGCCGTAGTGGGTTTTACTTACTTTAATTGTCGGTATGTGTGTTAGTTTGGTAAGAAGCCTGTCTGATTCTTCTTCTGTCATTTCGTGCATGGTGAAGATATTTAGAATTTTTCTTCTTGGGGGAATCTTTTCAGCGATATCATCGTGCATACTGTCATTTAGGAAAAACGATATACCTTCATTTTGTAAGATTGATACGACAGTTTTCACATCATTTTTTTTCATAGCTCTTTCATAGAGTGTTTTTTTAGTTTTAATATCTATAACCTGCGCGCCGTCGTTGAGGATCGCGTGACCGGACATCTTAAGATGCGAGAAGATATCTTCCATCATAGAAAGAGGTCTGCCGGTTGCAAAACACACACGAACTTTATGGTAGGCCTTGCGGATTGCCTGCGTAACGCGGGGTGATGGAAGAGCACCTTTTACATATGGAACAATTGTTCCGTCAACATCAAGAATTAAAAGCTTGTATTTCATGCGTTTGTATTTTAGTCTGCCTTCAGTTGCAATACAAGTGCGGAGTGGTACAATAGCCAGGCAGTATTGAGGATGGACAATAGAAACTAGAAGTTAGAATTTGAAGTTAGAAGCTAGAAGGTAGACTTCTATTTTCAAACCTCCAACCTCAATATCCAACTTCAAGCATCAAGCGTCAATCATCAAATCAAAATATGGATCAAGTCTCAGAAATCCGCGAAAAAATCGATCTTGTCTCCTTTGTTTCAGAATTTGTTCCTCTGAAAAAAGCCGGGCGCAACTTCAAGGCAAATTGCCCGTTTCATGCTGAGAAAACGCCGTCTTTTGTTGTGTCGCCTGAGCGGCAAATTTGGCACTGCTTCGGCTGCCAAAGAGGTGGGGATTGCTACT
>CAZTFV010000072.1:0-5274 GCA_964613075.1 uncultured Gammaproteobacteria bacterium | reverse complement strand
TTCAGCAAGTAAATCTAGTAATTATTGATGTGAGAGGTTAGAAATGGGAAGCTAGATAACGAGGTGAGAAGTGAGATAGTCTTCACACCTCACACTTCATAAGTCCACATTCTCATTTCCAACTTCTCATTTCGAAGTAACAATTAGGTCAATTTATAATAGCTTGTTTTCGTAGATCCGTACTTTTTCAACAGCCCTTTCCTCACAAGTGATGCCAACAGCGCGTGTGCTTGTTGCCGTGTCACCTCAAAGCTTTCCTGTACATCACTCATCTTGAGTGCTTTTTTGTTGACGACCATTTGGAGGACCTCCTCTTCCCTTCTTGTCACGAGCACTCTTTTCTCACCGGTTATTTCATCAAGGTTTGTTTTCTTGAGTGCCTGAATACGAGCAAGCGCTGCTTGGAGAGAGCTGGAAATACCCTCCAGGAAATATTCTAGCCAGATTGTTTCGTCTCCCTCACCTTGCCTGCCAGCAGGCAGGTCTGCTGTATGGAGCATATCTGAGTACTGCTGCCTGTCGATATCGTAATAGTCATCGAGTATAAAATACTTTGTCACTTCATACCCTTGTAGCAGCAAGTAGTATGCCGTCAATATTCGAGCTAGGCGTCCATTGCCGTCAAAAAAAGGATGGATATAGGTAAATTGGTGATGCAGAATACCCGCCTTAATAAGTGGCGGATAACTATTTTCATCCGCGACCCATGCATATCGTTCGGAAAGTGCTTTCTGGATCCCCTCATAAGTGTGAAATGGTGGGTTGTGCTTTACTACTACCTCAACTTTGGTTTTATGCCCGACAAAGACTGGCCCACCGCGGAACTTGCCAAAATCCTTATGTTCAATTCCTGCCATAAGTATCTTATGTAATTTTTCTGTCAGTTCTGTGGAGATTGGTTGCTTTTTTCGAATAAGCTCAGGCAGTGCGTTGAGGACGGCAAAATAATTCTTAACCTCTTTCTCGGATTTTGTCGTTGGGATTTTATCGTTGAGCACGACGTTGGTGACATCTTGTGGTGACAACGGATTGCCTTCAATGCTTGTCGAGTGATGCGTCGCCAGGATCTGGTTTTCTTGCGAGAGCCGTAAAGCAAGCGATGGGATGAGTTTTTCGCCGAGGAGTTGTCCGTAGAGCCGTTCGATTGTTCCCAAAAGGCCAAGGATCTTGAGGTTGAGGGTAAATTTCGGTTCAAACATACTTCGACGAGCTCAGTACAAGTATATGACAAGTATACTATATCATAGCTTAATTGTCAATATATATGTCAAGTCTTTTGTAAGGCACAAGGGAATCGGGGAAAATTATATGTAAACTTAATTGTCAAGTTTTATGTCAATAAACTTGATCCTGAGCTTGCCGAAGGATAACTGTGTAGTCCATCACTTATAAATATAGCAGAGAACGAGGAGGGAGGGGTGTATACTTTATTCATACCGTGAAAAAGACTTTCTACAATTTGCTGGATTTTACATTTAGCTCACACGGCATAGTCCTTTTGGTTTGTGAAATTGCCGTTGGACTTATTGTTGTAGTGGCTTCATCCTTACTCTTTGTCGATATTGCAAAAGATACGCTTTTTGATAAGCAACTTTTGCTCCTTGACAGTGAAATATCGCAATTTCTTTATTCATTCCGCACTCCCCTTCTCACACAGATAATGCTTTTCGCTTCCTTTCTGGGAGCAGATTTTATTTTGGTTATTTCAACAATCATCGTTATCCTTTTCTCATGGAAAAAGCATCGGTATGAATCTGTCCTTTTCTCAATCATGCTAATTTTCGGCGTACTGCTTAACGTATTCCTCAAGCAAATCTTCCAGCGGCCGAGGCCGACGATTGACCCATTGTTTGATCTGACAACATACAGTTTTCCTTCTGGCCATGCGATGAATTCTCTTGTTTTTTACCTTACCCTCGCCTATTTCACGTACCATTTCACACGGAGCATGAAGAAAGCGTTCATTGCTATGTGTATAGCGCTTGTCATTATTGGTCTCATCGGGATGAGTAGAATATACCTTGGTGTGCATTATCCGACTGATGTTGCTGCCGGCTATATCGCGGGGCTGCTTTGGTTCGTCCTCGTTCTCTTTATGGAGCGAACGCTTCGATACGCGACACTGTACAAAAGCTATCGCAGAAAAAGAATTATTTAGTAGCTTTTAGAGAGAACAGTAGGGGTATCTGAATTTTCTTATTTTTTAAGACATATTGTCCTTTTTTGTTTTGTTCCATAAATCCCGGGAACTGATCGTACATGGTAAAAGGAAACTCATGGACAAATTCTATTTTCAGTCCTTCTTCAATAAGCGAGTTTATCACGTCACTCATTGTATAACTCCACACGTATGTATTGCCCTTTATATTTGCACCCCAGTCCGCATACGTACCCTCTGAATCATCCACATCCGGCCCTTTATCAAAATACTTGTAAGCAATTTTAAAATCGTGGCTTAAAATATTGGTAAAAGGATGAAGTTCAACGATATAAAACATGCCGCCCTTTTTGAGAAAAAGATTAATTATTTTTGCCCATTTCTCAACGTCAGATAACCAGAGTAATACTCCGTAAGACATAAAAATAATGTCAAACTTTTTATGTAAAACGTTTGGCAATTCATATATGTCAGAACAGACAAATGTTGCGGGAACACCAGTATCCTTACTTAATTTTTTTGCTAAGGTAATTGCGTCATCAGAAAAATCAACTCCTGTGACTATAGCCCCTTCCCTCGCCCATGATAGCGTGTCCATACCAAAATGACACATGAGATGTAAAAGTGTTTTTCCGCGGACGTTCCCGACCTCTTCTAATTCTATGGATTGTAAACTACTTTTTCCCTTTTTAAAGCGAGTGAGATCGTACAGTTTTGATGTCGTATGAATCGGAACAACATCATTCCACCATTTTTTATTCTCCTTTACATAATCCTTCATCTATTGTTTAGTTTAGCAGTTTTGCGATTTGGGCAATTGTGTGCAAATATCTTCTGTTACCTATATCGTGTTCCGTATCTTTAATGGGAATTAAATATTTCTGTGTAACTGAAATTTGGCGGTAGGTTTCAGATACGCGCCTGATGACTGATCTTGCCTCATTTTTTCCATACAACAAATGAATTTGCTCAGCTTTTATTTGTTTTGCCAAGGTAGCACAACGCAACTGAGAAAATGACACATCTTCTTTAAAATAAGGAGATAACGAGCAGAGTATCACTCCCGACGTGCGTACTTTTGTCGCTGCGATAAATGCAATCATTGCACCAAACGAAAATCCAAGTATATACTTTTTCTTTGCACGTATTTTCTTGTACTCTTTCAAAAAATACTCAGCATTCTCAGAAATGGTTGCTTGTTTCCAGGGTATAGTAATAAGAATTGGATGATACCCTTCATTTTTGAGTATTTTGGCGATTTCTTTGTATGCCCTATTCGTGGGTCGGTGCTTAAATCCGGGGATTATAAATACAACTTTTCCCTCAATCATCTGGGGATTATAGCAAGAACGAAGCTAAAAGTTCAACCTTTCATTGCGGAATGGGACAATGCAGAACAACCTCAAAGACATCTTCCAGGCGGTATTGGAGTATCAGAAAACGAAGGATGTGCTGGTGGACATAGACGCTATTCGAACATATTAGCAAACGACAACAGAACAGTTCTATATTCCTAATTACGTGTGATTTTCAGTTTTAAATAATTCGTTTATATCTGTATCCTTAGGAAAGTACTGCATGCCAACAATTTGAATCGCTTCAGGTTGTGTAGTATAAAACGCATAATAAGGGTCATCTAATATTATTGCTACTGACGGAATTCTAAAGGAAATTAAAGCTAAATCAGAATTATCTTCTAATGCCTTTTATTTAGCGTGGCTTAATGCAGAACGTTTCGCAGCATTATCGTCGGGCATGCTAGTCCCATCAACGCCATAAAACCATACACCTACTTTTCCTGTTTTGGCTTTTGTTACTTTAAAGCCCTCCTCTACTATTTGTTCCGAATTTACACGAGAAGTCCCTGAATAAAATAATGGTGGATTACCTTCCTCTTCCAACCTTCTAAAACGCTCCTTTGCCTTTCTATACCATTCATAAACCTTTGTCCTTTGGTCATGTTCAGAAAGGGTATTTCTATACGTAGGTTTTAAATCATCGACTTTATCCACTGTTCCATTTTACTGTATTATGATATTGTAATCCACTTTTTAGTTGTAAAGATTGTGTTCTACCACCTGGGAGGTGGGTACAGGTACAACACCCAACCTTTGCGTCTATTACATCTAGCTGTTTTATAAGAGACGCATCCCGTAAACTTTCTTCAATAATCACACCTTTGTAATTCATAAACCCTTATACTCCCACCCGTTGGTCTACTAAACCACCCATATAATTTGCTTTATAAATTAGCTTATCTCCTTGAATAATTTGTTCTTCTCCTAAATATCTCTCTATCTTTCCTGTCCATGTGTTTGTATAAGTAAATTCGTTTTCTTTATACTCTTGCGGTCCTCGAAAAGGAGCATCTTCTGGCATCTGCATTAAAGCATTTCTTAAAACACGATAAACTAGATTGGTGTCAATACCTTCCACGACCCAACCATAATAAACCATCATCCAGAAGGGTTTATCTTTGTGAAAAACTACAACCCTTCCACTATACGGTTCGCCACCAAAGAAGTTGTCGTGAGATCTCCATTCTCCTTTTTCAAATGGAATAGTTGTAGAACCATCAGGCTCTTTGATCCACTTTTTCTCATCACCACCAGCATAGCCAGCTTTATTAGAATCTATTAAGAATTGTCGTAATGCATCTTTATTCATAGCTTTATGTGATGATTACCATGATTACCACCTTCCATGTGGTTTAGCTTGACACCTTCCCTTTTTCAAAATACTCTCTGAGCATAGTTTTTAATGTCGTTTTACCTTTTGTTGTTTTGAAGTATTCCTCTCTTCTTTTTGCATCTTTCTCGTTTCTATACGCTTCATAATGAATTAAATCAAAAGGCGCATAATGTTTTGTCGATAACTCTTTTTTATCGTTATGGTTTTTATATCTTATTTTGAGGTCAGTCGTGAACCCTACATAGAGGAAATCTTTGTATTTGCTTTTGAGAACATAAATGTAATAGAATTTCATGGATTGGGGACGTACCATTCGGTACATCCCAACGCGCACTTCTGTTAATGGAACTCTACAGAATATTATCTTCATTCTATTAATGTGGCGAAGCGGTGCACCGAATGGTGCGCTGCTGCGGAGCCTGGAT
>CAZTFV010000071.1:0-5302 GCA_964613075.1 uncultured Gammaproteobacteria bacterium | reverse complement strand
ACAGGCTCTTCTGTTTTACTTCGCATAAGAGCCGGGAGGAGGAAAGCGAGAATCACAACGAGCACGACTAAAATGCCAATGACAACAAAAATCGTATATGGTTTTTTTCCTGATGGATGTGGCTGTGATGGTGGAGTCTGAGGTGGTGACGTAGGCGGGGCAGAGGCAGGTGAAGGAGGCGTAGGTTGCTGACTTGGCGGAGGGGTTGTGGGCGGTGTTTGAGTTTGACCTGTATTGTCCATAATAATTGCTTGCTTTAACCATAACACATACAGCATAATTGTCAAGAGCAAACAAAAATTTCAAATTGAAAATTATTAGGCTATCGGATTTGCTATACTACAAAAGCTATGGATCCTTTTAATCTATTGGCCAATGTAAAAACTATTGCGATTGTCGGCTTATCCAACAAGTCCGATCGGCCAAGTTATGAGGTTGCATCGTACCTTAAGTCGCAAGGATTCAAAATTATACCTATCAACCCAAATGAAAAAGAAGTCTTGGGAGAAAAAGCCTATCCCGATCTCCTGTCTGTGCCGCTTGAGGTGCAAATAGATATTGTTGACATCTTCAGGCGTTCTGAAGATGTCATGCCCCATGTCAAAGAAGCAGTCGCCCGAGGGGAAGTCAAGACAATCTGGATGCAGGAAGGCGTCATCAACGAAGAAGCAAAGAAGTACGCAGAGCAGTATGGGTTAAACGTTATTATGAATTTCTGCCTGATGAAGACTCACAAAAAAATCTCAAACCGCAACCCTTCGACTCCGCCCTGTACCAGACGGTACGGGGCTCCGCTCAGGGCGAGAACGAAAATCTAAATGACCGTTTGTTTTGAGTGCGCCTTTTTCTTTTTTCTGCCACTCCTGCTCCAAACGGTGAAGCGCAAGCATATACGCTGCCTCACGCAGCGTCACCTTGTTGCTTTTTGCAATTCGTAGCACGATTTTTGTGGCTTTTTCCATTTTCTCCCGCAATTTTCGAAGGACTTGCTGCTTTGTCCACTGTGTATTGTGTAAATTCTGATACCACTCAAAATAACTCACTGCCACACCTCCAGCATTTGCCAAAACATCAGGAATAACAAGTACATTTCTTTTTCGTAGAATCGTATCAGCTTGGGCGGTCGTTGGGCCATTTGCCATCTCAAGAATAATCTTTGCCTGAATAGCTTTTGCATTTTTCTTTGTGATGACATTCTCCAAAGCCGAAGGTACAAGTATGTCAACGGGCAAGGTTAAAATTTCAGAAGCTTTGATATCTTTCCCGCCAACTTTCACTTTATTTTTTATATCGCAAACAGATCCGACACAGTAGCAACCGGCCAAATACCCTTTTTCTTTTTTACATATTTCAATCTGTTCTATATCCGCAATACCAGATGGGATATAAATCCCTCCTTTTGAATCAGACAACGCAACAATTCTAAACCCAAGCTTCTGCAGGAAATATGCGGCGTGTTTGCCGACATTGCCGAATCCCTGTATCGCAACCGTCATGTCCTGAGGCTTTTTCTTCAACCTTCTCAAAACACTCATCAGTACATACACGCCCCCAAGCCCTGTTGCCTCGGTCCTCCCCTCCGATCCTCCCTTCTCAACCGGCTTCCCTGTCACAACAGCAGGAGTAGCAATACCGACAAGCCTGCTATATTCATCAACAATCCAGGACATAATTGTTCCGTTGGTGTTAACATCGGGAGCGGGAACATCAGAATATGGCCCGATAATATCAGAAATTCGTCCGGTAAAAAGTCTTGTCAGCGCCTCAAGTTCCCTTTCCGAAAGCGTCTTTGGATCTACCGTTATTCCACCCTTACCACCGCCGAATGGCACATCTACAACGGCGTTTTTAATCGTCATCCAGAAAGAAAGCGCTTTTACTTCATCTTCCGATACATCCTGATGGTAGCGAATGCCGCCTTTATACGGGCCACGCAGATTATTGTGCTGTATTCTGTAGCCGGTAAATACGTTGACTGTCCCGTCATCTCTTCTGATCGGCAAAGAAACAGTTGTCATCCGATCATGCGTGAGAAGTATCGCCAAAAGCAAGGGGTCAAGACCCATTTTCAAAGCAACACGACGCAACTGCTCTTTTGCTAAAAGCCAAGGATTTACCTTCTCCATTGTCCTATTATCGAAAAATATATATATTCTGCTTGACCGAAACTGTACATCTGCATGACAGGAAGCTGAAGGAAAAGATGGCTACTTTTTTCCTTTTGCTTCCTCAATGTCCTTATGAAGCTTAAGAAGCATATCCGAAGCGGCGTTCTTGATCTTTGCTTCAATATTGCCAATCTTCTTATTCAGGTATCGCCAAATTGCATGATGATCATCCTGTGCAGAAAGACGCAAAAAGATCTTTTTATCCTCATGTGATAATTCAGAAAGGATTGTATCAACAACGCTATGATGAATATTTGAATCAGCAAGCGATAACAAGTGCTCTTTTTCCTCCGGGGATAAATCCATTGTATCAAGCTCTACTTGAATTACCTCCATTTTGACAATATGACTGTAAAAATGCTTCTTCCTCATATAATCTTCCTTTTTACCCCTCTCCTCTTAGGAGAGGGTGCAGCCTCGCTCAGCGGGGCTGGCCTGCCTGCCGGCAGGCAGGGGTGAGGTCTGCAAAAACGCAAACCTCCCCTTTTTGTCTCCTTTTATTGTATTTCTACCGGTCCCAAGGGAATTGTATCATCCCTGTCATCAACAAAAAAGTATAATACAGGACCTCTTCCCCTTCCATCAACCCGCTCTAGATACTTCATCACCTCAGGTGATCCGCCCAGAGACTTCCCCGTCCATTCGGCAGGCCCTGCATCGCCGATATCTGCCATAAGTGCTTTCCCATTCTGAGGGTTAACAACCAGCATTTTTCTGAATTTAAAAAAATTGTAATGATCTGAGACATTTTCCGTAAAATGTGGTGCCAAAAAAGTCTGTACCGCAATATAATATTTCTCACGATCACTATCCAGCTTCGTCATCACGTCTCTTGAGGAAGCAAAATATCCCCATGCACCAAGCCCAGGCGCCATGCCAGATGAATAATATTTTTCAGCATCCTCCGGCGGAGCAAAATGTGTAGCCATGTTATCTCCAGGATAGCGAGCCAAGTGCTGCTCCGCACCGATATATCCATAGCTTCTGTTCAATCGCTTCCCCTCAAGCTCGGGAGCGACTCTGAAACCAAAGCGAGTTGAGAGAATGGAAGCAATACGCTCCTCCTCTTCCGGCCGAAGCGGCCTCACTTCACTTGGGACAACATTGGCTAAATCATTAATTAGAAAAATATTCTTATCAATATCCGCCGCAATCGCCTCTCTGGCAATAATTATCTTAGGAATGGTAAATGCTTGTACCGTGGGTGCTGTTGCCAGCATTAAGCTACTCAACGACCCGGCAATAAGATGATGCTTGCCGGGCAGATGCATGACAAACCAATGCAGCGCATCTTTATGCTTCTCCCAAAGGGACTTTTGTAGTTCTTTCTGCCGATCAAGCCATTTGTTTTTTAGATGCTCGTAATGGGGCTTATACTGCTTCTGAGCCATATACCAATCGTGGCATGTTTCCTACAGTTAGTCAATTATTGCTGCTTTAGCTGTGAAAGTCGCACGGACAGATCTTGAATAATTGAGGTAAAATCCGGATTTCTTATCTGATTATTTTCTTCAGAGGGGTCGTTTTGAAGATCATAAAATTCCCTACCGCCCCTGTTATATTCTATATATTTATACTCTTTCGTGCGTACTGCGGATCCTGTCGGCGACGTGTTACTCGTACTCCATACTTCCAAAAGAATCGTATCTTGCAAAGAAGTATTTACGTCGGTCAGCAAAGGTACAAAGCTTTTTCCATCAACCTGTGTAGGGATAGGCACACCCGCCAACTCAAGAATCGTCGCGACAAGATCAAGATTTGTTACCAGTTGGTCGCTTGGGAATGCTGAAGTGGTCATTGCTGGATATGAAATAACGAGCGGTACCTTTGCACATGGATCATAGAGGCAGTTCTTACCGGTATAGCGATGTTCGCCCCACGTATATCCGTTATCGCTTGTGAAAATGACAACGGTGTTATTCAGTCGCTCCTCCGAAACCACATCCAGCATCTCATCGATTGCCTCATCTACTGCTTTCAGACTACATACCTGCGCTGTTGCAAATCGCTCAATATCGCGCTTCTTGTCCGCGCTCAATTTGTTTTTCTCGCGAATCCATTTTGTTTTATCGGAAACTGGTGATTCATTATATGCTCCCAAACTCTGTGGCGATATAGAATCACATGTTCCCCTGTGTCGTGCTGGAATTTCCGGATTGTTCAAACCGTCTTCTTGCCCTCCGCCACCGTGAGGAGCTTTAGGCGTAAAGACGAGAAAGAACGGCTCAGTGGTTGTTTGCAAAAACGTTTTTGCTTTTTCTTTCAAGATATCTGTCGAATACTTGTCGTCATTTTTGCCATAATGATTTCTTGCAACAGCAGCGTTTCCGCTTTGACAGTCTGTGCATTCTATTAAATCGTAGTTATAATACTCAGGATCTGCAAAAGCATGCCAGTCATCCCATCCCGGGGGAACATGATTATTTTCTCCATACCCGTTGAGGTATTTTCCGATAAGTGCTGTCTTATACCCCACATCATGCAGCCATACGGCAATTGTATTCGGATCATGATTATGCTGCATAAATGTGCTGTAGCCACCCTGCTGATCCTTATTGTTGGTTAAAACGCCGTGATTATGCGCGTACATGCCGGTTAAAAAGCTTGTTCTGCTCGGGCAACACAGAGGCGTTGTTATGAAACTATTGCTAAAGGTGATACCCTGGGATACGAGCCTATTTTGTACATTTGTCATATATTGGAGCGTATCTGCCCGTTGATCATCGGTCATGATGACGATAAAGTTGGGACGGTTGCCTTCGCCTTTGGCTTTCCTATCAAAGTACTCAGAACGCACAATGCCTATGACCGTTACAACGAATGCCGTGAGAATTGCGAGAAGAAAAACAGACTTATGGAATAAATTTTTGCTTTTTTTACTGTACGTGTGATTTCTTGCATACTTCCGGTGTCTTTTCACAATAAATATACTGTAGAGTAAGACAGAAGAGATTGTCAAGGAGAGATAAATCTTTCAATGCGGTCAAGACCCTTTTTTATCTGTTCCATACCCGTTGCAAAACTGAGACGGATACACCGGTCATCCCCGAATGCGCTCCCTGGAACTGCTGCCACATGGAATTCAGTCAACAGCTGTTCGCAAAACGATGCTGAACTCTTCATCTTTCCTGTGT
>CAZTFV010000070.1:0-5531 GCA_964613075.1 uncultured Gammaproteobacteria bacterium | reverse complement strand
TTAGCGTAATAACTTTTAGATATAATGTCAATAGAAGACGCTCAGGTATATTCTGTTCATGAAAACCGTTTCATGGTATACTCAACTGCAATGATACTCTCTGATCGGGATATTAAGAAAGCACTGCAAAGCAGAGTACTTATTATCACACCCCCTTTAGATTTGCAAACTCAACTCGGTTCCTGTTCCATTGACCTGCGCCTCGGTAATACCTTTCGTGTCTTTGAGCACAGTAAAAAGCCCTATATCGATCCTGCTAAAAAAGATTACAGCAATGAAATTACACAGGAGATTGTCGTTCCGGACGGGGGGCAATTTATCATGCAACCCGGCGATTTTGTCCTGGCCGTGACATTGGAGAAAGTAACGATTCCTGATAACATCATGGGTCGGCTCGAAGGTCGCTCTTCGCTTGGCAGACTTGGTATAGTCGTTCACTCAACTGCCTCTATTTTTGACCCGGGGTGGGATGGGAATTGCGTTTTGGAGCTTGGGAATTTGGGTCGTATGGCGGTTGCCTTGACTGTGGGTATGCGTATCTGTGCGATGACGTTTGAAGAGCTCTCAAGCCCAGCCGATGTGCCATATAGCAAAAAGAAAAATGCAAAATATACGATACAGAGTGGGCCGCAGGAGAGCAAGATCCATCTTGAAAAATAATTTAGAATTATGAATTCAGAATTAAGAATAAAGTGTAGAATTTAGAATTTCTTTCATTCTTAATTCATAACTCTAAACTCTAAATTTTAATGAAGTACCATCTGGAATTTGACATCGAATTTAAAAAAAATCCATATCCTGGTCTTTTCATTGCCCTTGAAGGCATTGACGCCAGCGGTAAATCTACCCAGGTAATGAGGATTAAAGAAAGGTTGGAGGAAAAAGGGAGAAGCGTTCTTGTCAAAAACCCGTTTGAAGGTGAGATCGGTATATTTGTACGAAGAATTCTTACAGGCGAGTCAAAGGTCCCGACAGTGACCCTCCAGTATCTCATTTCCGCCAACCGCCAGGTACAGCAGCTTGAGATTATTGAGCAACTGAAAAAGGGAAATGATGTGATTATTGACCGTTATATCTGGTCAGCAGTTGCATATGGTGTCTTTGATAAAGGGGCAGACGATATTGAAAAGACTTCGCAGTGGCTCCTGATCGAGCAGAGTATTTTATCCATGTATCACCAATTTCTCATGCCGAATATGACGTTTTATCTTAGGATCTCGCCAGATACTGCTATGAAGCGACTATCCTACATGGATAAACAAATGGATATTTATGAGGACAGAGAAAAAATTGCCCAAATCGCTAGTATTTATGACTGGCTCATCAATCAGTACCCTGATCAATTTATCGTCATCAACGGTGAGCAATCAGAAGAGGTAGTGACGGAAGAAATCCTTGCTAAGTTACCTAGGTAACCTAGGTCACTTAAGTTACTTATGTTAGCAGGACATAAATATTTGTTGACCTATCGGTATGCAGAAATTGTCCATGATTTGACAGTGGAGTTCTGTGATCTCTTTATCAGCAAGTTCTCTCGCACCCATGATCAGATGGTACAAGCCGGTAGGTCCGGTAAGCAAAATATTGTTGAAGGCGTAAGTCAAGGTAGGGTCTCGAAAAAGGGGGAAATAAAACTTTTAGGAGTAGCCATGGCATCTATTGAAGAGCTGATAAGTGATTTTGAAGATTTTCTTCGCCAGAAAAAGCTTGAGATTTGGCCCAAAGACCATCCGGAGATAAAAATCTTCCGCCAGTGGGGAATAGAAGCGACAAGACTTGAGTCTCCTAAGAAATTAGCATTGCCAAAATCACCAGAAGAAGCTGCGAATCTGCTTTTGACCCTCTGTCATCAACTGACGTTTCTCTTGAGCAGACAGATAAATGCCGCAGAGAGAAGATTTGTGGAGGAAGGAGGCTTTACGGAGAACCTATTTCGAAAGAGGCTCTCTCATAGGTTACCTAAGTAACCTAAGATACCTAAGTTACTTATGATTCTTGGTCCGAAAGCGTTGCTAAAACTCGTAAAAGACATCAGATTGGTAGAGGGTCTCTCGGAGCGGGAGATCACCAGTCCCGAAGGTGCGGGATTTGATTTGAGACTTGGCGCTGTGTACAAAATCAAAGGCAAAGGATTTCTGGGCGTAACTGAGCGGCAAACACCGGAGAGTGTATTGGTCGTGAAGTATGAGGAAGGAAAGAAAAATAGTATTACATTTAAGCCAGGTGATTTTTACCTGGTAAAAACAATTGAGAGCTTCAATATGCCAGAGAATCTCACAGCAAATTTCAAACCTCGTACAACCACATTCCGCTCAGGTTTATTCCTTCGCACCGGCAATGTCGCACCCGGGTACAAAGGCCCGGTGACATTCGGCATGAAAAATGAAGGCCCATGTGAGGTGACGATTGAAATGGGCGCGCGATTTGTCCACGTGCAATTTGAAGAAGTCAAAGGCGGTGGCAGTATGTACAGAGGCCAATGGCAAGGCGGCCGCGTGAGCGCAACAAAGAAAGAGAAACAAGTATAAGTAAGTATTAAGTATAAAGTATAAAGTATTAAGTATTAAGTATATTACTTTTATACTTTATACCTGATACTGCATACTTTATACTGAAACGTTTCTTAGCATGAAGAACCTTCAAAAACACCAAGAGTACCAATATCTGGACTTACTCGAGGATGTGTTACGTCATGGTGTGAAGAACACTGATCGTGGAACTGGATCGGTGTCATACAGCGTCTTCGGAAGACAGACACGCTATGATCTTTCTGAGGGATTTCCACTATTAACCACAAAGAAAGTCTACTGGAAGGGCGTGATACAAGAGCTTTACTGGTTCATGTCCGGACAAACCAATATCAAATACCTCGTTGATAACAATGTCCATATTTGGGACGATTATCCATTTAAGATATTTAAGCAAAAAGCAAACAGTACACAGCAAAAAGAGATAAGTAAAGACGAGTTTATCAAAAAAATAAAAGATGATGACGAATTTTCGAGAAAATGGGGGAATTTGCCGAGAATTTATGGTGAGATGTGGCGAAAATGGCCGACGAGAACGGGTAGGACAATTGATCAACTCGGATGGGTCCTCAAGGAATTGAAAGACGATCCGGATGCAAGAAATCTGATCGTCACCTCATGGAATCCGGAATACCTTTATACAATGGCAACCTATGAGGATGCATCTCGTTTTCCCATCTGCCACAACATGTATCAGGTGAGCCAGAAAGACGGCAAACTCTATTTACAACTCTACCAACGCAGCGCGGACTTGTTCTTGGGAGTCCCCTTTAATATCGCAAGCTATTCATTACTCCTCCTTGTTCTCTGTCGCATAACAGGATACAAACCAGGTGAGTTTGTGCATACATTTGGTGATGCGCATATTTACGAGAACCATATCGAGCAGGTAAAAGAACAGCTGAAAAGAGAACCTAAAGAATTCCCGACAGTGAAAATTGACCCGAGCGTTAAAAGTTTAGACTATTTCCGTCCTGAGCACATAACGCTTGAAAACTACGATCCCCACCCGATCCTCAAAGGAGAACTCACGGTTGCAGGCGGTTTGTACGAGGGAAAACCAGTATAAAGTATTACGTAGTATGTATTATGTATAGAGTACGCTCTTTTCATACTTAATACTTGCTACATGCTACATAATACAAAAATCTCAATCATTGCGGCGATTGGGAAAAATAGGGAGCTGGGGAAGGATAACAAGCTTCTCTGGCACATTCCTGAGGATCTCAAACGTTTTAAAGAGTTAACAAACGGACATTCGATCATTATGGGAAGGAAGACATTTGAATCAATCGGCAGACCATTGCCCAATCGGCTAAACATTGTCATCACCCGCGACAAAAGCTTCAAATGTCATTCTGAACTTGTTTCAGAATCTTCTGATAGATCCCGAAATAAATTCGGGATGACAAAGTGTTTAGTTACACATTCTCTGGAAGAAGCTCTTATACATGCTACAAATTACAATCTACGTACTACTGAAGACGAAGTCTTCATCATCGGTGGCGGACAAATCTTCGAACAAGCAATGCCGATTGCCGACAGACTTTACTTAACTATCGTAGACGCATCATTCGACGCAGATGTGTATTTTCCAGATCATTCAATGTTTACAAAAATAATCTCAGAGCAAAAAGGGGAGTCAGGTGGCTACACATACGCTTTTTTAGAACTGGAAAAGTAACCTCAGATAGAAATAGACAGGTTTCTCTGCTATAATACTATGAGACTTTATGGCAGTAGCTGAGCGGATAAATCTTGTTGAAAGACGTGAGCGTTCTGTCGCGTTGTTTCGTGAAGATAGTCCGATCGTGATTTTTGATGCAGAAGCCTATGCAGATATAACGCTGCGAGAATATTTAAAACGACGTGGTGCATCTGTTGCACTTCTTGATCTCGTATTTACTCCCGAAGGCAGATGGGCGCTCCAGGGAGATCCATATTTAGATATCTACTCAGATAAACGAACGAAAACACCAGATGGGCTGAATGCCTATCTTGCAGGTTATACAAAGAGTATTGGCACACTCGTTCAAATGGCACTTGATACCCAGAAGTCATACGGATTTAATTTGCACGATGAAAGTCACATAGATTTTGTCACCAATAAAGGCTTGGAACTCCTCGATAGAAGTCCACATCGGGATAATCAAACGAAATGGCGACTTGTCGCAGCTGCGCGAGGACATGACTTAGGAAATATTATTGATAGAAACATACATTCTACGATATCACCGCTCATTTTTAGACGCATGTTTCCTGATATTACGTCAAAGCCTGAGTACTGGGAGATTATTAAACGCGCAATGGAGCTGCATGATGAAAAAGTACTTGCTACAGAGATCGACTCATGGGGAGCGTTGAATGCGACACAAATTATCCAAAGACTGCGCATACTTGGACCAGAGCTTCTGGCACTTGTTATGGCTGATAAAGTACATATTGGACCTGAGCGAATTCCAAGAAATATTCCAGAGGAAAATATGCTTGAGGCAGTGAATGATCCGCATGTCGAGGCGAACATGTTTGCTGATACTGTGCACGCCGGATTATCGCCTGATGATAGAGAAACATTTCGGCTACAGTTTAATTTCAATCCAAAACGAGCACTGATGAAAGGTGTGGTCTCAGAACGCCTTCGGACTTTATTTAAAAAAGAAAAAGAGCCGTATTTCAGAGGATGGGAAAATATATATTGGGATATTTATTATGCGAGGACGATCTTTACTATGCTATGCGCATTCGCGCTTTGTCCGCAGCTGAAACGGTTTGAAATAATTACACGCGATCCTATTGAGGGGCATCCAGAGTTGGGAACAACAAATGTTGAAGTATTTCATCGAGACTTTCTCGACCAGCATATTGCGCGTTTCGCTATCGCGCATGGTCATGCAAAATCCGCGTCGATTAAAGGACTTCGACGATTCATTTAGTTCTTCTTTATTAAAAACTACTTGCGAAATCGGTAAATTCCATTTATACTTGCCCTGTCATGTCAATGAA
>CAZTFV010000069.1:0-5591 GCA_964613075.1 uncultured Gammaproteobacteria bacterium | reverse complement strand
ACCCCCCTTCGCCAGGTGCCAGACGGTACCTGGCTTCGGAGGGGTTATCCGCCTAATTTTTCAAAAAGGGCGACATCCGCCGTAGCAGATTATCGCATTCATCCCCGATTAAATCGGGGTTTTCTGCGAAGGCGGATAAACTTATAGCCTTATCTTGACTTTGTGCAGTTTTGTTCTATAATATAGGATATGGCAATTGAAATAAGTCCCGCACGTAGAGCAGCGTGTTTTGTGACCGATATAGCAAAAAGAATTGCGGGTCTTCCGACACGAGATGATTGCAATCGGGCTGAAAGGATTGCCCGCCAAGGGATTATTACAGATAGAGATAGGCAAGAACATATTAGTACTTCTCTTTATTGGATACGAAGCGATTATGGAGGTTCAAACTTATTTAGTCTTTTTCCAAATGGAAATGGCAATGGTGGTGTTACGAGGATGATAGCAGAAGAAGATGAAGTCATTTTTACGGATCCAAGAGATATAGACCGGGAGCTTGTTAGGAGAGCAGTAAACCTTCTTAAAAGCGGGAGGTGCGGAGTTCGTTAAATCCGTATGTATTCAGTTCTTTCCAGCGGTTTTGTCATTCTGAGGCTGAAAGACGAAGAATCTTTTACTGAATAGTTACAGAAAGAAATATTGCAAAGGAAAGAAAAAAGCTTTATCATTGCTCTGCAATGAAAATTGTTTTTCTGGGAACAAATGGCTGGTATACCAATCCATCGATCAGAGCAGCTTCTTCGGAGATGCGGAGAGCTTCCTCAAGCTAACAAGAGATCTTAATCACTGTGAAAAGCCCATTTCAAACGATCATACACTTTTTAGACAATAACAACATCCACTATGAACTAGTGGAGCACGAACCTGTTTATACGAGCGAACAAGCAGCTGATGTTCGTGGTATCTCGATTGAGCAAGGCGCAAAGTCACTGCTTCTCAAAACAGATGACACATTCACCCTCTGTGTCCTGCCTGGCAACAAACGTCTGGATACGAAAAAACTGAAGCGTTTGCTGGGTGTAAAAAACGCGCGGTTTGCAACAGCTGAGGAGGTAAAAGAAATTATGGGTTGTCAGATCGGTGCGTGTTACCCATTTGGCAATCTGATCAACATCCGGATGCTCGTTGATGCAGCTTTGGGCAATAATCACACGCTCTCATTTAACCCAGGCGTGCATGACAAATCAATCAAAATGCAATGGACTGATTACCAGAAAGCAACGGGGATAAACACAGTCGATATAACGTAGATGTGGTATGTATAGTAAGTTAGTATATTATATACAAGAGAACAGAACTCTTTACTCCTTAGTTTTTTGCTGCAGAAGCTTTTTTGAAATTTATTTTCAATAAAACGAAAGCTGACGCTGTCAGTCCCAACGATAACCCCAAAAGCGCACCGCCAATCACATCTGTCGCCCAATGTTCTCCAAGATAAATCCGCGATATCAGCATAACGGTATCAAATCCGAAAACTCCTGCGATAATACCAGCTTTTACCGGCAAGGATAACCTTTTGCTAAAGAGGACAATGACAATAATGACTGCGGATATGAACATCGTCCGTCCGCTATGACCGGAAGGGTATGAGAACTCCGCGCGGACGTGAAACTGGGGAAATTCCAGAAAACGTTTGGTGCGGAGTAAAAATTCAGGCGGCGGAAAATGGTCGACAAAATTCTTGCCGTATAACTCAATAATATGGAACATACCAAAGAGAAAGATTGCGATTGTGCCTGCTATAAATTTTCGAAGAACAACAAACAGTACAATTAAAACGACAATCATAACCTCAAAGCTTCCCATGAGGCTGAAGATCGAAAATATATCGTCAAACCTGCGGCTGATATTATCCTGCAGGCGAACAGTCGTATCAAAATCAATCCGATCCAGATGATCTTTGTCAACGAGATAGGAGAAGAAGACAAACGAGAAAAAAAAGAAAATTCCTGAGAGAGAAAGCAACACGAACTTTTTGGACATTTCTTTATTATACGTCCTTGCGAAGAGGTTTTCTACTTACCTTTTCCTGCAATAAACCAACCCGACGGCCGAAGATACGACCCTGGCCCATCATGCAATCCATTTACTGCCAAAACCTCAACATCTGTTGGCTGTGAGGTTAGTAATATAAACCCATCATCTTTCAAGACTTTTTTATGGACTACCTTCCTTCGTTTATATTCTTTATACTCTATATGCTCTCGCATATTGTACTCCATTTTCCCAGTTGTTACTTCTTTGCGACTCTCAACAATCCAATCAATCTCTTCATACTCCTGGTCAACTTCATCAAATTCTTTTTCTTTTATCTCTACCCATACAGACGCAATAACAACTTGCTGTCCCGCCTGCATTGTACCAGGAATATGCAGTACCATCTCTCGATCTTCATCTTTTAATTCGCCATGGTCGGTTATACGAAATTCCATCTGGCCATCAGAATGAAATGCTGTGGTAATGGCAGGGTTTCGAAATACCCTATGACTCTGCTGTAAGTCGATTCTCCTTTCTTCATCGCCTTGCATTACAGTTTTATATCTTCTTCGAGGAATGCGTAAAACTTCTAATCCCTCATCAACCTTCCTTAGCCCTATGATCTCCAAATTGACAGAATCATTAATAACAACTATTCTTCCATCATCCAATTCTTGTTGGATAGAATTTTGTACCAAACTTGACGCTGCCTCTGTTCCAATTTGCGGCACCCCTCCTACAGCTCCAATTTCCGATACAGTAATACTCATAGCGCCTCTCACATCGTGAGATGAGACTAGTCTATTAGCAACATACACGACAACAAGGGGAAAAGACTGTGTATTATCAACTATCCTTTTTGGCGATTTCTCCATAACTATTCTGATAGGGGCAAATTATAGCAATAAAGGCTTATAAATCAAGCTCTTTGAGGTATTCGCGAAATGGGCCGTTGATTTCAGGGTGGCGAAGCGCCATGTCAACGACTGTCTTCATATACTCAAGTTTGTTCCCCGTATCATAGTACCGTCCGTTCTCAATAACAACCGCATAGAGCGGCATTCCTTCTTCATGCAATTTATTGATCGCGTCCACCAGCCAGATCTCCCCGCCTCTTCCCGGATTGAGGCTCTTCAGTGCTGCAAAAATTTCAGGCGGAAGAATGTACGCTCCGTGGGTTGCAATATTTGACGGTGCTTGGTCAGGATCCGGCTTCTCAATAATGGCCTTTATTTTATACACATTACCCTCAACCGGCTCAAGATCCGCGATACCGTACCTTTTCAGGTCTTCTTTTTTTTCAATCTTCACGCCTGATATAACCATGCCGCCGAATTTCTCATGGACTTGTATCATCTGCGCAAGACGCGGGGGCTTTGCATAAATAAACTCATCTCCCCACAGAACGGCAAAGGGCTCATTTTCAATAATAGGTTCTGCGGCAAGAACCGGTGTGCCATTGCCATAGGCTCCTTTTTGGCGAACGTAGATAAAATTCGCCATCTCAGAAATCCTTCTTGTCTCCTCCATCAACTCATGCTTGCCGCCTGCTTCAAGGTTTTTTAATAAATCGGCGTTTGGTACATCGAAATGATCTTCTATCGCACGCTTAAGAGCGCCTGTCACGATCACCACGTCTTTTATCCCAGAGGATACTGCCTCCTCGACCACATATTGAATTACCGGTTTATCGACAATCGGCAGCATTTCTTTGGGCATGGCCTTGGTCTGAGGGAGAAAACGCGTACCAAACCCGGCAGCGGGGATGACAGCTTTACGGATAGACTTGCTCATAAGTGACTTAGGTACCTTAAGGAACTTAGGTTACCTAGATATTCTAACCGTACCTACTTTACATGTCAACGCGCATCTGGTAAAATTACGAAGCATTCCCCGTTGAGGGAGTAATTTTTATTGAGGTAAAATAGATGCTCTCACCTGTTTTGTACATCCGAGAAACCTGGGATGAAATGAAAAAAGTGAAGTGGCCATCCCGCAGTGAGGTAACCAGGCTGACTGCCACTGTCATGCTTATCAGCGTTCTTGTCGGCTTATACATAGGCGGGTTGGATTACGCATTTACAAAATTGATGGAGCTAATACTGAAATAGTCCTAAGTGATAAGTTCTAAGTCATAAGTTAAGAAACCGAAATCGACTTAGGACTTGTGACTTATAACTTGTAACTTTCCTGAAGGAAAACTATGAATCAGCAGACACCGCCAGCTGGCGGACCAGCAGAAGAAAAAAAGCAAACGACCCATGTCGCGCCGGACAACGCAAAATGGTATATTGTCCACACCTACGCAGGGCACGAGAATAAAGTCGCGACATCACTAAAGCAGCGGGCACAAACCATGGGCTTTGATGATAGGATTTTTGATATCATTGTGCCTACTCGCAGCACCATCAAAGTTTCACAAGGAAAAAAAGAAACTGTTCAGGAGAAAATCTTCCCGGGCTACGTTATCATCCGTATGGTACTGGACGATGAGTCATGGCTTCTGGTGCGCACGACGCAAGGCGTCACAGCCTTCATCGGTGCCGGAAATAAGCCGACTCCTATCTCCGAGAAAGAGGTTGAGGCAATCCAGAAATTCATGCAGCAAGAAGAGCCACTCTACAAAGCTGCGTTTACTGTTAGTGAAGCGGTAAAAATTATTGACGGTCCGTTTGCTGACTTTCTCGGGACTATTGATGCGATCGATGAAGCACGAGGAAAATTAAAGGTATTGGTGAGTATTTTCGGACGCGAAACACCAGTGGAGCTTGACTTCCTTCAAGTTAAAAAATTATAAGTAACCTAGGTTTCTTTCCTAAGTCACTTAAGTAACTTATGGCAAAGAAAATAAAAACAATTGTGAAAGTGAACATCAAAGGTGGCGAGGCAACGCCTGCACCGCCTGTGGGGACAGCGCTTGGCCCGCATGGCATTCCGATCATGGAATTTGTCAAAGCGTTCAATGACAAAACCGCCGATCAAAAAGGGACAATTATCCCGGCAGTTATCACTATATACGAAGACAGGACATTTTCCTTTATCACCAAAAAACCACCCGTCGCCGAGATGATTAAAAAAGTTCTTGGCAAAGGAGGGTCGCAAAAACCCGGCAAAGAACAAGCAGGTACCATTACAAAAACACAAGTTGAGGAAATCGCTAAGCAGAAAATGGATGATTTGAATACGGACGATGTTGAACAGGCAGCGCGAATCGTTGCAGGAACAGCACGGTCGATGGGAGTAACGGTTGAGTAACACGTAGGTGACTTAAGTAACCTAGGTAACCTAAGTGATTTAGTAAAAAGGAGGAAACATGGGAAAGATTCGAGTGAAAACAATCGGTGATGAAACCGAAGAAAAGAAATCTCGCGAAGCGAGATCCCGCTCCGCGGGACAAAAAGAAGCCCGAGAACTCGCTGAAGCGAAAAAAACTGAAGACGTTGCCGAAGAAAAGAAAGAAGATCGTCATTCTGGGAGCGGACTGAGCGATAGCGAAGGAGCTCGCTTGCTTGACAAGCGCGGGGTAAAAGAGGACTCCAGAATCTCCAAGGGTGAAAGTGATTCTGGACAAGTCCTTCGACCCATTCGGCTGGCTCAGGGCAAGCAAGCTCAGG
>CAZTFV010000068.1:0-5747 GCA_964613075.1 uncultured Gammaproteobacteria bacterium | reverse complement strand
TCCAGTCTCTGTTACAGGACGCCGCTCTGCAAAACGCCTAGCAAATTCAAGCGCTTCCATATGCTTAATAATAACAAATTTATTTATGCGGCTTTTTGATTAAGTCTTCTGCCTCGAGACCGGAAGAAGACAATAGTGCTGGCAACAGCTACCAAGAATCCACCACCCATTTCTGCTTTGCCTAGTAACTTTTCTCGCTCAACTTCCTCTTGTAGCTTTTGCCTTCTTTCTTGAGCCATTTCATCAAAACCAGGACTTGCAGGGACTCTGCCATAAGACCTTTCAAGGGAAACAGAAATATCAAGCTTGTGCTTGTTCAGCTTCATCTAATCTTCGATTACCGTCAAAGAAAGCCCCTACACCAGCGACAAACGGTACAAGAAGAAGGGTTCTCCTCGGGATGCGCACGTCGAGAATATTGGGGTACGTGAAATTGGTGAAGATTGTCCGGTCTGTTCTACGGCCACAGTAAGGTTATATATACTATTATGAGACTACTTTGTCAATCTGAGCTAGTCTCGCTCCAGACGTTCGAGGATTTTGGAGAGTTGATAGGTGACAAAGACAGCAAGAGCAGTCACAGCCAATGCATACAGAAGAAGCGTGTAGAGACCGCTACCGTCAGGTAAGTACCGTTTTATGTAGCCGTTGACAAATTCCTGAATCAAATTGTTCCAGGCGAGTGCGGCAACCAACCCAAACCCACTTGTTGAAAGGGTGATCATCTGCTTCACCAGCTCAAGCCGAAGTGATTTCCTACTTTTAGCCATACAGGTCAATAGTATAGCACAGCTACTTTTTTCATTGTTTTTCTTCGGGAATTGTGCGAGAATTGCATTAGTGAACAGTACTCAGCAATCAGCAAAAAGTACAAGACTTTCCACCTACAAAGAGCTAATTGCCTGGCAGAAAGCTGATTTACTGGCACATTCTGTTTACGTGGTTTCGGGCGCCTTTCCCAAATCTGAGGTATTTGGTTTAACCTCGCAGCTTCGTCGAGCAGCACTCTCTGTCCCGACTAATATTGTTGAAGGATTTGCAAGATTAAACAGAAATGAATTTAGACGTTTCTTATCGATCTCGCTTAGCTCGCTATCTGAAGTGAATTATCTACTAGAATTTGCGTGTAAGCAAGGATATTTATCAGTTGATAAGTTAGGAGAACTTATGCTCTTAAGAGAAGAATGTAGCCGTCTCATCTGGAGTCTTCATAAATCCCAAAAATAAGTATAATACTGAGTACTGTTTGCTTTTTACTATGTACTTACCTAAGTATTCTATTACCAACAAAATCCTCAAGAACATTGGCATCATAGAAGCCAGTAAGGAGGTCATCGACCACGCGCCGCTTCTTCCCTACTATGAGAAAAAATTCCAACGGGAAGCCATGATCCGCACAGTCCATTATGGCACACATATTGAAGGAAATGAGCTGAATCTGACACAGGCTGAGAAAGTCATAGAAGGGCAAGAGGTCGTTGCCCGCGATCGGGATGTGCAGGAAGTGATCAACTACCGCCGCGCCATGGAATTTATCGGCAACACATCAACTGAAAAAAGAGAGATAACCGAGTCGCTGGTCAAAGAGCTTCATATAATCACTGTTGATAAGATACTCCCTCCTGAGAGATGCGGCGAGTACCGCATAACGCAAGTGGTTGTTAAAAATAGCCAGACCGGTGAAATAACATTCAAGCCGCCTTTGGCTGTGTCTGTGCCATTTTTGATGCAAGACTTAATCAGTTTTATCAATGCGGCAAATCCAGAAGACATCCACCCTGTGTTAAAAAGCGGCATTGTGCATTATGAATTCGTCCGTATTCATCCGTTTATTGATGGCAATGGCAGAGTGGGGCGATGCCTTTCTATCCTGACGCTTTTCCAGGATGGGTATGACATCCGAAAATTCTTCTCTCTTGAAGAATATTTTGACAGCAATGCTGAGGACTACTATGCGGCGCTCCAAAGTGTCGGAAAAAAAGACGGCGATTTGACAGAGTGGCTTGAGTATTTTACAGAAGGATTGGCGATCGAACTCACAAAAATCAAAGAGAAGGTCGAGAATATCTCAATTGACGCCAAATTAAAAGAAAAATTAGGTGGCGCGCCGCTCATGCTCACCGAGAGACAGCTTAGGATTATTGAATATATTCAAAAAACCGGGTACTTACAAAATAATGCATTCAAACAACTCTTCCCATTTGTCTCCGAAGACACAGTGCTTAATGAATTGAAAGCGCTCATCCAACACGGTATAATTCGCAAGCAAGGGAAAACAAAAGCTGCAAAATACGCGATGAGTAAATGATATTGTATTGTCCTAAGTTATAAGTCATAAGTCCTAAGTCAAAAATGAAAGAGTCAATAGTCGCAAAACGCGCGTTTCTATTTGGATTAGATATAATTAAAACAACAAGATTCCTGCCGAAGACCTTTGAAAACATTATTCTTATTAAGCAAATTATTCGTTCAGCAACCTCAATAGGAGCAAACATTGAGGAAGCCCTCGGAACAAATTCTCAGAAAGACTTTGCTCATTGCATGAATATTGCAAAGAAAGAAGCTCGAGAGACCCGCTACTGGCTTCGTTTGCTTATTGAACTTAGCCCAACAAAAAGAGTATTATTAACCAACCTCTTGAACGAAAATATTGAACTCATTAACATGTTAACAAAGATTGTTAAAACTTCCTACGCAAAATCCTAACTAGTATTCTTACTTAGGACTTAGCACTTAGGACTTGTGACTTTTTTATTATGACGTTTTCAGAGCTCGCACAATATTTTGAAAAACTCGAAGCCACTTCTTCCCGCCTCGCACTCATCGATATTCTCTCTGAGCTTTTTAAGAAAGTTAACAAGCAAGAGGTTGATAAGGTGATGTATCTGGCTCAAGGGAGAATAGCACCATTCTTCGCGCCGCTTGAGATCGGCATGGCGGATAAAATGGTCGCAAGCGCTGTTGCTATGGCTTATGGAAGTGATAAGGAAACGGTGCTGAAGCTATATGCCAAACTTGGAGATATGGGACTTGTCGCGCAACAGCTACGTGCAAAAATCAACCCTTCGGCTTCGCTCAGGGCGAGAAATCAAAAATCAAAAATGTCGGTGGTTGAGGTATTTGATATTTTGACAGCAATAGCGAAGACGGGAGGCGAAGGAAGTGTTGAAAAAAAACAAGCTCTCTTGTCTGATTTGTTGAAGAAAATGGATCCTCTCTCGGCCAAGCATTTGGTCCGCGTACCACTGGGTAATACACGCCTTGGTATCGGCGATCCGACCATTCTTGACGGGTTGGCTCTTGCAAAGCTTGGAGATCGAACGAAAAGAAAGCTGCTGGAAAAAGCCTATAACGAAACCTCGGATCTGGGATTAATAGGAATAAAACTCGTTGAGGGAGGTTTAAAGGCAGTGCAAAAACTCACTCTCACTGTCGGTCGTCCGATTCGCTCCGAGCTTTGCGAGCGCTTGCCAAATGTTGAGAAAGTGCTTGAAAAAATGGGCGGAAAAGTCCACAGTACCCTGAAATACGATGGGATTAGGGTGCAATTGCACAAGGATGGAGATAAAGTCCATATGTTTTCCCGCAACCTTGAAGACATGACGCATATGTTCCCGGAGCTTATCGAAGGCACACGAAAGCAAGTGAAAGCCAAGACTGCGATTCTTGACACGGAAGCGCTTGCATATCAGCCAGAGTCTGAGGAGTTTTTACCATTTCAAGAGACAACGAAGCGAAGGAGAAAGCACAATATTGAAGAAGTTGCGAAGCAGCTGCCCTTAAAAGCATTTGTTTTTGACATCCTCTATGTTAATGGCAAGTCCTTAATTGATACACCGCTTATTAAGCGAGTCGAGGTATTAAAAAGAATCGTTCAGAGCGATGACAGGCTTATTCCATCTCCGGGCGAGATCGTCTCTGATCCCAAAAAGCTCCAACTCATGCTTGATGACGCAATATCCAAAGGTTTGGAAGGACTTGTCGTCAAACGCGTTGATTCGCTCTATGAAGCAGGCGGACGGAATTTTAACTGGGTGAAACTGAAGCGTCACTCAGCAGGTGAGCTGCATGACACGATTGACTGCGTGATTTTAGGATACATATTTGGTCGGGGAAAGCGCACGGCATTTGGCGCAGGCGCTCTTTTGTGTGGCATATATGACAAAGAAAACGATGCCTTTGTGACGGTGACAAAAATCGGTACCGGTCTCTCAGATGAGGAGTGGAGAAGTATCAAAGAAAAGACGCATAGGTTGGAACTTAGTCATAAGCCTGCCAGAGTAAACTCATTGATTACTCCCTCCGTCTGGGTGAGGCCGGAAATTGTTATTGAAGTGTTGGCAGATGAGATAACGAGAAGCCCAATTCATACGGCAGGGATGTCCTTCGACTCCGCCCCGTACCGTCTGGTACAGGGCTCCGCTCAGGATAAAGAGTCGACAGAGAAAAAAGTTGGGTATGCACTTCGTTTCCCGCGGCTTGTGAGGTTTCGCGAGAAAGACAAAAAGCCAGAAGATGCAACAACGGTAAAGGAGTTAATCGAAATGTTCAAGCAGCAAGGGGCAGCATCGAATGGTCATCGGAGGAAGAAATAGTGACGTCTACGCCCTCTTCTGCTAATCGTTCTTGTATTAACTGGTTGTCCTGAGCAGAATCGAATTCCGAGGCTCAAATAGGGGAAGGCTATTTTCTTTGAGTTGGTGCAAGCATCGAATCCAAAGAAAGCTTGGGGGGCTGCCCTACATAAATCTGATGACCTCTGGGTTGAGGCAGAACGAGCTGTGAATTTAGGGCAATCGTTTCTGATGTTGTGAATTGAGAAAATCTCAAGAGCACTTCTTTTTTGCTGCCATCTAGCGCAGAATGAATTGGATGAGGAAGTGCATTTACTATAGTATCCAGCATATTAAGAGCATTAGTAATAATTTCATTCACTTCGCCTTGCTTTGTCCATCGCATACCCCTACAATATGTTTCCCACTCCTCAGTCGACATTCTTGTAACTCTTTCTGCGTGATCCATACTGGCTGTATACCCCAGATATGCTTTTGCATAGGCCGCTCCTGCTCTGCATCCCTCTCCGAATTTGCTAAAGGGCATTCTTATCATACCTCTAGCGTGGGGCTGCATATATTCGTTAAATTTTTCGTTCCAATCTACGCTACTATATTCTTTTGTGGCATCCTTAGGCTTAACGCCAAATCTTTCTAAAGATATGTATTCGCCTACATCCTCAAGTGCTTCAAGCCTAGACCCAGTAACTTCTATTCCATAGTGTTCAAGGAGCGCTGCTTCAAAAGGGCCTCTTACTGTATCGGGAATGTTGAGTATTCCACGAGCAGCGAAAATGCTTTTGATAGTATCAATATCTAAGCCGGCACCCTCTTTTGCAATTCTCTCATTAATCTCAGCAAGGAATTGCGCACCTTCCGGAGACAATTTGTGCTGGGGGTAGGGATGAATTTCGATGTTATCTACCATAATTTGTATAAGATCAGATCTTATACTATAAGTCAACGATTTGGTAAGAATTCACGCTTCTGACACGATTTTGTCATCCTGAGCCCTTCGATTGTCATCCTGAGCGAAGCGAAGCCCTGTACCAGATGGTACAGGGCGAAGGATCTCAGGGTAAACTCCGCGAAGGATCTTTGTATGCTAAGATTCTTCGGCCGTTGGCCTCAGAATGACATTTTTATCCGCCTTCGCAGAAAACCACGAGTTTACTCGTGGATGAATGCGACAGC
>CAZTFV010000067.1:236-5925 GCA_964613075.1 uncultured Gammaproteobacteria bacterium | reverse complement strand
TTGCTGTCACCCGTGAACGAATCCGCCAGATTGAGGCCAAAGCCTTGCGCAAACTTCGTCATCCCTCACGGGGGAATAAGCTTAAGGATTACTTAGGGTAGCTTGTTGTATTGAAATATTTTGTATTTTTTGTATTTGTAGTACAATCCTCCTAGACATGCCGCGAGAAAGAAAAGAAGGTGATTACACTGTCTTTGAAGGATTAAGATCTAACCACATTGCTGGCCCACTATTTGAAGGAACATTTGGGGAGGAAAGACAAGCAATACATATGAGTGCAAGCTTCATAAGATGGCGGTATGACTTAACTGATATACATGAAATATTTCCCTCCTCAGTAATAGATCTTCTTACAATCCCAGCTGGGCCAGAGGATCATGTTGAAGCATCAGCATACAGAATAGTCCCTGTAGCTCCAAAAGCTCATAATCAAGTTGAGACTACTGACCTTACAGGGAGAAAAGTTATTATGCAAAAAGAGAGAGTGGGATGGGCTTCAGCTAATGTTTATCTGCCTGATGGATTGGTCCATATGACATCACCCGTTCTTTGGCCAGGATTTACCGATAGCTCTAGAGAGTGGGAGGATCCAAATCGTGAAGAATTATGGGTTGGGTTTGAGCATTTCTTGGAAAGAGTATATGGCAACTTAGAATTATTTGTAATTGCTTCTGGGGGAAATGATCAAGAAGCATTTTTGGGACGCATCGGCTATACTCCATACGGAGGAGCAGGAAATGGCGTAAGGCGTTTTGTAAAACCTGCTACCGAAACCACAACCCAACCACTAATACGGTATTAAAAGAAAAGTTTCTTGTAATTACAATGAAAAATGTAAGCATACCTGGGAGGTGGAATAGCTTCACACCTAAGATTGCGCTTACTTCTTCCCTAATTTTATAAACTCATCAGCGGTAAAACCAGCTTGTTTAATAATCGAGCGGAGCGTTCCTTTTCTGAGGTCTTTATTGTGGAATGGGATGGTGACGCCTCGATTACCTTTTACGTACATACGATGACTTCCCTTCTGCCGGACAAATATAAATCCAGCTTTTTCCAGTATTGCTATGACTTGTCGCGGTTTAAGCTGTGGAAGTTTTGGCATATGCTAATTTTAATAACTAGCCTAGTAGTTATATACAACCTCAGACTGTTACTTGTACTGGAGCGATAATTGTGCCTGAGTCTTCCTCGGGGATATCTTCGTTTTGTTCTTTCATAACATCCAGATACAAGCTTGCTGCTTCTTTAATATTGTTGAGGGCCTGTTCAAATGTATCTCCTTCTGAAATGCACCCTGGCAAAGATGGAATAGTTACGGTATAGCCCCCCACTTCTTTATCGGGTGTAAACACTGCGGTATATTGTAAAACTTTTGCGACTTTTTTCTTTGCCATATAAATTACATTATAACACGATAATCGCGAGAATATATTCGCCAGATTGAAGCCAAAGCCTTGCGCAAACTCCGCCACCCAAGCCGTGGGAATAAACTCAAGGATTATCTTGGATAAAAAAATCAATAAATCCTTGCAGATAATATATCTCTCCAGTTAGTGTATTTAGTAATCGCTCAGGATTTGACAAAGAAGTTATTGTTCGAGCGTAGTCGAGAACATAACTTCTCGACTCGCTACGCTCGCTCGAAGAATATTTTGTCAAATCCTGACATATTACTGTATTTAAGATTGACACTCACCAAAATTGCGAACATAATTATATTATGGGTTCAACAAACGAAGATAAGGAAAGATTTTTGTTAACGACGAGAAAGGACATGGGATCTCTTCATACTCCTTCATCTAATGAAATTGCTTACGTATTAAAGTTTCTCTTGCCAGCTTACGAAGAAGCGACAATAGGAGCAGTAAGAAAGAATCCTGAGCGTTATTCTCGTTTTTTAGCAGACGCCAGAGACACGGTAGTACGTCCCGACTATTTTTCTTTCCCTTTCCTTGCGTGTTATGGGCTTGACCAGATGCTCTGTACTCCAGTGACCGATACAGCAATACAAAGACTTGCTCAAGGAGATGTGGAAGTTTATTTTTTTGAATATGACATAGCTTTTGGAGCGTCTTCAATTATAAGTGAAGTCTTAGGTGCAGAGGCAGCAATGCGACACAGAGACGAAGAAGCTATTTATGATGCAGTTTCATTCGTAGCGGGTATACAGCCTTTTCTGCCAAGTGAAGGTGATATAGCAGATGAGTATCTAAGATTAAATCAACTCTCTCAAAGAGGAGCAAAGTTGCTTGAGACAGATCCGACAGGGTTCACTTTGATAGATAATCACTTGCAAGATGTAACTCATAATAGACCACCAGGAATTATCGGAAGATGTGTTCCCGAGTATTTTATTGCTGGTGCAGAGCTAGGAAGTAAGCTCTATAAAGAATTCTATAAGCTGGCTGAGAATCTACCTCAGCAAGTGCCTCAATAGACATGTTGTTTCCATACTGTACTTCGCCCAACGAAGTAGGTGGTTCTTTTAGTAATACTCATGACAAGTTTTAATATTAACTGTCATATGGAACTCATTAAGCCGTCTACTTAGGATAAGGAATTTTCTTTGCATAGCACTGGCCGATGGACCACCAGAGGGCAATAAGCACCGTGACACCTGCAGGATTAAATGACAACACAGTTAATAACCCAAGAAGAAGCGTCATCTCCAAAAGTTTTTTCTGCCTGATAGCAAAATAGAACGCGCCGCCAATAAGAAGGACAAAGAGTACAAAACCAAATATCCCTCCCTGCACCCACCAATCAAGAAAAATATTGTGGCTACTGTCAACATATTGAAAACGAATAGCATTACTCAAGCTCGTCGCGGCATCTTTCAGGCGAATCTCGATATTGCCCATGCCTCCACCAAATATAGGGTACTCAAAGCCAGCCTTTATCGCTGTTTGCCAGATCTCCGCGCGATTTTCATATACTCCTGATTTTTCAACAAACGGCAGAAACGTGCTCAATAACAATACTAAAACAGCCACAGCGCCACTTAAAGAAACAGGTAGTTTTTTGCTTATGAGGAGAAATGCGCTCTGTAGCGCAATTGCGATAAAACCCGCCCGGGACCCGGAAAGGATAATAAGAAGCAGCGCAAGACCAAAGCCCAGGATTTTAAAAAGAAGCGTATGGTTGTTTCTCGTCGCGAAAAATAAAAACGGCCAGAGAAAAACGGCAATTGCCGCAAGCGTATTTGGTTCACCAAGTGCGCCATAAGCGCGGTTTGACTCAGAAAAGCCAAGAATCAAAACGAGGAGGAGATGGGCAAGGAGAAATCCGATGAAGAAATACGGCGGGATATGCGGCAAGCGGATGCGTTGGCTAAGGTATATGAAAATAAGAAGGTGCATAAAGAGAAATGCACCTTGTAGCCTATAGGCGTTTCCAAATACTGTTTGGAAGGATGGGAAAAAGTCAAGGTGTAAGCCTGCAAGGATGAAAAGCATGAGGAGGATGAAAGGAAAAAAGGAAAGCTTGACATGGTCTTTTGGTATTTGTGCCTTGAAAAGCGCAAGGAGCAACAAAGCCTCAATAGCCAGCTCGGCAAGAAGCACCTTGGGAGTCTCGAAAGGCGATACGCCTATGGGTATGATGACAAACGGCAAAAGAAAAAGGAGAAAAAAGAGCAGGTAGGAAGCCATACTCTTCTATTGTAGCAGCTGCAAATGAGGCTTGTGTAGATAATGAGTTTGTTATCCTATAGCACTTGACAAGCGATGCTATAGGCTGTATAATTGCAGGTCTATTATGGAAAAGAAGCTCATTTTTGGCTTTGTTACACTTCTTCTGGGAGTGGCCACTTTTTCACAGCTTGCATTGCTTAAGGCAAATGCTGAGACACCTTTGTCATCCCCGATTACCTATTTTGAGCCATCTGTTGAGGGACAGAATCAAAGCAACGCAAACGAAAATAATGACAACAACACCAATACAAGCAATAATCAAAATACCAATACATTGAATATTACGGTGGAAAACACCAGCTCATCCGAGCAGAAGACCGAGCCTACACCCTACGTCTGTACCGACAGCAAGCCCGGGAGTGCACCAACATTCGTCAGCGCATCACAAACAGGAGCCAACAGCATAACGCTTTTCTGGAATGAGGGCTTGGATCCTGTTACGCATTATGCAATCGTATATGGGACACATTCAAATGAGTCAGAATTTGGCATAATCAATACGGGGAACAATGCGACTGGATATACGATAGATAATCTTATAGCAGGGCAAACATATTACTTCAGAGTATACCCAATTAACGGTTGTATGCCGGGGGACTATTCAAATGAGCTTTCCCAGACAGCGCTCGGGCAAAGTGTTGATGATAATACAGATACAGTTTTAGGCGACTATGACAGCCAGGAGCAAGCTTCATATGATGAAGATCCAGTTGATTACCCAACAGTTGACCTGACTGGGGAAGATGATTCATGGGCATGGCTCTGGCATAACAGAATTTTTGGCTCAATCGGAGCATTCTTTTCAGGAATCTTTAACTTCCTCAGCGGTAAATAATCATCTTTTACTTTTTTCGTGCTACAATCACACCATGAAACGGGCAGCGATTTTTCTCCATGGCAATCCTCCGAAAAAATCTCGCGTGAAACAATTTCTGACAAAAAATACGGCCATTCTTTGTGCTGACGGTGGGACCGCATATGCGCTTGATTTAGGCCTGAAACCAGATGTTGTGATCGGGGATCTTGATTCGCTTGATAAGAAAGTGCAAGCAAAGCTGCGAAAAGAAAGAGTTCAGACATATACATATCCGACAGAGAAAAACGAGACTGATTCGGAGCTTGTCTTACAATATGCTCTCGATGAAGGATATCGGGATATTGTCATTTTTGGCTGGATGGGGTCGCGGCTTGATCACGTGCTGGCAAACCTCACGCTTTTTACAGAGCAAAAAAGGGATGTTACAATCACGATCGTTGAGCCGGAGCAGACCTTATACATCGTTAAATCCTCTCTTGCGCTTACGGGGAAAAAAGGCGAGTACATTTCGCTTATTCCTTTGAAAGGTGATGTCGGTGGCGTGACAACGAAAGGGTTGAAGTGGGCATTACATAACGAAACGCTCTACTTTGGCAAAACGCGAGGTATCAGCAATGAGTTCACCGGCAAAGCAGCAGAAATAACAGTAAAGAGTGGAGTGTTGTTGGTAATAAAATTAGAATCTTCTTTGTTAAGATAAATCCATGCAATCAAGAATGCAGTCGTTGTCTTATTCTAACTGTGCACGCCGGCGTGCTTTTTTTTTACCCTTATTTACTCAAGAAGCCCGCTGCTTCTTTAAGGTTTTTCTGGAAGCTCTCAACGTCCTCCGGAAAAAGGATGAAAGAATTGTATCTTCTCTCCTTTCCTTCGCCGAGGAATTGCGATTCAGTAATCCTGAGATATTTCTTGTCATTTATTGCCTGATTGACATCGAAGAAATAGGATCGTCTACCGAATCGTACATGCGAGGACTTAATCGTATTACTCTTATTCACTCTCTTACTCACCCCCTCTCTAAAAACTCTTACCAAATCGTATGCTGAGGATTTATAGGTAAGATTACCTTAGTATTGATAGATATAAAAGTCAAGTAGGACAAAGTGTATCAAGAAATGCACTAGATTTCCGATCATGTTGATGCTAAAATAGCCACACTCTAGTCTGATACAATCAG
>CAZTFV010000067.1:0-226 GCA_964613075.1 uncultured Gammaproteobacteria bacterium | reverse complement strand
GCTGTGTTAGCAGCTCCCGATAGAAATATCGGGATGATAAGTGGGTGAATTCAGTGAACGTCCTGAGCGTAGTCGAAGGATAACCCTGAGCCAAGCCCCTCGCCATGATGGTGAAGGGAAGGTGCAGAGACTAAGTGAGTACACTTTAGAGCGCCCACCGCCTAACCTTTCTTCGTCATTCTGGCTTGTCCAGAATCTCTTAGAGAGCACGGTGAAGAGATAGTCC
>CAZTFV010000066.1:0-5934 GCA_964613075.1 uncultured Gammaproteobacteria bacterium | reverse complement strand
AGATCAGGCAGCGGAAGCTAAAAAAGTTAAGGATAAACAATTATTGGTTGGCGCTGCTGTGGGTGTTGGGAAAGGGCATGAGGAGCGGGTTGAAGCGCTTGTGAAAGCAGGCGTAGATCTGATCGTCGTTGATTCGGCCCACGGGTACACAAAAAGTATTATTGATCTTATCAAGTGGATCAAGCAGACGTATCCAAATGTGCAGGTGATGGGTGGGAATATCGCAACATATGAAGGTGCAAAAGCCCTCATAGATGCGGGAGCAGATAGCTTGCGTGTGGGCATGGGGCCTGGCGCTATCTGCACCACTCGAATCATCTCAGGTATGGGTGTGCCACAAATAACGGCAATCCAAGAGACTGTGAGAGCAGGGAGAGAAGCTGGCATACCCATTATTGCGGATGGAGGAATAAAATACTCAGGCGATATTGTCAAAGCCTTGGCAGCAGGCGCATCAGCGGTGATGATGGGCAGCTTTTTTGCCTCTGCATTGGAAGCACCAGGAAAAACGGTGACACTTGACAAAGCGCACGTGCCACATCGGTTTCAGAGTGTCCTCAAACCCGAACAACAGACGTATCAGTTTAAAGAGTATCGCGGCATGGGATCTGTTGCAGCAATGCAAAAAGGAGCCAAGATCAAGTCGGAGAGTGAGTATCATGGGAAAGATTATTATAAAGATAAGGTGCTTGTGGCAGAAGGCGTTGAAGGACTCGTGCCGGTTCGTGGATCGGTCAAAGATCTCCTCGATCAAGCAATTGGTGGCATAAAATCAGGCATGTATTATGTGGGAGCGAAAAATATTGAAGAGTTGTGGAAAAAGGCAAGGTTTATTCAGATTACCCATGCGTCTTTGACTGAAAGTCATCCTCACTCAATCCTCATCACAAATCCTGGTGAAAATTATTAATTTTGATTTGTCATACTGAATTTATTTCAGCACCTACTTTATTACTGTACTGTATTGAAGTAGAAAGATCCTGAATCAAGTTCAGGATGACACAATAGCAATCAAAAAAGTGTATAATGCATTTATGCATTACTTGTGGGACTATGATGAGAAAGAGTTAGAAAAGACAGAGAAAGGGAGGATTTTCATTCTTGAGCGCAAGATCAATTACGGTCGGGCAAAGGCGAGAAAATCAAACTTGCTGATGTGAAAAAGTATTGGGATGAACTTGAACTCTTCCCTCTCCGAAGGATGCTTTTGGAGCTATTGATATGGGGGAAGTACAAATCCTCACCAACGAACAAAGAATCATACTGGACGAGGTAAAACAGGATTCGTTTTTTCGCGACTTTTATCTCACCGGTGGCACTGCGCTGAGTGCTTTTTATCTGCAACACCGATACTCCGAAGATTTAGACTTTTTTAGCGAAAAGCCATTCAGTATCCAGGAAATTGATAATATCCTCCAGAGATGGGCTGATAAACACCATTTCACTTTCACCTCAGACTTTCGTGAGGTAGTATATGTCTCTTATCTTACGTTTCAAAATAAAGCAGAAAAGCAGTAGAGTAGCATCCTCATCGCAAACCCGGGAGAGAATTATTAGATTGCTTGACTTAAACTTATAGTCGTGTTACAATCCTTCGAAATGGAAATACTAAAACAAGATAAGACTCCTAGAGAACAGTCAGTCTCTTTACCAGCTCCTGATTCGATTGGGCCGTTAACTACTCGAGAGGCAGTTGATACGGCACTAGACCAGCTCTGTGGGACCGAAACGGAGTTTATAGCAGCAACCTTTGATCCTGCATATCTAGATCCTGGTGTAAATCGCTTAGAAGCTATACGGGCAAGAGTAGCTGAGCCACAAAGAGTGAGGATGGCTATTGTCGATCGAGTGATAGAAGCGTATACAGCAGAAGAACCAAACGAAGGCCAAGCAAGATTGAGAGAAGTTGCGGCAGCGGTAGGCGGAATTGACCAGGATGTAGATCAAGTTACTGAAGCTACGGCGGAGCTAAGCATTCTCGTTTCTCGGGTTCGGGGATCAGTGGGGCGGGTTCTTCCGCATACAGCAGAAATAGATAATGATGCTTTATTCACGAACGCTTTACCAGTCCTTGGTTTTGAAGAACTTAGGGAAGCATATGGCTTGCAACTGGCAATAGTGAACATTGCGAAAAACATTGTTGCCCTTTCGCTTATTCAAGGAAAAATGGCCTTAGATAATCCATCTCAGCCTCAAGAAAGCTAAAGATAAGCATTCAACCCGCCTTTGGGAATAAAACTGGATATAAACGCAGTTTCATTACATCTTTTAAGCTCTTCCTCGGTCAGGATGTTTTCTTTAAGTAGCATCTGAAATTGTCTGTGAAGGTGGGCATTTTCGATAACTTCTGGCCAGTCGGTGTTGATGGTGAATTTGACTTTGTTCTCGACAAATGTCCTCAAGATAGATTTCATTTCTTCCATATTCTCAACAGCTTTTGTCACGAGGTTGCTCATCGGGCAAACTTCCAGGACAATATCGCGCTTGACGAGTTCTTGCATAAGTTTTTTGTCATAGGTTGCGCGGATGCCGTGACCTATACGGTTTGGCTCGACAAACTCTAAAGCTTCCCACATGTCGTTAGCTTCTTCCACTTCTCCCGCATGCGCTGTTACTCTCAAGCCTGCTTTTTTCGCCTTTTCAACTAAGGCTTCATAGTCCTGAAAATGGAAATTGGGGTGGGACGGGCCGGCAAAGTCTATACCGACAACGCCACGTCTTCGGTATTTGATCGCTTTTTCAACGAGAATAACGTTTTGCTCATAGGAAAACTCCCGAGCGAGGCAAAAGATTATGCCGGCAGATAGGTCTTGATATTCCAAAAGCGCTCGTTCCATGCCGCGAAGCATCGCCATAATGATGTGGTCAAGATCCAATTCTGCATTTTTATTATGCTTCATTGGGTTATTGCGAAGCTCAATAAGCGAGATGCCGTTTCTATAGGCGCCGGACATGATCTCGTATGTCGCGCGTTCCACAGCATGCGTACCAGAGCTTAATTTATCAAGCAATGGGTGATAGATTTCATCAAAGTATTCGTTGAGGGATTTTTTCTTCTCTAAAGAGAGGCTGACATAGTCAATGAATTCGTGGTAGTTACGTTTGGGAAGCTTAAAGCCCTGGTCATGCGCGATTTGCCAATAAACAGACGGGTTGATGGATGTGCTCAAATGAGCATGGAGCTCGGCGAGTGGGTACGATGGAAAGTGCTGATCTACCATACGTAATTATACTATAGCTTACCTAATAATGCAAAAAATAGCAAAATCACATGTCATTCCGAACTTGTTTCGGAATCTCTCTTCGTCATTCTGGCTTGTCCAGAATCTTTTAGATCCTGAATCAAGTTCAGGATGACATTTAGATGGAGTAACCCGGAAATGTCAGTAGGTTGTGGCGGTCGGCGCCTGTGGTGACCGCAACAATCGGGTATCCTGTGCGGTCTTGGAGGAAAGCGAGGAATTTTTGCGCGTGGTCGGGGAGCTCGTTCGCTGATTTTGCTTTATTGCATTCAGCTCCATCCCAGCTTGGCAGCTCAACATATTGAGGCGCAGCGTTTTTGAGATAGCGAAGGCCTGGTTGATAGGGGAGAGTATTGCCTTTATTGTCCGTGTAATGCGTACAGACTTTTATACCCATATCTTTGAGTGCAATATCAAGGTGGGTTGCGGCCAGGACTTCGATTCCTGCCATGCGGCTGTTGTAGGTGAGGGAGGGAAGGTCAAGGAAAAGAATATCCCGAGGCCTGCCAGTTGTTGTGCCATACTCGTGGGCGGTTTCACGGACGTAGGCGGCCCAGTGTTGGTCTTCGTTTAATATTGTTCGAGCTTGTCGAGAACTATTGCTTCTCGATTCGCTTCGCTCACTCGAAGAATAATCCTTTGGCAGGTCAATATGCGTTGGCATGCGGCGCGCGCCGACGCTTGAGGTATAGGTGGCTTTAAATATACCGACGCGATTTGTAATCATTTCAGCTTTCCAGTATGCAGTCCCTTCGCGAACTGCATAGACAGACGTATTGGATGCTGTGACATCAGGAATCGTGCCAAGCCAGGCATCAAGCCCTGCCCCTTGCGCTCCCTCAAAAAGAAACGCATTTTTTGCATCTTTGGCAATATCTTGGTGGAGTTGGTAGGTATTGGTTACAAGCTTTCTTTTTGCGAGCCAGTCTCGTGCAGCGGCAATTCTCTCTAAGAATGCTTTTTTCTTGCCGACTGTCCGAAGTTGTGTTTTGCCGGATTTGACCGTCGCAGCGAAATCAGGTACCTCCATATCAGCCAACGAGACGTCAAAGGCTGCAAATTCCTTTGCCTTCCTGTCATAGTAGCGATCAAGTCGTTCTTGCCAATCATCGGCAAAGAGGTTGGCTATTTTGAGGCCGGTTTTTTCATAATAGTGAGCGTAAACCGCAGAGATACCCCGACCCGTCCCACCTTTGGCTTTTTCATCTTTTATGCGATTTAAGGATTCTTCAGCGCGCTCAATATCTGTGCAAAGAAGCGCGTCGTTTGACAAAAAGAGCCTATTCTTAAGACTCGCTGCTTTTTCTTCAACATAGCCAACCTCTGTTTTAAGATCCTCAGGATGGATGGTCATGCCCCGATCCATGATGCCAAATGTCTGTTCATAGAGCACGCACGAGGGAACAACGTGAAGCGCAAGTTTTATCCCACCTTTTTCTATAGTGTGACCCGCATTATTGCCGCCTTGAAAACGGATGACATAGACATGGTTTACTTTGGGTTTTTTCAGAAGTGTTTCAATATAGTTGTCAACAAACCTTCCTTTTCCCTCATCGCCAAAAGCCGCACCCACGATCGCGACCGTATTTGGGCGGGCGAGGTGTTCAAAGACTCTCTTTTGGCCTTCTGGCCAGCCGAGTGCGACATTGCCCTTCTTATAAATATTCTGTAGAGAGGCTTCTAAGCGATCTTTCGGGTTGGCGAAGCGTTCTTCTTGCAGCTCTGGTAGATGCGATGACGATTTTGAGCGCGTTTTCGCCATAAACCACATGAGAGTATACGATAGTCGACGTAACACGTCAACAAGGATAAATCCTAAATCCCAAACTCTAAACCCTAAGTTTTTTTGAATTTTAATATTTGAATTTATTTAGAAATTAGAAATTAGAGTTTAGAAATTATATGGTGGTTAAGTAGTCATAGTAAAAATTAAGAAAAAGGATGAATAATGTATAGATTTACGGTATAATATACACATGATTCTCCTGGTGGACTTTGGTTCTCAGACCGCCCACCTCATCGCGCGGCGCATACGACACCTCGGCGCAAAAATAGAAATTATAGAACCGGAAGAAGCGATGGCCGCTATTGAAGAGCACAAGCCAAAAGGCATTATTCTCTCAGGCGGACCGGCCTCGGTATACGAAAAAGGCTCACCTCATATAGATTCTAAAATATTTGAACTCGGTATCCCGATGCTTGCTATCTGTTATGGTTTTCAGCTAGCTGCATATTTACTCGGCGGCAAAGTCGTTGGAGGAAAAAGGGAATACGGCCCATCCAAATTCAAAATTCAAAATTCAAAATTCAAAATTGTCGAAGGTTTATCTGAGACATCAACGGTGTGGATGAGTCATGGCGATGTGATTGAGGCAGTACCACAGGGATTTGTTGTTATCGGAAAGACAGAGCACGTTCCTTTTGCTTTGGCGCAGGATCAAAAAAGGAAAATCATAGGCATGCTATTTCATCCCGAAGTAGAGCATACGGAGAACGGCGATACGTATTTACAAAATTTTATAAAGCTTTGTGAAGTAAAAACAGAGAAAAAGGACATTGACATAAAAGCAATAGAGCAGGGGATACGCGATCGGGTAGGGGAGAAAGCATATGTCCTAGGTGCGATATCAGGTGGTGTAGATTCAACAGTTGCCGGAGTATTAACAGCGCAGGCGATAAGGGAGCGATTTAT
>CAZTFV010000065.1:0-5998 GCA_964613075.1 uncultured Gammaproteobacteria bacterium | reverse complement strand
AATGTTTTTGCGCACATAGAAAATATACATGGTGTTATAGACTTGATCATATCAATGCTGACAAATGACGGTGTTTTTATTTCAGAGTCGCATTATCTACTTCCCTTGATTAAAAAAGTCCAATATGACACGCTCTACCATGAACACATGCGATATTATTCGTTAACAAGTCTGAAAAAGCTGCTTGAACTGCACGGGCTTGAGATTTTCCATGCAAAAGAAATTCCTTCTCACGGAGGTTCCTTCAGAACATATGCCGCAAAGAAGGGTATTTATAAAGTCAAACCAACAGTAAAATGGCTTCTCAAAAAAGAAAAAAATGTTGTGACAGGGAAAAAGGCCTTCGCTGATTTTGCCCAAAAAACAGTCCTCTCCAAACTCAGGCTTCATTCGCTGTTATTGTCAGTTAAAAAACAGGAAAAACGGATATATGGCATTAGCGCACCGTCTCGTGCATCAACACTTATTAATTATACCGGGCTTGACGAAAGAATTATTGCTTGTGTTCTTGAAATTAAAGGATCATACAAAATCGGCAATTATGTTCCCGGCACGCTTATCCCCATTCTTGATGAAGAAAAACTTTTTAAAGATCAGCCCGAATACGCACTTCTTTTATCCTGGCATATTGCAGATGAGCTGATGCCAAAACTCGTTAAAAAAGGTTTTAAAGGCGACTTTATCATCCCTCTCCCCACCCCACGGGTTATGAAAGGCAAAAAGTACGCTTAGCCGTCTTTGCGAGTATAGATTATAAAATTATCGAGTTTTCTTTTATTGTATTCTTTTTGCATATACTCATAGACTTCAGGCAGACGCCGGCGGTTACTAACATTATCAACTGACCAAGCTTGCGTATCATCAATGATATATCTCGTCCTATTCTCAATGAGATCATTAAGCATCTCCAATCGTTTTTCTTTCGTGACGGCTACCTCGGGTAGATCGTAACGAGTCGGATTATCTCTATTTACCATCAAGTACATCATGGGCTCATTATTAAAGAAAAATACAGTGTCTGTTAGTTTTGTATTTTCATCAATAAAGTTTTGCAAAGTCAGAATTGCTTTTGTCTGAGATGAAGAAATAGTAACGTTTCCTACATACTTTGGAGAGTTCTTCGTACTTACAAAAGCTTGAGGAACAGAAAGAATTTTCGAAAAATGCGGTCGGTATATCGAAATGACTCTGGCTGAAAATAAGCATATAATTACAATAAGTAGAGCCGAGAATGTCTTCTCATTTCTTTTTTTCGAAACAATAAATATATTCACTAAAATATTTAAATAATATGCAAAAAGAATAAAAACAGGCGATAGTGTAAATGGAAAATGTCCGTATCTTCCGATAAGTATCATTGACAGAAAAAAGCCATAGACAGCTATCAGAAAAATAAGCAAATCTGTCTGTTTTGACTTTCTTAGTGCAAGACGAACGAAAAGAAAAAGAAATGTAATGAGGTAAAATAAAAACAGCCAATAAAGTAATAGCTTTTGAGAAACACTAAACTTTGCCCACGAAACAACCGACAAGTTTTGCGGCAAAAGCTGCAATGCATTGGGAAAGTTCTGTCCATTTGGAAGAGCTATCCCTGAATATATCTGAAAGTCATCAAGAATTGTTTGCAAATAGGCATGAAGCCACCCTTCCCCGTTTGCCCACAAGAAGAAGAGAAGAAAAATAATGCACACGCTTAAAACGACGAGAGAAAGCTTTCTTAGTATATCTTGTGCCTTTTCTTCCGTAACGAGTTTATAGATAAATAACAATCCACAGGTAATTGTTGTAAAAATTCCTATCTCACTACTAACGAGAAAGGAGTTTGCGATAGCTACACCAGACGCAACACTCCATGCAAGCTTCTTTTCTTTCATTGCGTAAAAACTCAAGATGATTGCGAGAAGTCCTACTCCCTGCCGCATACCAAAGCCGGGAACAATCAGAAGTAAAGCCAAAGCAATAATCTCCAAGACCAACGAAACTTTGATCGTTCGCAATACAGTTCTAGCAATTAACACTGCAATGAATGTGTTTAATACAATGTAAACAATCCTTATGAGGAAAACTGACGGTCCGAATAATTTACTAAATATATACAAGGGGTATATATACAAGGGTCCATATGCTGCATAGACGTCTTTATATAAATGTTTGCCATGGAGCATATGGGCAATCCACCCACCGAATTGCCCCTCATCAATCATATTTATGTCACCGAAGAATGGACTTACCACAATGCCGGATCCTATAAACAGGAGAAATAACAAAATGACAACGGATTCTATAACAAGCAGGATTATTTGCTTTTTTTCCATATCCAAATCCCCCAGATGAGAAGTGTGACCAACAGAATATATACGACCGATGTAAAAAAGTAAAAGTAATCCTGTTGTCGGGGATACAAATGCACGGTGTACCAGTTAATCGCTGTTGTTTGCGGCATGCGAAATGAAACCGAAAAAAGCTTTGCGATAAAAGTAAATGTGGTTATAGACAATCCTATTCCGACAATAAAAACAATGACATGCTGATACCATGGAATTTGTTTCTGCACTTTGGTCGGCTTCCAATCTTTTTGTTTTATCTCATTGCGAAGGAAGTAAACGAAAATCACAAATGAACTTACGAGCGTTATTATTATTCCTATATAAAACGCTAGTGGTTTGTATGAGAACAAAACTACATGTCTTCCCTTTGGGATATCTACTGCGACAAAAGGGTTCGCGTTGAGAAGTTTTGTATTCTTTCCGTCTATTTTTGCTTCCCAGCCGGGATAGTACGGTTGTTTCAGATATAATCGTTGATCAATCTGAGATGAAGTTTCAATGAGCTTTTCTTCAGGCCGTTGTATCAAAAAGTTTGCCTTGCCGTTATATTGAATATCGCTGACGCCTGCTACCTTCCATAAGTAAATATTGTTTTTGTTCCATAACAAGCTATATGCGTTATTCGTGGTATCTCCATACAGCAACTCAAGATACGGCTGTTGTGCGCTATTTCCAAGCAGCGCAATGCCGTTATCAAGGGAGGCATTTGGAGATTGAAAAATCAATTGATACTCTTCACCCGGATGCAATTCTGCCTGTTTAAGCGCAACTGAATAAAACATATTGTCATTAATCTTCGTGCAGGGAAGTTCTGACTCCGCGATTCTCCTTTTTGTCCCTTTCTCTTGGAGAGAAATAATGATTGAACATGTATTTTCTCTGTTAAAATTGGCAGTTAAAATCCTCACCGCTCTTAAATCGGAGTAAATCGGTTTAAATATAATTCCTATTTTCTTATCGCGCGAATCCAGTGCCAAACGATTATCCTGCTCAGTCTGAATTTTTTGTCTTACCAATCGCAGGTCGTAATCTGAGATAACATAGGGAATACCCATCTCCTGCAAATGTTTCTCATTAACAGAATCAGCTTTTTTCCAATGGTTCTTATCGGGAAACAATGCACTAAATTTGTCCTTAAAGGCTTTAATCTCCAGAACGTCATAGTTTTCAATATGTTTCAAACCATAGGCAAGGTTGAGGTTTTGCGGGAGTTGCGGGTTCCCTACTTCCAAAATTGACCCTTTTGGAAGTTCTTGTAATGTTTGGGTCAATTCTGTTTTTGGATAATAATCTGCTTTTTGTGTAACCGGATTATAATTCCAGAAAAGTACGACTGTTTGAAATGCGATTGGGATGAGCAAAAAAAGCGGAGAAATCTTCAATTTTTTTATAATAAGCCATAGTAACAGTAGGAAGATTATTGTTGTAGAAACGATTACCAATAGATGTATTTGCAAAAATTCGATGAATGCCAATTCTCGTCTGGTAACATCACGAAAGAATAAAGGGAGCAATCCTATTGTGAGCAATGAAACAATAACAGAAGGAATAAAAAAATAGGATACTCTTTTCCGAAACCACCGGTGTGTGTCAATTTTTTCTTTTACAAGACTTTGCAACGAGAGAGTGGCTATTACGGTAATACCAAAAGCCATTATTCCTGAAAATCGTTGGTTTGCGCTTACCGAGAAAATCGGTAACTCTGTCAACAGATAAATCGGCCAAATTTTGTAGATGATACCAAAAAGTACTACCGTCGTAGCGGCCCAAAAAGTAATTATCCGATTTTTCCCAAAAAACCCTAACCCCCCTAATCCCCCCAATAACAGCACTGAGATTCCTACATACCCCCCAATCGCTTCTTGAAAATTTGTTCCGGCAAACGATCGATAAAATTCCTGGTGCGGCGCTCCCAAGAAAAACGGGAAAACCAGACTCACAATACTTTGCACTGGAAGGAAAAACGTATCTTGAGCTTCAGCCCTATGTGCTAGCGAATAACTTTGAAATAGATACTCAATAAACGGCAACAGTTGCACTGCGCCCAAAAAAAATCCCGCAATAATTGCGATAAAGGAAAAAAATAGTTTTTTCCGCTCTCTATGTAAACGAAATAATAAGTAGAGAAAATGAATGACACCCACATGAAAAAGCGTTTCCGGGTGGCCTCCAAAAATAGCCAAACAATACAGGATAGACATAAGCACATACCATCGGTATGTATCGGTCCTGCTTTGCAGGATTTTTTCGGTTATATACAAAAGCAGTGGGAACAATATGAATACATTGGTCTGCGGCCACTGAAGCCAGACAAAAGGAAAGGCGGAAAACGTGATAAAGAATCCTCCGAGCAGGCTCATGTTCTTAGAACATTGCAAAGCTCTGAAATAAAGAAAGCCAAACAAGAACAAGAAGAACAGCTTGGAAAAGTGAATCAAATAAAGACTGACGTGAGCGGGAAATATATAATAAAAAATATTGAGCGGATAGAGGATCGCAGATTGCATATTCGCAAAATACGGAGCTCCCTTGCTGTTCTGGTCATTCCATAAAGGAAACTCGCCTTGTAGTATTCGGGATTTTGTATACTGTCTCCACGGTTCGAATTGGAAAACAGAGTCTCCCAAAAGGGAATTTTTTGGTTTTATCCATTGTTCCTTATGAAAACTTGGCAGTGTAAATAAAATGTCAGACGTGAGAAAGTAACCGGGCAAAATAAAAGAGGCAATTACTATGAAAACGTATAAAGCAAAAAAAAAGTATTTACTCTTTTTCATATCTAGTGACATAGTGTATGTTGTTTGAAAACACTATAGTTTCATTTTGGGGGATTTCCCGTTTGTCAGCATAAATCATATATACCAATGGTGCTTTACTATCAAGCCTTGCCCCTTTCCACAATACAAGATACTTGTAGTTGTCAATGCTGGTTTGAAACTCCGAAAGAAATCCACCACCCTTTAGTTGCATAGGTCGTTTCTTTGCATCTGAGAGAATAAAGCCGACGATTTTTATTTGTTCTGACAGCGATGGGCCAAGTCCGTATGACCAGCCTGCAACAGTTGCACCTGATGAGCGTTGCGTTTCCAGAAAATAATTATTCTTTATCGTAAAGAATGCGTTAATAAATATAATGACAATAAAAAGTAAGGTTACGATTTTTATCTTTCGTATCAGCTGGTAAAATGAATATCCGATAAGGATCGCAATTGGCGGAAAAACCAGAGGAAAGTACGCTGTGCCGGGCGCAGCATGAATAAAAAATCCAAATAGTGGTATTGTTATCCAGAGAAGCACAAGAGCAAGCGGTAACACTTTTCTTTGTCTTAAAAGAACAAATAGCATGGTACATAATAACAGAACAACGAAAAACGGGAATGCCGGAAATAGGAGACGGACAATCTGTTCCCAGATTGTCTGCATAGCACCTGGAGCATGAGCGGTTGTTGACTGACCGGAAAGCGTTAGGCCAAAAAAGAGTCTGATCCGATTTGCTACCCATAAAGTAAATCCTACTGTCTGCTTAAAACTGTGAGTTAAATCATAAAGAATAAATGGCAGAATTCCGAGTGAAAATCCGAAAACCCCTTTTGTTATTTCCGAGCGCTTTATGTGTTTTTTGAATAGTATTCCCAAAACGGCAAGAAGGAAAAATAGAACACCGTTTGACA
>CAZTFV010000064.1:0-6036 GCA_964613075.1 uncultured Gammaproteobacteria bacterium | reverse complement strand
GGAGCACCACATTCATAACGTGGCGGCTATGGGTTCGAGCCCCATCCCTGGTACTACGTTGAATTATGAATTTAGAATTAAGAATTTTTGGTCGCCTCAGCGTTTGTTGGCTTCTTGGTATAATACACGCAGTATATGATTCCAGATTGGAAAGATAAAAAAGTTGCGATACTTGGGCTTGGCGTTGAGGGACTTGCAAGTGCGACATTTCTCTTCGGACAGGGGGCAGACGTGACCGTGCTTGATGAACACGAAGCGCGCTGGAGGAGGGAATTTATTTCACAACTAAACCATGAGATAGCGTATCGTTTTGGTCAAGACGCATTTGAAGATGTATCCTCTTTCGATCTTCTTGTTAGAAGTCCAGGCATCAAGCTCGCCCATGAGGCATTAAGTAAAATCCCAAAAGAAAGAATTACCTCCCAAACAAAACTTTTTTTTGACCTTTGCCCCGCTCGGATAATAGGCGTCACAGGCACCAAAGGCAAGGGAACAACCGCTAGTTTAATTTATGAAATGCTGAAAGCACAAGGCTTTGATGCATATTTAGGCGGCAATATCGGCACGCCGCCTCTTGATTTTCTCGACAAGCTCGAAAAAGATTCGTGGGTTGTGCTTGAGTTATCAAGTTTTCAACTGCAAGACTTACACAAAAGTCCCCATATCGCAGTTCTTCTCATGGTGACAAGTGAGCACTTGGACTACCACGGTGATACGGCAGAATACGTTGACGCCAAGCGCAATATTCTCAGATTCCAAAAGCCAGAAGATTTTGCCATTGTCAACCGTGATTACGTAGCCAGTCATGAATCAGATATCTACACCGATGGGAAAGTGCTCCAAGTCAGCCGCGAGCGTGGAGTCTTGGAGGAGGGAAGTTTTTTAAGAGACAAAGCTATTTGGATACGACAGAATGGAAACGAGAAAAAGATCATTGATATAAAAGACGTGCGATTACCCGGTAAGCACAATCTCGAAAACGCCGCAGCTGCCGCACTGGCAGCGCTCCTGGCAGGCGTCTCAATAGAACACATCAGAAAAACCTTAAATACCTTTACCGGCCTCGAGCACCGTTTGGAGTTTATTAAAGAAGTCAATGGCGTTCGCTACTACGACGACTCCTTTTCAACAACCCCTGAGACAGCCATAGCCGCAATCGAAGCATTTGATGCACCTGAAGTTCTCATTTTGGGCGGTTCAAGCAAAAAAAGCGACTTTTCAGAGCTTGGAGCAGTGATCAACAAATCCAAGAACATAAAAGCCATCATCGGCATTGGCGTTGAGTGGGAAAGGATTAAAGCGGAAATTGAAAATTATTCTTCGAGCGAAGCGTCAGCGGAGTCGAGAAGTAGTTCTCCACAAGGTCGAACAATAATGCCTGTTCTAATTGAAGGTGCAAAAGATATGAAGACAATTGTTGCCGCAGCCTCAAAAATCGCCCAACCAGGTAATGTCGTTTTATTATCGCCAGCCTGCGCCAGCTTTGATATGTTCAAAAACTACAAAGACCGCGGCGAGCAGTTTAAAAAAGAAGTATATGACTTGCAAAGCTAAGTTATTTCGCATAGAATGATCCTATACTATGAAAAAATACATTATTTCAGATTCTGATATCATGTCTGGTGCCCCTGTTATCTCAGGTACAAGAATTCCAATTGCAAGGATTTTGTATCTTCTCAGGGATGGGTATACGCTTGAGCAAATTCTTAAGCAATATCCGCATATAAAATTAAAAACGCTGCAGGGAGTTATCGCTGAACTGGCAGAAAAGGTAGAGTCCAAGCTGTATGCCCCCCAAATTTCACAAACATAAGTTACTCCTTGATGAAGGATTTCCTGTACGTTCATTCTTCCCAAATGTAAATAGCCGTTTTAACGTAAAACACATTACCCAAGATTTAAAACAAATAGGCTTAACAGACCCAGCGATACAAGTATGCAATTGATCAAGAGAGATTAGTCGTTACTTTTAATATTAAAGATTTTAGGCCTTTGGCTCCAATGAGTAAAAAGACAGGAGTAATTGGCGTTTCTGCGAATATGTCAAAGGAGAATATTGATAAAAAGCTTGTTGCGCTTCTTATGAAATCAACAAAAAAATCATTACTTGGCAAGCTTACATTAGTAAGCGGGGAGCAAGAGTAATCCAATGACAAAAACTGTCATCGTTGGCAGAAGCCCTCCACAAAGAAGTCAAGGACTCCCTTTTTGCCTGAGATCCTTCGTCGCTTCGCTCCTCAGGATGACACTGCGGGTCGATTTGACAAAACGCCTTATAGTATGATATATTCCTGAGCTATGGCAGATGATTATAGAGAAACTGGTAGAAATCAAGATCCTCGCTGGCAGACTGGCATAGAGCTAGTTAGTGATTTTGTCGGCTCCTTACATAGAAGAGGCTTATTACCAAATAGATTCCCAACACAAACGACAATTGCTGGACCACAATTTCGAGCGGAAGCACCTAAGGTCGATCTTCGCCTGGCAACATTTGAACTATTGTCTAGGGTTCGAGAGCCATCATCTGCAGAACAAGAAGCCTTAAGGGCAAGGGGATATACTTTTGTCCCTGTGGGGGCAAAATCGCTTGGTCAGGTTGTTGCCGAACATCCAGACCATTTTTGGTACGTCAACAACTCAAAGAGGCTTGGAGACTACACTCCACCAGCAATGGTAGTAGCTCTACGTCCAAAACTTGCTCTCCCCAATGGTTTTGACAAATCCCAAGCTGATCAGCTAGCGCTGATCGAAGCGCACTCCCGAGATCTTGAAACAGAATTTCCAGATGCTAAAGCGGTTATGTTACCTGCTGTAGCGTATGTTCAAGCGGATATCGCATATGTGGAGCAAACTGGGCAGCCGCTTTTCAGAGATTTTTATGTTCGTGCTCTCGATCAAACTGATGGGTCCGGCGTTGCCGGTGTTGGTCGGCTTCACCCTAGCAGGCGGTTGGTCGTCCGTGGCTGGCGCGCTCACGGTGGCGATCCGAACGTTGGTGCTGTTCCCGCGGTAGTGTTCCTTCAGAAATAGGTAATTGATTGCTTGGTTCTTTTGTCTTCTTATATTTTGGTTCTCCAAAATTTGTTATACTCTCTATGATAGGCAGTGAAGGATTAAACGCGTATTAATCTTCGCCTAACTCTAGAATCTTTCAGTAGCCGGAGCCATGTATCATATAGTACATGGGCGTGCTTAAGGAACTATTACTAGACACTACGAATATTCTCCTTTTTCTGACGCAATGTCAGGAGAATACAATACAAGAGAGATCCATCAACTGATTGGCAATCTCTGGTGAGGTAAAGTCTGTACGGGAGAATATTCATATAACTGATGGGTCCAACGTTGCCAATGTTGGTCGGAATCACCCTGACAATAGGTTGAACGTCAATGACTGGAACGCTCGCAATGGCAATCCGAACGTTGGTGCTGTTCCCGCGGTAGTTTCTAGTAAGCAGATTCTTCTTAGGAGGAGTTTTGCTTGGTGGAGCGTATCCATCCACCAAGCATTCTTCCGATTTCTTGCAACAATGCTTGCAATTGTATGTAATGGATATTTTGTATTACTTGACTGTCTTTGGCAAGGCGTAAGAGAACTTTTAGCAGATCTTTTTTTATACGACTTACGCAAAATCTTATTGTTCGAGCTTGTCGAGGACTTCTCGACTCGGCTTAATCAGCCTCGCTCGAAGAATAACTGCGTAAGTCCTATTTATACTCATACGTTTAAGAAGAATCACTTTCTGTTCTGACTGTGGTATAGACAAGAGCAATTCAAATAACTCAAGTGTAATCGTATCTACCTTTTGCCCAAGTGTGTAACGCTCTGTTTTAGGAAAATGCAGAATACATTCGCTTAGACTATTATAAAACTCATAAAGCTTTGAAAAGATTGGTATATCAGTCCCAGCATCGCTGTGTGTGTGCGTGACCCTTCTTATTCATAAGATTCTGAAACGAGTTCAGAATGACAGCTTGGAGTTATTTCTAGAGCGGCAGCAGTATGGCAGAGTATAACAATCTTATCGTATTAGAGAACCTTTTTCAAGCATGGGATGAGTTTTTGGTAGGAAAGAAAGAGAAAAACGACGTGCAGCTTTTTTCTCGACATCTTGAAGATAATCTCTTTTCTCTTCATCAAGCGTTGAAAAGCAAAACGTATAGGCATGGCTCATATGAATCATTCTATGTGCATGATCCCAAGCAGCGACATATCCACAAGGCAAACATTGCGGATCGGGTGATTCACCATTTGCTCTACAGATATTTATACGCTGTTTTTGATAAAACATTTATCTGCGATTCATACTCATGCAGAATAGATAAGGGGACACATAAAGCAGTAAAGAGATTACAGCGATTTACGCGGCAAGTTTCAAAAAACTATACCCAGTCGTGTTGGGCGCTCAAATGTGATATTAAGAAATTCTTTGCCAGCGTTGATCATATGATATTGTTAGATGTATTAAAACAGAAGATCATTGATAATGACATCCTCGAATTATTGGCTAAAGTTATTGATAGTTTTTCAACAAAGCCTGGAAAAGGTATTCCTCTTGGCAATCTCACGAGCCAAGTCTTTGCCAATATTTATATGAATGAGTTTGATCATTTTGTGAAGGAACAGCTTAAGATCAAGCATTACATTAGATACGCAGACGACTTTATTTTCCTTGCTCCTCAAAGAGAAGCTCTTGAAGAGCTTATTCCACTACTAGAGAACTTCCTTACAGAGCATCTGCAAGTAGAGCTCCATCCGAAAAAGATTATTCTGCGTAAACTTACGTGGGGAATAGATTTCTTGGGCTATACTCTTTTGCCTTATGACGTTATTTTACCCCGACCAAAAACACGAAGGAGAATGTTTGTGAAGCTGCTGGTTTTGGTTGAGTAGTAGAATTTAGCGTATAATCAAAAAATGAATTTTCGTTTTCAACTGTTAGCAAAAGATAAACGTTCACGCGCGCGAGCTGGGGTCTTGAAAACACCACACGGAGATATTCTCACGCCAAATTTCAACCCAGTTGGCACACAGGCGACGGTGAAAACGCTTTCTTCTCAAGATCTTACAGAAATAGGCGCGCAGATTGTCTTGGGGAATACCTACCATTTGATGCTTCGGCCTGGCACAGATGTTATAAAAAAAATGGGAGGTTTAGCGCGATTCATGAGTTGGGAGGATGGTCCCCACTTCGCTAAAGCTACGCGGGGCAAGCCGACAATGACTGACTCGGGTGGATTTCAGGTTTTCTCTTTAGGTGCGGCGCAAAAAATATATAAAGATATGACAATTGACGGCAGAAAGTTGCATAAGTTCTCCAAGTCACCGTTTTTGTACAATACCCCAACGCCTGAGGAAGAGACGAGTTTTATCCAACAAGCGCAACGCAAGTCAGGCAGGATAAAACCACTGAAAATGGACGATGACGGCGTCACGTTTTATTCTCACATTGATGGCAGTCAGCGGCGTTTAGATCCGGAAACCTCAATACAATTACAAGAACAGTTAGGCGCTGATCTGATTGTTGCCTTTGATGACCATGAATCGCCGCTGTGGAGTCACAAAGATACAGCGAAGTCTTTAGAACGAACCAATCGCTGGGGATTAGCTAGTCTTGCAGCGCAGAAACGGTCTGACCAGTTGATGTACGGGGTTGTCCATGGAGGACATTTTGAAGACCTGCGTAAGGCATCGGCTGCGTTTGTTGATAAATATTTCAAAGCTGTCTCAATCGGCGGGTCCTACACCTCAAAAGCTGTTTTGTATCAGACACTTGACTGGTGCGTACCGTATTTTCAGGAGGATAAACCGCGCCATTTGCTCGGCATCGGCGAAGTGCAGGATCTGTTTGAGGGCATAGCAAGAGGTATTGACTTTTTCGACTGCGTTGCGCCGACGAGGCGGGGAAGACACGGAAATGTATACATTTCACCCCAAAACGGTGGCCAGCCGAGCAATAACTTTACTCTGCAAATCACTAACACGAAGCATACATTAGACACCGATCCAATTGACCCAGGTTGCGAATGCTACAC
>CAZTFV010000063.1:0-6040 GCA_964613075.1 uncultured Gammaproteobacteria bacterium | reverse complement strand
AGTTGAATCGAAGGGCTCGCTCGAAGAATATTTTGTCAAATCCTGACATATTACCAATAGCGTTGAGGCTAGACGCTGGAATCTGGAAGCTAGAATTTGAAGCTGGATTTTAGAAGGTAGAAAATCTAATTTCCATCTTCTAACCTCAAGATACGTTCATGAAACTGAACGTATCAAGATCTAATCTCTAGCATCTAGCGTCTTTCATCAAATTCGTATTTATTGTTCGGGTGCTGCCTCAAAGGTCACGTTAACTGTCATTTCTTTACCACTATTACCCGGTCCATCTTCCCGCCAAATAGTTAATTTTGCCTTATCACCTACCTTTTTTTTAGCGATAAGTACTGCCAGTTCATTTTTGCCTGATCGCACATCGACACCATCAAACTTCGTAATAATATCTCCGGTTTCAATACCAGCCTTGTCAGCAGCTGACCCGTTAACAACTGTCTGGACGTACGCTCCTTGCGGAAGATCATTCTGTTCTGACAAGTCAGCGCTTATCATGCGATATGCGACTCCCAAGTATGGCCTGTTGAATTGCCCGGTCTCATTGAAGTTCTTCAATGAATCTTTCACGACGTTTATCGGCAAGGCAAAGCCGATATTCTCACCAGATTGAGAAACCGCAGTATTCACACCAATAACTTCTCCCGATGAATTAAGAAGTGGCCCGCCGCTATTTCCGGGGTTTATCGCAGCATCAGTCTGGATGACATTATCAAGCTGCTCGACAAATCCCTCATAGACCGATCCTGCGACGATTCCCCGCCCCAATCCTGAAATAACGCCGGTTGTGACTGTGTTGTTAAATTCACCCAGTGCCGTACCAATAGCAATAACGACTTGTCCTACCTGAAGATTTGATGAATCACCAAGAGTAAGCGGCTTTAATGCACGACCGGTATGCTGGCCGGGATTGATTTTCAAAAGCGCAATATCATTTAAGGGATCACGATAAATACGCTCTACAGCGTAGCGCTTCTCATCCGTCGTGACGACGGAATATCTACTATTCGGATCCGATACAACGTGCTTATTGGTAACGATAATACCGTTACTTGCAACAATAAATCCCGAGCCGATATTTTGTGGTTCTATTGAAACTTGCCCCCTTCTCCGAGAAGGGTCACGAAAGATTGAGAATGGATCCTCATCAAACAAGCTTTGCCGATTTGAGGGCGCTACGGCAATTGTCACTACCGATGGCCCGACGTTTTTGACAGTGCTGATGATAACATTCTCTTCAGAGGTAACCCTGAGTCTATCATTATTCTGTGGCAGAATAGATGTGCCGTTGCTGAGTGATTCTTTAAGCTGGGGTATGTAGCGGTTTGCCATACTGGCAAGACCGAGGAGAATAAGCAGGATAACAAGAAGAATAATTAATCTACGCATATTTGTGGCTATTGTACCAATACCTCAATTGCTTTTTCAAGCTGGGCGTCATGCGACTGGTCTTTGCTATCAACGGCAACTGCAACATCAGGGCTCAGGCCTTTTTGATGTACCCAAGTACCATTTGGCGTCAGCCATTTGGCAACAGTCACATGGAGTCCTGCTCCCCCTCCCAAATCCTCTGCTTGCTGAATCGTGCCTTTACCGAATGATGTCTCGCCGACCAGCCTTGCGCGTTTGTGATCGCGCATGCTACCTGCAACAATTTCGCTGGCGCTGGCAGACCCTTTGTTAATCAAGATAACAAGTGGCGTATCATACAGCAGACCCTTTCGTGAAACAGGCATATTCACCTGTTTGCCATTTCCATCTTCCTGAATCACGACTGTCCCGCTTGGGATGAATTCCGAGGCAATAAAGACAGCGTCTGAGAGATACCCACCCGGGTTATTGCGAAGATCAAGAATAATGCCCTTATTGTTTTTGTTTTTTTGCAACTCGAGCGTTAATCTATTGACGAGTACGATCCATTCCTGATTCGTATTGTCGCCGAACTGTGATAATCGAATATACGAAACAGTTGCCTCGGGATTTCCTACCTTTTTATCATCTATCTCGGCGATATCCTTGATTTTTTTTGTCCAAAGGATCACGCTTTTGACCGTAATTGTGTCACGGGTTATTTTTACATCTTTCAACTGATCACCGCTCTTGTGCACAACTGCCAGGGTCACTTCAGTTCCTTTGGGGCCTCGGATCTTCTCAATTGCTTGATTGAGTGTCCAACCGAAAGTCAGCTGTCCGTTGACTTTTATGATCGCATCGCCTGCGCGAATGCCTGATTTTTCTGCCGGACTCCCGCCAAGCGGTGCAACAACAATAATTTGTTTTTCCCTCATCCCCAATTCGGCGCCGATACCTTCGAATTTCCCGGCCAGGCCTTGTTTAAAATCATCATTCTGCTTCGGAGGAAGATAGACTGTGTAGGGATCATCCAGGCTCTCAACCATGCCGGCAATTGCTCCATTGAGCAGCTTTTGCGGGTCTATGGCTGTTTTATCGTAATAGGTCTTCTCAAGCCGTGAGAGAACGGTCCAAAATTGAGAGAGGTCAAGATTTGCCACCTCAGGCGGTGGCTCTTTATGTATCACCTCTACTCTCGGATGATAATTCTGCCAATCAATCTTGACTTTATTCACGCCGATATAGTAGCCGACAATACCTGCAATAACCGCTATTAATAACAGTCTAAATACGTTTGCTCTCATAACGAAGTAATAATATTGTCTTACCTTTTCCGTCAAGATATGCTTTTTTACCTACCCATTTGACTATCTTTTCCAGACTTTCCTTATTCAGAACCGCGATTGTTGCTTGTATATTCTTGGATGCGAGATAATCAAGATCTTCATCGGATATATCTGATGCGATAATGCCCACTACTCCCATGCCAACGGCTTTAGTCAGTACTTCCCGGTTATACTTGCCACCGACAATAATTTTTCCGATAAGATCTGTCGTCAGGTCTGCCGGGATAATTTCATCTGCAAGGATATTGGCATTCCTTAATAAACCATCGGCTTTTGCAACTTCGCCTTCTACCGGATCCCCAATACCCTTTTCTGCGAGAAGAACGTTTTTGTCTGTCTGGACATGAATCGTATCATTATTACACAAAGACACAGTACCATCAAGGGGCGAAAGTATCACATCTTCATGGCTAGATTTTTCATCTTTAGCAGCGCTTTCCTGTGACGGGGTGTCAAGACGGATGACAACATGTCCGGTATTTCGTTCAAACCGAAGAAGCGTTCCCGAAATGCCGCTCACAACTTTCTTCTCTCCGAATAATCCGCCTTTTGCTGCTATTGTGTCTCCCGGCTGTATGGTATCTCCGGGATTTTTTTTGAGGGTCTTTGCAACCTCTTCGATTGGGATAGATAGCTCTTTTGCTAGGTCAATAACCTCATCGGGTTTTTTCTCTTTTTTGGCGATAGTCTGTCCTGCTGTTATTGCATCACCGATTTTGACTTGGGGGAAAAACCCGGGCGGGAGCGTGATGGGCAGAGTAGTCATAAAAACGAATTAAGAATTTAGAATTATGAATTAAGAAAATAAGATCCTGAATTCTAAACTCTAAACTCTAAATTAGTCGCGTGAAATATACGGTATTATAGCTAGGTATCGGGCGTTTTTGATTGAGTCTGTGAGGCGGCGTTGATGCCTTGCACAAAGACCACTTCTCAGTCTACTTACTATCTTGCCTCGATCTGTTAAAAACCTTTGTAGGACAGAACTGTCTGAGAATTCCGGCTCTTTTTTTTCCACGCAAAAGTAGCACTCTTTCGGCACAACTATCTTTCTTCGTATCGGTCTTCTTGCTTGCTTCTTCATGACTTATAACTTAGGACTTATAACTTGTAACTTAGAAAGGTATATCATCCGGACTGATATTCTCTTCCTCATCGGGCTTTCCCGCCCTAGCTTTCTTGTCATCCGTAGCTTCAGCCTCTTTTTTCACTCTGGGAGCAGGTTTACTGACTTGCGGCTCTCCTTCTGCTTTGACCGGAATCATACCAGCTGGCGGACGATCAAGCAAAATCATGTCTTCTATTACAATTTCCGTTCTTGTCCGTTGCTGACCATCTTGTCCTGTCCAACTCCTGGTCGCGAGTCTTCCCTCAACGTATACTTTTCTACCTTTAACGAGAAATTGGCTGCACAGTTCGGCTAACTTATTCCAGGCAACAATATTATGAAACTCAGATTCTTCGTGTTTCTCGCCCTGATCGGTTGTCCAATAACGGTTCGTCGCCAAACCAAATGAGCAGACTGCCGTGCCTGATGGCGTATACCGTAACTCCGGATCGCGGGTCAGATTTCCGATCAACTGAACCTTGTTAAGACTTCGTGCCATAATCGTATTTGATGTTAGACGCTAGAAGCTAGATGCTAGAATCTGAACCTAGATAGTAGAAGTTAGATATTCTATCTTCCGACTTCTAACCTCAAGATACGTTCATGAAACTGAACGTATCAAGATCTAACTTCCAGACTCAAGCGTCCAGTATCAACATTTTTTACTTCTTCCTCAAAAGCAAATGCCTCAATATATTCTCGTCCGCTCGCAATCTTTTGTCCAAATCTGAGTTCAAGCCTTTTTCTGACTCAAGATGCATGATGTGATAAAATCCTGCCAGTTCTTGCTTTATTTTATAAGCAAGAGGCTTTTGTCCCCATTCCTCATCGATTATTTTAGCATCCTTGAGCCGTGTCTTGACGTCATCAATTAGCTTTTTTCGTTGCGTCTCAGATAGCGACGTCTTTAGCACCAAAACCAAATCATACAGTCTCATAACTTGAAATTAATTTTACCAAACTACTCCCGTTTGGACAAGTACCAATCTTCTCAATCTCCCTAATCTCCCATTAAGGTAGTATCTGGCAAGATTAGGAAATATTTGGTAATATTAGGAAAATTATGTTTATTCCTCCCAAATACACTTTCACCCCGGCTATCTCGCAATACCTGCAAACCATCGAAGCGGCAAAGAGCGTCATTGATACAGTGAATATTCCGCCTGAGGTTGAAACAAATATTAGGCGGCAAAGTTTTCTTAAGAGCTCATTGTTCTCTGCCCGCATTGAAGGCAATCCATTAACCATTGAGGAAGTTACTGGGCGCGCGTCAAGTGACCAGAAAAAACGAGAAGTCCATAATATCCTGAAAGCCCTGCAGTTAGTTCGGGACAGAGGTGGTCGTGATGTGTCTGTAAGTTTTTTACTCAATCTTCACCAGCGTACCATGGATAGTTTGGGCGAAAAAGGAACAGTCGGAACATTTCGGACAGAGGCAAGCGCGATATTTAATACAGCGGGTATTGCAGTCTACATGCCTCCCCCGCCGAGGCAGGTGAAACAGTTAATGGAGCGATTAATTAAATTTGTCAACAGCGACAAAGAGCAATTTGTGCCGATCCGCGCTGTGCTTACTCACTATTCTTTTGAAAAAATCCATCCCTTCCTGGATGGCAACGGCCGCGTCGGAAGGCTATTATTACAAGAGGTTCTGGAGAAAACTGGATACGGCATGAAAGGATTGATAACAGTTGAAGAATATTTGGACAAGCACAGACAGGACTACTATGATGCCCTGATGCTTTCGGATAAAGATGTCACTGATTACGTTGAGTTTATGCTAGCCGCAATAGCCCAAACCTCCGTAACCGCCCAAAAAACCCTAATGACCAAGCAAGATGTCGCAGCCGAGGATTATTTGTTGCCGCGCCGGGCGGAAATACTCAACATCATAAAAGACCACAAACTGGTTAACTTCGATATGATAAGAAGACGATTTTTGAAAGTGAATGAACGCACGCTGCGCTATGATCTCAAACAACTCAAAGACGCGGGGCTTATCAGAAAACTTGGAACAACTAAGGGAGTATATTATGAAATTTCTAATTCCTAATTTCTAATTAACCTAATCAAATCCCAATTTGTTAATTACTAAAACATTTAGTCATTTTTTAGACTAATTAGGTAAATTAGATCAATTAGGTCAATTTTAAGATCCGATTTTAAATTCGATAACGTCGCCGTCTTGCACAATGTAGTCACGCCCTTCAAGCCTTGCTTTTCC
>CAZTFV010000062.1:0-6109 GCA_964613075.1 uncultured Gammaproteobacteria bacterium | reverse complement strand
TTAAAGATATTCCGCAACCTGCAATCACCATCATTGACAAGCTAAAAAAAATAGGCTCAGAGAAAGTAAGGGAAGAACTAACGAGAAAAGGATTTGATCCTGAGATTTTGGCGTGGGTACAATCTGCCGAAAAACCGAAAACAGTAAGTCTGATCGGTGATATTGCCAAAGGAATGGGAGTAGACGAGAAAAACATTGTCTTTGAACCGACGCTGGCACGCGGGCTGGATTACTATACCGACATGATCTTTGAGATTGAAATAGCAGGATATTCCGCAGGCAGCGTCTGTGGCGGCGGACGGTATGACAAATTAATCGGCATGTTCGCTAACCGTGATATTCCGGCTGTGGGCTGTGCATTCGGCTTTGACCGGACACTCGAGGCAATGGAGCAACAAAATCTTTTCCCGCAAGATGCAACAGGAACAAAAGTATTAATAGCTGTCTTTTCGGCTGAATTTGTATCTTCGTCAATAGAAATTAGTTCTCGACTTCGCTCGAACAATATAAATACAGAAGTTTATCTTGATACAAATGCAAAGATTGAGAAACAGTTAAAATACGCTGACCAAAAAGGCATCCCGTATGTTGTCATCATCGGCCCTGAGGAGGAAGAAAAAGGTATGGTATCTTTGCGAAACATGAAAACAAGACAACAGAAGCAAATCACGATTGAAGATCTAATCAAGTCGCTAAATTGACCTAATTGACCTAATTTCTAATTGACCTAATATTTTGGACATTTGAAATTGGGATTTTTTTAGAAATTAGGATTTAGAAATTAGAAATTTGAGGTAACGTTCATAAACAATAAAACTTTATCTGCTCATGAAACTTTCAAAGTATAAACTTGCGATCCTTGCCCTCATTTTTGCTAACGTGATTTGGGGCGCGTCATTCCCGATCTACAAATGGTCACTGGCCGATGTCCCACCATATAGCTTTAGCTTCTTACGACTATTCTTTGGGGCGTTTCTTGTTCTGCCCTTTACCCTTCACAGGTTGACGGTAAAACACAAGGATATTCCGCAACTTCTTGCCTTATCTTTCTTTGGCATTACTATTCCCATCACGGCAATTTTTCTTGGTCTTGAGCGGGCACCGAGTATTAACGCGCCGATTATCTTTTCATCCGGGCCGATCCTTTTGATCCTGTTTGCAATTATATTTTTAAAGGAACACCCGAAGAAAAAAGTCGTGTACGGAACGTTTATCAGCCTGCTTGGTGTGCTATTGATTGTCTTTCAACCGGTTATTGAGCGCGGGCTGGACGGATCAGTAATCGGTAATTTGTTTTTTCTTGCAACTGCCATCGGCAGTGTCATTCATACGATTATGCTTAAGAAAATGCTTGACCGATACAACATTTTGACACTTACATTCTGGTACTTTTTGCTTGGTTCCCTTCCCCTTTTTCCGCTGGTAGTTTCAGAATCACAAACCACGCATTTTATGCAGAACCTTTCGTTTCAAGGCTTCTTTGGAATCGCTTTCGGCGTTGTTTTTGCCTCGTTCATTGCGCATATTTTTACAAACTTTGGGATAAAAAACATACCCACGAGTGAGGTTGGGATTTTTGCCTATGTTGACCCTCTGGCAGCGGCGGTTATTGCCTTACCGCTTCTGGGAGAAGTAATTACACCATTCTTCCTCGTAGCAGCATTTTTGGTATTTGCCGGAATTTTTGTGGCAGAAGGCCGCCTCCACTGGCACCCGCTGCACAAATTGCGGTAACTGAATTATCCCAGTCTTCTTGCTGAAATAGCCATATTTTCTCTTGAAAGGTCTTCCCTAGCAAGAGGAACAGCTACTCTCTTAGGTTTACTTCCGTTAGAAGAAAGCGCGGCAACTCTTGACAGTGCGTCTGAGATAAATTTTTGCTCGTCATTAAACATATCGCTGTCGAACCAATCCGGACCTACTGCCTCCCCAGCAACAATATACTGCTCAAGCATTGCTCTATCGCCATAATTTGCCTGCTGCCTGGCTTTGCAAAAAACATCAAGAATTAATTGGACAGTGGAATCGTCGGGCAATTGCCTTCCAAACAGTTTATATACTTTCTCAAGTCCGTCAAACACCCGAGGCTCAATGGATGCGTGCCCTAAGTTTATGAGTCTTCTTGCAAAAATGTGGGCCTTCGCATTGGAGGCAAGTATATTTAAGTTATTCAGAATAAATTGCTCCTCACCTACCATGCTTGTCCGAAACCAGTATTGATCTATCTCATCACCTATTGCTTGGTATGAATCCGTATCTTCTTGGGATCTCACCTGTGAAATAAAAAACACTTCTAGACGCATTTGATCGGCGATGCTTTCTGGCAACTGCCTTCCTTCTTTTTTATATAACCACAGTAAGCTCTCCCTATGACTAAGATCTGTTGGAACAAGACCGAACTCTACTAACTTTCGAACAAGTTCGAACTGATGCTCTTGGTGATCAGTCAATCCTCCATTTCTTTCAAGAGCGTATCTGAATTTTAATCCAATCGTTTTTCTCACAGATGTCTCCTCCGGAGTAGGCGTTCCTACTTCACCGTTTACTCGAAGCTTATCAACTACATGACCTACCTGACTGCTAGAGAAACCAGTTATATGTGCTACTTCAATTATATTTCCACCACGGACTAAATACAGATATGTCGCAGCTCTAACGCCACCTTTTGCCTCACTAACAGTATCTCTTTGCTCGGGGGTAAGCGGGGTTCCTTTCCTCGAATTCTTAAATCTCTCAATATTTTTTGGTAATGTTCCCGGCGGAAGCCCCCCCCGCCTTATCGGAGTTGGTAGAGGTAATTGTTCTGCAGCATCAGCAATACGACTGACGTCTCGAAGGTGAGAAACTGTTGTAGCTGTATTTACTGCATGTTCAACCATATAAAAATCTCTCTATTCGACAATTATAATAGTATTATAGGATTATATTTCAGCCTTGTCAATGAGAGCGTTTTCTTGTATAATAGTCTGTATGAAATCAGCGATTCACCCAAAATACAATCCGCAAGCACAGGTAATTTGTGTTTGTGGCAATCGATTTACTGTGGGTTCAACGCAGGATGTTATACATGTCGAGCTTTGCTACAATTGCCACCCCTTCTACACAGGCGAGCAGAAATTTGTCGATACTGCATCACGTATCCAGAAATTCCAAAAGAAACAGGAAGCTGCAAAGGCATATCAAGTAACAAAGGTTAAAAAAGCAGAAGAGAAGAAAAAGCAACAAGACAGCCCCAAGTCACTTCGCGAAATGCTCCAAGGGATGAAGTAGCCACGTCAAGAATTTCAAATAATTACCAATTTCAAATGTCAAATTTCAAATGAAAGTACGAATTGGAAATTAGAAATTGGATATTAGAAATTAGAAATTTACTATGGATTATCGTCTCGTACAATTACAGGAACTTGATAAAAAGATTGAGGAAGCAAAGCTTTTATTAGCTGAGGATCCTGCTTTGGCAGAATTAGCAAAGCAGGAGTTGGCAAGCCTTCAAGAGCAAAAACGCCTCATCGAGGAAAGCCTGCAATCCGCCAGCTGGCAGACAAAAGAGACTGAAGCCGATGACCTGGACGAGCGAAATGTGATCCTCGAGGTAAAGGGCGCTGCCGGCGGCGATGAAGCCAATTTTTTTGCAGAAGAGTTGCTGAGGATGTATGAACGATTCGCACAATTGCGAGGTCTGCGGGTTGAACTACTAGATCAAGGAGTGGTAAAAATCTCAGGCCGTCATCCATTTGGAACGCTAAAATACGAAGCAGGCGTGCATCGGGTACAGCGGATCCCAAAGACTGAAAAACGCGGCAGAATTCATACATCAACAGTAACAGTCTCCGTACTGCCGGAGCTTGAGGACATTGATTTGCATATAAGCCCTGACGACATTGCTTTTGAAGCTTTCCGCTCAGGCGGACACGGCGGGCAAAACGTCAATAAGGTTTCAACGGCTGTACGAATCCTCCATAAACCCTCAGGTATTGTTGTCACGTCACAATCCGAGCGCTCACAGGCGCAAAACCGCGAAATTGCCATGAAATTGCTGCGGGCGAAATTGTGGGAACGTGAAATTGAAAAGCAGCAAGAGCAAATTGCGTCGCTCAAGTCAACCCAAGTTGGTCGCGGCATGCGAGCAGAAAAAATCAAAACCTACAACTTCCCTCAAGATCGCCTAACAGACCATCGGAGAAATCAATCATGGAAGCATTTGGAATCTATCATGGATGGCAATCTACCAGACGAAGCAATTCAACCTCCTACAGAAGCGTAATCTTTTTCGAGATAGTGTAAGTCTTTTTTCTTATATTCCTCAATCATGCGCATATGCTCTTTATCGATAAGTAATTTTGCAAGATGCTTGCCGCCGGTGAGATGTGGTAGGACCACGTAGTCAGCGCCCGCCTTATACAAGGCTTTTGCCTCCTCTGCTTCATACGCCATGACAATAATTTTGGCTTTTGGATTTTGATGTCGAACTCCTTGGATAAGCAATAAATTATCTTCAAGATCAGGCACCGTCGATACAATTAATTTTGCCTTGTGGACTCCTACCCTCTCCTGGATTTCGCTATCCGCGATATCACCAAACAATACCGGAAGATCAGTTTTCTCTTTCAGCTTTTTAACCATATCGGGATTAAAATCTACAAGGACAATATCTTGCTTTTTATTTTCCAAGGCATGGAGAATACTCTGCCCCATCTGATCACAACCGACGATAATAACATGGTTGTCAAGGCTTGATAGTTCTCCATTCTCCGAAATCTGCTCGGACCGCGTGTGTTTTGCCTCAAATACAGACAGCACTCTGTGGATTTTTTTATACGCCATATTATTATTTTGCAGCAAAAATGCTGACGTCGCGTAGGTAATTATGCTGACTAATACAACAATCGTTGCAAGGTCATTGCTTATTGCGCCGATGCGCGCTCCAAGAAAAATAATAATAAGGCTAAACTCTGAAATCTGCGCAAAGCTTATGCCAACAAAAAAAGATGTTCTTTTTCGAAACCCAAGCATTCCCGTTATCCCCATGACAATAAGTGGCTTAATCAAGAGAACAAAAAACGAAATAATGATTGCAGGAAATAACACGGCGCCTATATTTGCAATCTGCATCTCTATACCAAGCGTCACAAAGAAAATGGTTATAAAAAAGTCACGAAGCGCTCGCATCTTGGCAACGATTTGAAAATTCTCATGTGCGTTCGCAAGCGCAAGCCCAGCCAAGAATCCCCCTATTTCAATCGAAAAACCGATAAAAGGAGACGCAACAAGTGCGGTTAAGGCAAAAACCCAGGCAAGACTCACAAGAAAGAGTGACTCGGGTGATCTTGCAATAACCCGCGTTACGCGAGGAAATATCGTTGTGCTCAAAAGCGCAATGATGACAAAAAGCATGCCTATCTTGAAAAGCAAGCCACCGATATACGAAAAGAGTGCTGTCCCCTCGACACTTGTATTACCGGAGAGAAAAATAATCGTCAAGACCGCAAAAAAATCTTGTACCAAGAGAATACCCAGAGCAAGTTTACCGTGTAAGCTATTGAGGTCTTTTTTATCAGACAATAACTTAACGATGACAATGGTACTTGAGAATGCGAGTGCGATACCCGTATAGATTGCTTCTGCTTTCGTAAAGCCTAAGAATAGTGTCAGGAAAAAGCCGACAAAGAAGGTAAAATACATCTGCAGTATACCGGCGATGATTGCTGGTTTTCCGATGGATCGGAGTTCTTTAAACTTAAGCTCCAAACCCAGCATAAAAAGAAGCAATGTCACCCCAAGCTGGCCAAGCGTACCCAAAGCCGCCTGATTCTCAAGACGGATAATTCCCAATGGACCAAGAATGATACCAGTTAAGATGTAGGCTAGAATTGCAGGCTGTTTGAGCAGTCTGAAAATGACAGAAAGCACTGCGGCAAGACAGATGATGATGGTAATATCGATAAATATTCCCTGCACAATATCAGTGTAGTATAAGGATGAACGAGGATGCAAATTTAGAATTTAAAATCATGAATTTAGAATTGAATGTAGAATTTATAATTATTTTATTTCATAGGACTTACGCAGTTATTCTTCGAGCGAGGCTGATTAAGCCGAGTCGAGAAGT
>CAZTFV010000061.1:0-6308 GCA_964613075.1 uncultured Gammaproteobacteria bacterium | reverse complement strand
TTGAGTTGCTGCAGGCGGATACAGTCCCTCTACCGCACCCGCCTGCAAAAGATAATTTCATTAGGCTTGGCGCCTACCAGCTAATTGATTTAACACACGAGGTGGAGGATAATATGCTGTTTGCACAGTATCACCTTCTCTAATAACCACCCTACGTGTAGAGATCATTCTTTCCTGACCGCCAGGAAAAACAACTGTTCTCGCTGCATCTGTCGTCTCGCCTTGATCTACCAATCCAAATTGGCGCAAACCTTCAATGCTATTTGGCGCAGGCATTCTTGCTCCAGTCATATCAGGAGCAGCTACTGGCATCGGCGGTTTCGCGACATGAAAATCTCTCGCTGCTTCGTCTCCAACTCCAATTCTTCTATCCATAATCTATTTCACCCCCTTTCAACCATCACCCTTCGACTCGTCCTTCGATAAACTCAGGACTCGCTCAGGGTTGTTGTTTTCAACAACAAAAAACCTCCCATTTAGGGAGGCGGTCTTTATGTTGTGGTTAGTTTACTCTATTGTGCTCTTCACAACGCTACCGCCTCCGCGAAGGAGGACAATAACAATGTGAAGAAGACAAACGTTTTGCATACTTTTATTTATTGTACAAACCCTTCGTTACTTTGTCAACTATTGGGGTTGACAAAATTACCCTGCTGTTGTAAGCTAATCACAAGTCCCTCCCTAGGGACTTTTGTTTATGAGTAGCGAGATACAAAAAACACCTGAGTCGGTTATTGAAGTTGGGGAAATTCCCCTTAGCATTGAGATTTTTGCTGCTGAAAACGTTGACCCCGACCGCATTGCAGCAGTTATTGGAGGAACAGTGGAACGATATCCCCATGATGGTTCGTCTATTATTAGACACTGGAGAGGAATTTTAGGTTTAGGTATTCCCTATTGCGAGAGGGGCAAAAAGGAAAAAATAGGGTTTTATGGCATAGATATAGAAGAGTGGGGTGTATACTTAGGAAGACTGGATTTTGATTTTAGCGCTGTTGTATTTAGAAACAGCAATAAGACAATAGATCTTGTTGCATTACCCAAATTTACCCCAGAGCATCCGAATGGCCTTGTTACTTGGCAGACTATCGATAGAACCCCTCACGGAGAGGCAAGCGGAGAGCATTCAGAGCAACTGAGAAACAACCCTGCGTTGCGACCGGAGATTAAAACTGCAGCTTATCTTGCTTTACGCTTGTACAACGCAGCGCCTCCACTTGAGCGTAAAAGAGCGACAAGACAGTGCTTTACGCACCTCTTGCGCAATAGAGCGCCCAACATCGCCTATTCGAAATAATACGTTTGCAGTTCAGTGTAGACAGCTCCTTTTAGCGAGAGTTTGGATTCAAAAAGCGACATTGTTGCTACTTGAAGTGGTTTCAAGCGGGCTTGTTTCAACGTAATCTTGGGTTTTTTCTTAAACCTCGCCAAGGTGATATGCGGGGTTGTGTATTGTTTGTTTATTGGTGTGATCCGGGATATCTCCTTCTCCATCCCGGCTACTAATGTTGAAAAAGCGTCATGCTGTTTCAGTAATGCCCAGACCATCCTCGCCGGTTTATCAAGCGGCGCAAAGGAGATAGTTTCAAACTCCAAAGCAAACTGCTTCATTTGTCTTGCGGTTTTTTGTATTCTTTCAGAAATAATAGGAATATGGAAATGCTCAACATACCCAATAAAACAAATAGTAATATGGAGATTCTCAATTGGTGTAATGCGAATATTTGAATCTGGCAACTTCTTTATAATACCACGAAGTGCAGTTTTTACTGTTATGGGCAGCGGAATACCAACAAAAAGCCGTTTCTTCATCATTTTACAAGGATACTCCTTGTGCAAGGAGTATCCTTGTCGCAGGTCAAACTACAGTACTATGTAGCGCTGTAGTTTTGATCAGTTTGCGCACCGTGTAAACGCCTCAACGCTCTGTCTTTGTCTGATGAGTTAAACCTGGTTTTGCGTACCAGCTCCTGCATTGTCGCGATCGTCTGGTCATATGTTTGTCTATCCACAGGATATGGGGTAGCGTCTTTTCCGCCATGGGCAAAGCTGTAGCGCGCCGGGTCTTCATAGGAAGGTTTGGCTCCGTAAATTATTTCTGATACTAAAGCGAGTGCTCTGACAGTCTTTGGTCCGACACCCTGGATCTTCAAAAAGTCTTCATAGCGCTTGGGTTGCTCATAGGTCACTTGTTGCAAAATCTTGTCTAGATACCGGCTTTTGCTGAAATCTTCCGTCACCACAGGATGCGTCGTAAATTCTGTATCCGCGAGCTGAAGAAGCGTTAGCTGCTCGCTCCCGTCCTTGAGTGTTATCATTTTGGATAAAGATGACGAATGCTTGCGCAGAATCTGAATGTCTTTCATCAGAGACGAGTAGTTCGTTTGTGCCAATTCTGTTGAGACTTCCCGTGTCTGTTCGCTTTTTCCTGCGACCATATTAAGCATGTGAGACTGAAAGGCCTGAGATGAAATTGCAGCGTGCGGCTCATTGACAAAATCGAGCTTGTCATTCTGAGCCACGTTCGATTCTCTCAGTGTAAACTCCGGCGAAGAATCTTTAGGGATTCTGGAGTCGGCCGCCAAGGCGACCTCCCCAGAATGACGATTTAGATCCTTTACTTCGTTCAGGATGACATTACTATGCCAGTGGTAGCGGCGGGCAGTTTGATTGGCGGCATTCATCCCTTGCTGCACGACTGTCCATGCGCCATTTTTGCTGAAGAAAAAGCTGTGGTGGTAAAGCTGGTAGTCATCCTGGACAAGCGAGCTGTCGACTTTGGCCGCCATTTTTGAATTATACGCTAGTCGTTTCGCAGTTTCGTCTGGTAAATTAATAAACGATCCCCAATAGAGAATTTCATCAGGTGTTTTTCTGGAAGTCTTCCCCTTCCCGCCACAAATAAAAATACCCAAGTCCGCTTCTTCGTGTCTGATTGCTTCTTTTAGCGCGGCTGTAAGGATCGTCGTGAGTCCTGATGCATTCCAGTCAAAGGCAAGCACTGTTCCGAGCGCCTGAAACCACACAGGATCCGAAATTCTGCGTACAAATTCATCCGGTCCATACTCGCTCACTATAACCCGCGTCATTTCACGCCCCAGCTTTACCATGCGTCGAAAAAGCCAGGGTGGACAAACGCCGGTGTCAAGGGTAAATGTCGCAATGCCACGTTGCATACTGCATAGTATACAACTGATTTATGTAGAAAGGGTAAGAAAAGCATTTTAAGTTCAGTGATGGGTAATTGAGGCTAGACGCTTGAAGCGAGAAGTTAGATCTTGAGTTTAGAAGATAGAAGCTAGAGAAGGTAAAACTTCTGCTTTCCAACTTCAAATTCCAGTTTCAAGCTTCTAGCGTCCAACATCAAAACGGACATTACCCGGTTTGCGTAGCTACGACGCGCTCGTTGGAGAGGCCAAATGTCGTTCCGTGTTTTTTGAACATCGCCCAATACTGTCTTTTGCTCTTCTTGCTTGAGAGGGCTGCCAGCCAGCTGCTTGAATCCTCGATTTTTTCCCTGGCTGACCGGATAACAGACAGCATCCACTCAAAGAAGTTGAGATGGTACTTTCCTGCTTTGACAGGAACCTGGTCTGTCGTAATTTGCTTAAATTCAGCTTCAAGAACTGCAGAGGTTGTAACAAGCCGCTTGAGCTCTACCATAATCTCTTCTACTCGTTGTTTGATCTCTTGCGACTCGACTCTCGTTGATCGCTCGGTATACTGCAGAACGTCGCGGGTGTATTCATGACCATAATCAAGCCCGGGTGCAGCCTCACTTTTTGGTTTATTCTCTTCTTGTGCCTGATTGAGACTTCCGAGATCAAGCTCCTGACCGTTTGCCAAATCTCCCGAGAGCTTGCGGACTTTTTTCTCAACATTCAGTAGTTGGACGAGAACATCCTGTCTTCCCTCCTCCACGAAATCTTTCCCAGATGTGGCAACCCCTTTTCCCAAGCCAAGCAACTCCTCAGAAATAGCTTCAAAAGGGCTTTTTTCAGTGTATTTATTGACCTTTTTCTTTTGTTTAAGACCTAACATAGTACCGCCGCCTGCAAATTATCACAAATGTTTTAAGAAATCAAGCGTTTTTTGCTGACGCAAGATACTTGCCAGAAGGTAGCGGTTGGATTCAAGCCGGGAGCGTTCTTCCGGATCCTTGGCCTTTTGCAGTGCTTCCTCAATCTCCTTCTCCTCAACAGTAATTTTTTCCTCTTCAGCGACCTTCTGCAGCGCAAATTCAAACGTCATATCCGCAACCGCTTTTGCTTCATATTCCGATCGCAACTGGTCAGGCGTCTTTCCGGTTGATGCCAGATATTGATCAAGCGTCAATCCGAGTCGTTTGATCTCATCCAGTGTCTGCGCGAGAAGCCTGTCAGCCTCCTGACGGATAAGAATATGCGGTATTTGTACAGAAACACCTTCAACAAATGCCTTCGTAATCTCATCCATTGACGGTTCTTTGTCCTGCCTTCCGGGAACGATAATCTTGCTTTTGGCGGTTACATCGGCAATCCGTTTCTTATAGTCCTTTAGCATAACCTCAGGCATCTCACAAGTCGTGGCCACAAAAACCCAGTCTTTATCAGCCTCGATCTTCTCAACATGGATTTTCGGGTTCATGACCGGTCGAATAGCATGCGTTTTCACTGCCTCCATATAAGCCTGCGGCAAGAGTTGCCTTAAAACCTCTTCCTGTAGCTTTTGGGCACTGATATTTTCTTCCACGAGCTTTTTGGGAGCTTTGCCTTTGCGAAAACCCGGCAATTCGGCATTTTTTACCGTATCTTCAATTACTGCCTCTTGTGCTTTTTTGACCGCAGCTACCGGCAAGGTAATGGTCAATTTGATTGTCCCGTCTTTTTCTCGTTGCATGGTTGAAGTTGTCATATTTGCAAGCTTATTATAGCAAAATTTGCTTTATTTACCAGTGAATAATAAGTTGGGGAATATATCGGAGGATGGATGATAAGATTAGGCAAACTTTCTTCTGAGGATAAATCCTGCCAAACCTGATGGTACAAGTGAGATGAGTGAAAGAAGCCCCGCACCGGTATCAGGTGTTTTGCTTGTGTTTGTCGGCGCAGCATAAACCGTAGTATCTAATACCTCTCTTCTTTCAACAGTCACACTGTTATTGACGTTATTTTCAATTTGAGGATTTACCTCAACGTTATTTTCATTGTTGTTATTGTTGGTATTATTATTGATAATTGTGGTACCTCCAGCATTGGAAGGTGTCGGTGTAACAGTCACGGTAGGTGTTACTGAAGGAGTTGATGTAGGCGTAGGCGTTGCAGTTGGCGCTCCTGTAGGCGTTGGTTTCTTTGTTGGCGTTGGTGTCGGAGTGGGTTTTTTTGTGGGCTTAGGGGTTGGCTTCTCTTCTTTACATTCAGGTTTGTCCAAGTTTCGTCTGCCATCATTGACATGGTCAATGCCGTCTCGATCTCCTACTTTTCCGACAAATGTATCGAACTGATATGCACAGTTAGGAACTTTGATATTTAAGGTAAGCGTATCGTTTTTCTTCACAACGCCATATTTGACATCATATAACTCTTGTGGGTGGCCTGTTTGCTTATTAAAAATCTTAAATGAAGCAACACCGACGTTGTAGGCACATTTATCTGAAGTATTCTTAATTTTTGCTCGTCCGTCTTTTAAATCAACTTCGGCAGTGAGTTTTCCTTTATCGCGGTCGTAGTTGTTGCAGGTATCTGCATTTGCTGATATGCCGAAGTTTATCCCACCGATAACAGCGCCGGTGAGCAAAATAGATGAAACGAGTAGTCGTTTGTTGACAGTTTTTATCTTCATAGCATTATCTATAGGACAATACAATATGGGGCATTATACAGAAGAGTTATGTATTTGTCAATGGGTATTATAGGCTTACTTTTTAATCCGCCTTCGTGGAAATCCCTCCGTCAGCTGACGGATAAGATCGTGGGATGCAGAGCCAATTTCCGCTTCGGCGGATTTCAGCTCCGACGAAGCGTATGAAGAGAATCCCCGACCGTTAGGTCGTGGGAGCTTCAACAACTTTTTTCAGCTGATTAGTTTTCGGAGATTTTCAAATGCCACTAAAGTAGCTATAATAGTGCCAGCCTCACGCGGGCGTGGTGAAATGGCAGACACGCAAGGTTTAGGACCTTGTGCTCGAATAGAGCGTGGGGGTTCAACTCCCTCCGCCCGCACCAAAATCTGACTTTCGGAAAATTAACCGACTTTTTCGTTGCTTGCCCTGAGTTGGCTTAATTAAACAAACGTGTTGTTTTTTTAGTCCTCTTTTTTAATCTTCTAGG
>CAZTFV010000060.1:0-6484 GCA_964613075.1 uncultured Gammaproteobacteria bacterium | reverse complement strand
AGCGGATTGACAATGTCGTCCGCTTTGCCAAATATATAAAAAATCGTTTCCCAAACATACAAGTCGGCATTATCGATGCGCTCGTTGCCAAGGGAGAAGAGTACAGATCTGTGTATAGGCAATTAGTAGAGAGCTTGGCAGAAGAAAACCTCACACTTGACTATATCCACCTTGATTTTCCTATGGAAAAAGCAAGTAAGAACTGGCAGAATCTGAAAGAAGCTGAAGATTTCATCAGGAATGAACTGGAGCTTCGTGTGGGCGTCACATACACTTCATCAAAAGGTGGCATGACCTCAGCAAAAGCCTGGCAGGAAAACGTATTAAAAGCCTATCGAGAGTACCATACTGCTGGTGGCCGGCCGGATGACCTTCTCATTATGAGTTGGTACCTGTATCCGCGATATAATTTGCCTGAAACAGAACCCTATACTCTCATAAACACCGTCGTACAGTTCTTCAAGTTGGCAAGCAAAACTTCACAGTGAAATTTGTTTTTACAAAACATGCAGCGGTTGATAAATTTGCAATGCTTAAGAGGCACGGATTCAAAACGCCTATTAGAAAGCGATCTATTAAAGCAGTTATTTTGCATCCAGAGCATGAAGATGCAGAGAGTGATTTTCCAAAGATCATTGCTTCAGGGAGTATTGATGAAAAGCACATTCTCAGGGTTGTGTATCGCAAAGAAGGTGATATAATAATTGTGATCACATTTTATCCTGCGGAGAAGGGAAGGTATTATGAAGAAAAGAAAAATAACTAAAGCTATATATAGCTATCCAAAATTTACGTATGAGAAAACAGACGATGTTCTGATGGTTGAGCTAAATGATAAAAAAATAGATTACGCTGAGCAGTCTGGTGATGTCATTGTTCATTTTTCCCCTGACAGAGAGGCGGTATTACTAGAAATTTTGGATGCTTCTCAGTTCCTGCGGAAACAATCAAAAGCTCTCCCCAAAGAAGTAAAAGAGTCTGTTTTTGCCTAGTTATCAAGCTGTAGTTGACAGGATAGTCGTTTGTGTGTATTATTCGTGTGTATTGAAGGTATAACAACATGCAAACACAACGATTAAATATTACTCTTCCAACCGATTTGCTGAAACAATTGCAAAGTGAAATTCCACAAGGCAAACGCAGCAAGTTTATTGCCAAAGCAGTTTCCGAAAAGCTCACAAAAAAACGAAATGTACAAAAAGAATTAAGAAGAAGTTTACAAATAAATCGTGAGTTTTACAAAAAAGAATATGAGGATTGGAAAGCGATAGAGGTTGAGGGATGGCCAGAATAATTAATCGGGGCGACATATGGCTTGTTGATCTTGACCCTGGGTTTGGTCGAGAAATCCACAAAAAAAGACCAGCGCTTATTGTATCAGCGAATGCTATCCACCAGGACACAGTAAATGCAATAATTATTCCGGCAAGCTCGCAAGTTCCAAAAACAATCGGTGTAGAAATGGTTGTTGTAGGAAAAAGAGAAGGACTCGATAAGCCATCAGTGCTGCTGCCAGTGTTTATCAGACATATTGATCAAGAACGGCTCATCAAAAAAATCGGTAGTCTTTCAAAAGTAAAGTTGCGAGAGGTGGAAGAAGCAATAAAAATTGTTCTTGATTTCTCTTCTTGATTCTACAACATACACCGCGTTAGCACGGTAGACAGGTTTGATATATAATATTTGTACCTATGGATTTGCAAGAACCGCTGAAGCCGTCGCATTTGGCAAATCTTGTTATCTCAGCCTTTGAGAAAAAGGATCACCCAAACCACGATAAGAAAATTCAGGTAAACCCGATTGTATCGAGAGTCGCTGCTGCTTATGAGAAGCTGCGAAATGCAATGGAGTATCGGGAAGACGAAGTGATCCTTCGCGCAGCAATTGAACGCATTCTCAAAAGACGCTTATTGTTAGGCGGGAACGCAAAAACAACCGCAGAACCTCTCGTTCGCGAAGTCATCTGGGCGCGCTATATGCCGGAGAATACCGTCTCTGAAGCAGTGATTGAAAAGGTAGAGCATACAATTGACACCTTTTTGCAATTTCGTTTCAAAGTCCTCAAGCACAAAGTCCTACCCGAATCGATTATCAACGAATGGATTTATCAACTGATGTCAGCAGATATTGAAAACATCATCAATCCAAATACGGAAAAAGAAACACTTGCCAACTTCATGTTTCAACTCCTCAAAAACAACGTCCAGATTGTGGACGATACGGAAGAGACAAAAAACGCCCAGATCTATATAGCAGTCCGCCGCGCCTTTGCCCGCGATGATATAGCATTCCTTCGCTACCATCTCTTTAAGCTTTATTTTGGCAAGCTGACAACAGACAATGTAGATGAAACTGCAAATGAGTTCCACAAAGGCTATAAAGAAATCGTCTATGAGTTGACTTACCCCAGGCGTGAGCGAATCTATGCCTTTGTCAAGCGTCGCGCAGCAGTCTTTTTGATTCTTGAGGATGTTTTTAAAGCTAACAAAGGCCATATCCAAAGCCTTATTGAAAATGAAGAAGAATTACGAAGGACTGTTTTTGCCGCGTGTGAGAAACGATACAAAAGTGTCGGCGCCAAAGTACGACGGGCAATTATTCGAAGCGTTATATTTATTCTCTTGACCAAAGTCATCTTTGCCTTTGCCGTGGAGGGGACATACGATCGCTTTGTCTACGGCCAGATCCAGTGGCTATCGCTTCTCTTAAATACCAGCGTTCCGCCCATCTTGATGGTATTCGTGAGCGCTTTCATCAGAACTCCGGGGGAGGAGAACTCCAAACGTATCTTTGCCATAATCCTGGAAGTCTTGTTCTCAGACACGCCTCGTCTCGGTGGCGCATTGATTATCAAAAAAGCAGGAGACAAGCGTTCAACACTTGGTATAATTTTTGACGGATTGTGGTTTTTTGCTTTTGTCCTCTCATTTGGAGGCATTATTTATGTGCTTTCCCGATTGCAATTTAACGTCGCAAGCCAATTTGTCTTCCTTTTCTTCCTAGCGATTGTTTCCTTTCTGTCCTACCGTATCAGTCTTATTGCCAATATCTATTCGGTAGGCGATAGGCAGGGGCTTGTTACACCGCTGGTTGATTTTCTCTTTATGCCCGTCGTCAGAGTCGGGAGACAATTGACCCAAGAAATAGGCCGCTTCAACTTCCTGATCTTCATCTTTGACTTTATCATCGAAACGCCGTTTAAGGTCATGTTCGCCTTTTTTGAACAGTGGTTTCATTTCCTGCATGCGAAGAGAGAAGAATTGGAATAACAATACTAAACTATCGAAAGAATTTTCATTTGTTTTTACCTATAATTGGAGGTATAATAAATTCAAGCAACCGATTCCGTGAAGTTTATTTATACAAAACATGCAGAGGATAAACTAAAAGAGAAAGAAGCGAAGAAGTTTGGCATTACGAAAACGAAGTTACAAGGGATTGTTCGAAAACCAAAAATTATCCAAGATTTGCCTTTCGTAAAACGAGCAATTGGAGATCTTGATAGCTTACATGAATTGTGTGTCATTTATCGGTTTGAGAGCAATGCAATAACAATTATTACATTCTTTCCTGCGAAGGAGGGTCGATATGATAAAGAGAAAAATTAAATATTACAAGGAGGATGATATATTGGTCATCACCCTTTCAAATGAACTATTCGACTATGCAGAAATGGAGAGCAATTTTGTCGTACATTATACAAAAGATGGCAAGCCAGTGAGGATTGAAATCCTAGACGCCTCCGCATTCTTAAAAGAACAATCACAAGCTCTCCCCAAAGAGGTCAAAGAATCCGTTTTTGCCTGAGATCCTTCGTCGCTTCGCTCCTTCAGGACGACACTGCGGGTCAAGGATTGTCTAGGCCGCGATACATACCGTACAGTTACAAGCTAACACAACAGTTAAAAAACGAAAACGCTATCCTATCTTGCGAAATACTACACACATCGTTTACAATAAGAAAATCTTTTCGTTTCAAAAGAAAAGTATGAACGCAGGATCTGATAATGCACTCAAATGGATAGCCATAGCAGCAATTGCTGCTGTTGCTATCTTCGTCGGCTGGTTTATTTATACCGAGTCGACAAAATCGACAACCACGCAAACGACCGGAACTCCTAAAACCGCACAGAAGATCGAGGATCTGGGCAGAACGCACGTTAAGATAGGTGAGAGGGTAAAGTATAACAGTAATCCGCCGACCTCAGGCCCGCATTACCCTGACTGGAAGAAGCAGGATATCTATAAAGAGCCTCAGCAGGATGGGTATCTCATCCATTCACTGGAGCATGGGTATGTCATTATGAGTTATAATTGCGATGCAAAACCAAAAGACGGCAGTAAAATCGATTGCAATGCGCTGAAAAAACAACTCTCAGATCTTTTTAGGGAAAAAGGAGCATGGAAGCTCATTGTGGTTCCGCGCCCAAGTCTTGATATGCCGCTTGCCTTGACAGCCTGGAACTATGTTGATAAGATGGATAAATTCGATAAGAATCGAATAGTAAGTTTTATCGACGCACTCCGCGACAAAGGCCCGGAGCAGACAATGGAATAGGAAATGACTAATTCCTAATTCCTAATTCCTAATTGACCTAAGCTATTTTGGACATTTTGTCATTGGGGGTTTGTTTAGAAATTAGATATTAGAAATTAGAAATTCTCAGGATATGGCTGATGTAATCTTAACTGATCAAAACTTTGAAGAAGAGGTAATGAAAAGCACTACTCCAGTTGTTGTTGACTTCTGGGCACCCTGGTGCACACCATGCAGAATTGTAACGCCTATCATTCATGAACTTGCTCATGAATATACAGGTAAAGTAAAGGTTCTTAAGATGAATGTCGATGAGAATCCCAAAACTGCTGAAAAATTCAATGTCCTGAGCATCCCGACAATCTTGATGTTTAAAAACGGTCAACCCATGAAATCACTCATCGGCGCGCAAGGCAAAGACACCTACAGAAGAGCAATAGACGAGGCCTTGGCAAATTGAGGATAGACGCTAGAATCTGGAAGCTAGATCTTGAGGTTGGAAGTTTGAAATTAGATATCTATCTTCTGCCTTCGAACTTCAAATTCTAGCCTCTAGTTTCTACTCTCTAGCCTCAAAAATTCCTATGTACGACGTCATAATCATTGGAAGTGGCCCCGCCGGTCTTACAGCCGCAATCTACACCACCCGTTCAAATCTCAAGACTCTTGTTATTGCCGGAGAGAAATGGGGAGGACAGCTTATGCTTACCTCCCTTGTTGAGAATTTTCCCGGATTCCCAGAGGGAATCCAGGGCCCTGATCTTATGGCGAACATGCGAAAGCAAGCAGAGCACCACGGAGCAGAAATTATTGACGTTAATTTTACAAAAGGAGATTTCACAAAACAGCCATTTACGATTACTGCCGGTGAGAAAGAATATGAATCCAAAGCAGTGATTATCGCCTCAGGTGCGGATGCCAGATGGTTAGGTGTTCCTGGTGAACAAGAGAAGATTGGGCGCGGTGTCTCGTCCTGTGCGACGTGTGACGCACCATTTTTCCGCAATAAAAATGTCTTTATCGTCGGAGGTGGGGATAGCGCCATGGAAGAAGCATTGGTGCTTGCGAAAGTAGCCCAAAGCGTTAAGATTGTCCACCGCCGTGATTCATTCCGCGCTAGCCAGATCATGCAGCAGCGGGCAAAGGAGAATCCCAAAATTGAATTTTTATTTAACTCAGAAATAAAAGAGGTACTCGGCACAGAGCGGGTCACCGGCGTTAAGTTATTTAACAATCAAACAAATGAGACCAAAGAGCTACCGGCTGATGGCGTCTTTGTGGCAATCGGTCATATCCCAAACACGAAGGTGTTTGAGGGGATTGAGCTTGATAATGACGGGTATATAAAGGTACAGAACCACTATCACACCAATGTGCCCGGTGTATTCACCGCAGGTGATGTGCATGACCGTTCCTATCGACAGGCCGTCACCGCCTCCGGTTTTGGGAGTGCCGCAGCTTTGGAGGCAGAACGTTGGCTGTCAATGCAAGGCAAAGAAGAAACCTTCGTTGCGAATTAGGCAAGTATTGACCATATGAAGATGACTCGTCCGAAATGGAAAGCTTTATCTACGCTCTGTTCTAATTTTGCCTCTGTATTTCTTGCTTCGCTCGTCGTTCCCATATTCATTGGTGGTTTTGACATCTCTGAATGGTATGTAGTAATATTGGGAATAGGATTTACAGGCGGTTTTTCATGGGCATCGCTGGTAACAGCACAGCAAGGTAGACTATGACATTTGATAACAATACCATAGGCTTATTACTCTTCTACACGGCAGGGGGCCTGTTGCTTCTTTCTGTAGCGATTATCTACTGGGCTGACAAACGCAAAAAATAAAAGGCAAAGAACACCACCTTCAAATATTTAATTGTTTCTGTCATGTTTATTCACCTCTTCTCAAGTCACCAATTATTAATAGTTTGTATTAAATCAATAAGTTGCCC
>CAZTFV010000059.1:0-6695 GCA_964613075.1 uncultured Gammaproteobacteria bacterium | reverse complement strand
CTACGTGGGCTGAACGGCGGCTGGGGATTCTCCTTATGCCTTTTGCCTTCACCTGAAGTTTGCCGTGTTCTTTGGTAAAAACAGTAAGAATTCTATCTGCTTCACCTATGTTTTTTCTTTTGATAATAAAGCCTTCCGTCCGAAATGTACGCATTTGGGGCAAGTGTCTCTTTTTATATTTTCAGTTTCAGCTCTCTATCTGAGAACAATTCAAATTCATCAACTTTCCTGCCGTTAACAGTAATAGCGTAGGGGAAGCCAACTGTTCCCGGTTGCTTCTGGATAAGAAGCGGCAGATCAGAACCATTCTTCACTTTAAAAGGCAACTCATAGACAAGCGTCAGCGTTGATTTTCCAAGCGGGCGCACAGTCATGAAGCCGTCAAAGACTGTTTTGCCCAAATCTTCAGTTGTTGAAACCTTGACAATTGAGCCTTTACTATCAATAAGCTTACTGCCTTTTGGCACATAGAAACGGAACCAGTTACGAAGCTCTGCATTCAGACACAATCCTCCCCGCTCCAGATTACAATCAGACGGCTGATGATTATTCTTATAGTCAACAGTCACTGTCTTTACAATCCTGCCATCGCTCTTTACATCATATGCAGTCTTTACCGCCTCCTCAACGAAAAGGTTTGCTTTTCCTCCTGCAAAATTCGCTTCATTAATATGCAGATAATCACCATCAAAAGCTTTAATCCGTCCCGCTGCATTTAGAGACTCAATGCCTTCCTGCGCATCTTTGTTATACAGATAAAACATCACATGCTTTTGGTTAATCTGCATCAGCATATTCTGGAAAAGCGGACCCCAGTAGATCTTCGGAGATGAAGAAAGCGCTTTCTGCATGATGGCGTACGTCAGCGATCCGATGAGACCCTTCCTGTCAGCTTTAATATAGTTGACCGGGCGGGAGATATTATCCTCAAGCTCATAAATTACCTGTGGGCAATCACACCGTTTATCTTCTTTTGACGTGAACGTGATACCGGACGCACTGACACTATCGTCAAGAATACGTATTGTATCTACCAATACATTTGTATCCATTGCAATAATACCGTCAACCTCCACTTTCTGCGTTGCCTTATCATAAAGGGCGTTAAAATCTTTCATCGATTCCACATAATCAGGCGAGAGATTGATATCACGCAGATTCCATACAGACACCTTCGGTAGGTATTTCAGAATCGCCTCCGGTGCTTTTGGCTTACCAGAAATAGAATTGTCTAAGGTATAAATATCATCCGAGCGCTCAACTTTCAGAATGCCTTTATCAACCGTAAAAATCGAATACGCGGTTATGAATCCGCCTGTTGGCCGAAGCTCCTTGTCATTTTGGAATATAACGAGATATTTTTTTTGCTCAGACTCTCCGAGCAGTGCTGGGAGAACTTTAATAAGAGGGCGTGCCTCATTGACAAATGCGACTCCTTGATCAGTCAGCTCGCGAACCTGAATGAGCCGGGTCTTAATTTTCTTTCCGAAAATAAGCGATGGATAATGATTTGGATTTACCTGATCTATCTCTTTTTGTACCTTAAGAAGCGACTCTGCTATCGTATCGATTCGGGGCGTAATCTTCCCCATGGTCATAACAGCAGTCTTTATCCTATCCTCTGCCGAACCCATGACAAAGCTTCCCTGACCTTTAAGGCCCAAAACATCTGCATAAGGCTTCAGCGAGTCAATAACAATTGTCGCGGTCTGAAGACCATAGTCGCTAGCGCTGAGCATATGTGCTGCATCGTTGTAATACCCGTTCGCAATAGGCACAAAACGCAGGTAGGACATTGCTTGAAGCCTCTTTTGTGTATCTACAAGAGAAACTCTTGTCCTTTCAAGCTCCGAAGCTGCAACTTGGATATTTTGCTGCTTTAACGCATCCTGGAATAATTTTGCCTGCCTATATGTAGCAAGGGCAGAAGCGTATACTTTTTTTGCAGGAAGAACAATGCCAAATATAACAATACATAAAACAACTAAAACTGCGGCTACAAGAATACCGAGTTGTTTTCTGGAGAAATGGAATCGCCTTTTCTTTCTCATTGCGTCTTGGGAGCTTTCTTTTTTTTCCTTACTATTCGGTGTAGCATCCAAATCGATCTTTTCAAATCCATCCATCACATTATTATACATCATACCGAAGTAACTTTCTCTTTGTCAACTTCACAATGCTCCCTTTCCCGACACCATTGCCCACGGTGTTCTGGCAATAATCAAAAGGTCATAGAAAATTGAACGCTTTCGTACATATTCTGCATCCATTTCAATTCGCTTATCAAAATTTATCTCGCTCCTCCCTGATACCTGCCAGTATCCCGTCAAACCCGGCTTGACTGAAAGCACGACTTTCACAGAATCTTTCGTCAGCGGGTATTTTTTCTGCTGCTCACGAAGCTCATCCGGATAGTACGCTCTTGGTCCAACCATTGACATATCACCACTGAAAACATTCACAAGCTGTGGTACTTCGTCCAAAGAATGCTTACGAATAAAACGCCCCACCGGTGTTATTCTTGGATCATCTTTCAGCTTATAACTCCCGCGCTTATACGCCTCATAAAGTTTTTCAAACTCAGGATCCTCGCGAAGCAGCTCATGTGCATTTTGAATCATAGAGCGGAATTTAAACATTTTAAATAATTTTCCGTTTTTCCCTACTCGCTCTGGAGTATCGGCGAGGACCGGCCCGGGTGAACTAAGCTTTATAGAAAGTGCCACAATAATAATGACGGGGAGAAATAAAATGAGAAGCACGAATGAGATGACAATATCGAGCAGTCGTTTTAATAATTCGTAGAAAATGCTTTTTCTGATTTCAACGTATGGCATGATTTATGTAAGATGCTCATGCGCCGTCCCATTCAGCTTCTCAACCAGTTTCTTAATTTTTGGCACTGAGCTTTTGGGACAAACTAATAAGACATCTTCTGTATTAATAACAAGCATCTCGGAAAGATCAATACACACAACCATTTGATCTGTATAATTAAATATGAGACTGTCCTGCGTATCCTCAGCCATAACGTTCCCTTTCGTGAGATTCTCTTCCTTGCTTTCAGTCATTGCCTCCTTCAACGACTCCCATGCCCCAACATCGCTCCATCCAAGGTCGGAAGAGATAACAATCATCTTTGTCCTATGTAATCTAGTCAATATCGCATCATCAAAACTTATCCTCTCAAGATCCGGGTACATGTCCTCCATTATCCTGTCAAATTGGCTTGTTCCCCACGCATCGGCAATAACAGAGAGATCTTTATACATATCGGGTACGTGCTCTTGATACAACGAAACTAAATAGGAAGGGGTTGTAACAAAATATCCCAAGTTCCAAACAAAATGCTCATCCCTGAAAAATACTTCAGCCTGCTTAGGAGCCGGGCGGTAAATAAGGCGTTTAAACGCAAATATGGATCCTTCCGGTCTGTCTTCAAGCTTCTCCCCCAGCTCTATCCACCCCATATTCTGACTAGCAAATCTTGGCTTTTGCGTTATGAAAATAAAATCAGCTTCTCTGTTGTTCACTTTTGCCTCGGATAAGCGCAATATTTTCCTGAATTCATCTTCTTTTTTTACCAAATGATCACTCCACAAAATAGCTAGTGGTTCATCGCCGAATCTTTTCGCAAGCAGACACGCAACCATCCCAAGCGCAGGTCCGACATCCCGCATTGCCGGCTCAAAAATAAAATTCTCTTTCGGAATAAAAGAAAGTTGCCCGGTAACAATTGGCTCATATTGCTTACCCGTCGCAATATAAATATCAGATGGTGAAAATTCCGGGGTAAGACGGGAAATGGTTTGTTGTAGCGTCGACTTATCGCCGATCATTTTCTCAAACTGCTTGGGAGAGTTTTTTCTTGATAATGGCCAGAGTCTTGTACCGACTCCTCCGGCAAAGATAACTAATTTCATAAAATAGCTTCTCCTCTTATCCCTCTCCTTTTAGGAGAGGGGTGCTACGTTCAGTTTCATGAACGTAGCTGGGTGAGGTCAACAGACATGACTTCTTGAATAATCGAAAGAAATCTCGCCTTGAAATGTTCTATACTGAATTTTTCAGCCTGCCTCATACAGTCATCAGGGTTAATCTTCAACGCATCAAACCGTCGTATTTTCCTCATCAACGCCTCCGGTGTTTGTGAATAGAAGAAGCTGCCCGTTTTTCCTTCAACTATTGTTTCTTTGGCTCCTCCCTCTCCAAATGCTATCACCGGCTTGCCGAATCCCGCAGCTTCAATGATAGTAATACCAAAATCTTCTCTTCCCGGAAACAAGAGTGCTTTACAGTTTTTATAATACGTTACCAGCTCCCGATCAGTCAAGTTACCCACAAATTGCACTGTCGGACCCGCCATGCTTCTTAGCCTTCCCTTATCTGCACCTATACCGACAATCTTAAGGGGTAATTTGAGTCTGTTACACGCTTCTATAGCAATATCAATCCGCTTATATGGAACCAATCGCGAGACCACTAAAAAATACCCCTCTCCTTTATGCTTCATACTTGCCGCCTCTGGCCCGCTTCGCAGCGAGGCGAGCGAGCCTCGCCTTTGGCGGGATACTTGATACTTGATACTTAAATCTACCGGCGGATAAATTACCTCAGACTCTCTTCCATAATATTTTTTCACCCGATTCTGCACTTCCTTTGAAATAGCAATAATTTTATCTGGGCGTGTTGAAGCCATTTTATCCCAAGATCGAAGATAGGAAACCGCAGGTTTTGATAAAAATCGCATCATAGCGTTTGGAAAATACTCATCATACCCGCTCCATAAATATCGAGTCGGCGTCAGACAATAGCAGATATGCTTTGTCTTTGGTTTGCTGATAATTCCTTTTGCTGCCTCAGATGTAAGCGAAATAACCAAATCATATTCAGCAAATGAAAACTGTTCAAAAGCAACAGGCATAAATAACGCAAATGACTCGTGCGAGACAGAAGCGTATGGAATATGCTGAAGAAATGACGTTTTTACAACAAAACGCTCTGCCCAACCTGCACGCTTTGGGCTATATACTGAAGTGTAAAGAGGAGCTTTAGGAAATAGTTCGTGAAGGGCAAGAAGAACTCTTTCGGCGCCACCCCATTTGTTAACGCGGTCGTAAACGAGCGCTACGCGCAAATCTGCCACAATACTCAAATCAATATCGAATTATAAACGCCCAGCGTCTCTTTTGCCAGCTTTTGCCAGGAGAATTTGCCTATGCGAGACAGGCCTGCTTCTTTTTGTTTTTCAAACGCCATCCTTGATTTCCCCGCAACAAAACGCATCTTTTCTGCCATGTTCGTTTCGTCATGCGGGTCAAAATAAAGTGCAGCATCTTTACAAATTTCTTTCAAGACAGGAATATCTGATGCTAAAATAAGACAATTGTTCGCCATTGCCTCAATAGCAGGTAATCCAAATCCTTCCATGAATGATGGGATTACGAGCGCAAGCGCATGTTGATAGAAGCTACTTAATTCTTTATCTGATACCTCGCCAACAAAAATAACATTGCTATCAATCTCTTTTTTTCGGACAAAGTCTTTTAACCGCTTTGCAAAAAAATCTTCTTTCCCCACCAGAACAAGTTTTACCGACGTGTTAGAAAATGTTTTTTTAAAACCCATTACCAACCGCTCCATGTTTTTGTGAGGATACATATTACCGACATGTAAAAAATATGGGTCGGCTATGATTTTTTTTGTATGTTTCTCAAATATCTCAGGATCTACTCCCTCATAGGTGACCACCACCTTATCCCCGCTTACGTTCATGTGGTCTACAATCTCCTGTTTGGTTGCAGATGAAACAGTGATCACCTTTTTTGCTTTTTTAATTGCCTGCTGAATAACATACCTGTATCCTGAAAGTTTAATTGTGTACAAAACAGGGAACAGCGTGGAAGCTTCCCCTGTTGAAAAGTGATGAAGAATAAGATCATGAATCGTAACAACAAATGGGATGTTTACAAAAATGGGTACTGAAAAATAAGGGAAGTGAACAAGATCAAGATTTTCCTTATACAGAAGTTGCGGAAATTTGAATTGCTCTTCAAGTGTATGCCAATGGATATCCGCATTGACAGTCCGCCAGTTATCCTTAATTCTTAATTCATAATTTCTGATTCTGTCGTGATCGCGACTCCGAACAAATAATACAAACTCATTTTTCTCATCGATATCTTGCAGATTGGTTACTAAATTCCGAATATACCTCCCAACCCCCGTCTCATTCCACAACCGACAATCAATTCCAATTCGCATAGTTCGATTATACTCATTCTTCGATGTGACTCAGAACCATTATAGAGAAGAAAGAGCACGTTCTCTCTTTAGATTAATGCCCCATAAAACAAACCGCGTTAATAATACTGGATACTTATTAGCATAATGTTTTCTATAAAATATCTTCATCGCGTCAAACCTCGCATCTGTTGCCCTGATTCTCGTTTCTCTGTCTGCAGTCGTCACATGTTTTGACTCTTTTCTAATACCGCCTGATACGCCTTTGTGGTGAAGGATAGAAACAGTCGGAACGAAATATATTCTCCAACCTTTCTCTTTCAACTTGTAACATAAATCCAAATCCTCACCGTAAAAAAAATACTCCTCGTCCCACCATGCGACCTCATCCCCTGCCTCACGTCTCACAAACATAAATGCTCCTGCTAAGGCATCTATTTCATGAATCTTTT
>CAZTFV010000058.1:0-6778 GCA_964613075.1 uncultured Gammaproteobacteria bacterium | reverse complement strand
TAGGCGGATAACCCCTCCGAAGCCAGGTACCGTCTGGCACCTGGCGAAGGGGGGTAATTTAAGGCACCACGGCTTTAGCCGTGGGGCTCCATAAGAGGTAAACGGAAATAAAAAGTTGCACCTTTACCTTCCTCGCTTTCTGCCCATATTTTACCATGGTGCCGCTTGACAATTTCGCTGGATATATACAGTCCCAGCCCAAATCCTCCCATGCCGCCTGTTTCCATTTCCGAAACGCGATAGAAGCGGTCAAACACTTTTTTCAGCTTTTCCCTGGGAATACCGATACCAAAATCCTGTACGCTTACCGTAATACTTTTTTTATCTGCCGTGGAGCGGACAATTACTTTGTCTTTGCCCTGAGAGTATTTTATTGCGTTTGAGAGGAGATTGATGACTACCTGGCCGATACGATCCTCATCTCCTACGATTTTCTTCCCGGTCTGACCTTCATTTATGATTTGGTGCGTCTGGGTTGTATACTGAAAGTCAATAATAATTTTTTTCAGCATAGCATCAAAATCGAATTCTTTTTTCGTAAAGATTAACTTTCCCGCCTGAATTTTATTTACATCAAGCAGATCGTTGACAAGTATGGCCAGCTTATCGGTTTGCTTATTGATATTTTCCAGAAAATAGACGTTTGCTTTATCGCCTTGCTGCATGAGTCGTTTTGCTGCAATCTGCGCAAATGCTTTGATTGTCGTGATCGGCGTCTTCAGTTCGTGACTTGCGATGCTCACGAATTCATCACGTCGCCGCTCAAGATCTTTTCGTTCTGAGATATCTCGAGAGATGACTGATGCCCCAATTAATCTCCCTTTTTCATTGCGAATAGACGAAATAGTTATTGATACACTGATTCGTTTCCCATCTTTTCGTATTCGCACTGTTTCGAAATTCTCAATCGGGCGAACGCGTCTGCGAAGCACTTGAGCACTGACGATTTCGTGCTGTTTATCTGGTGGTACAGTAATAGCAATATGCTTTCCGATTGCTTCCTTTGCCGTGAATCCATACAGTTTTTCAGCGCCTTTATTCCAGGTTTTAATAATACCGGGGAGGTCCCGGCTGATGATCGCATCGTCTGATGATGTGACAATTGTCGCAAGCTCCGCAGTCGTTTCTTCCTGGATTTTCCTCCTCGTGATATCGGTAAAGTATATAGAGACTCCCTCTTCAGACGGATAGATATGGTCATCAAACCATGTTTTCAGATATGATGAATAGTACTCCAGCCGCTGCGGCTTCTTCTTTCTTAGCGCCATGATGACCTTTTTGTGAAACGGGGAATTTCTTGCATGAGGGAACACATCCAAAAATTTCTTTCCCAGGAGTTCTTCTTTTGGTTTTTTTAGCAGTTCTTCCGCTTTTTCATTGACATAGGTGTAGCGAAGCTTCCGGTCATAGGAGACAAATGCATCGGAAATGCTTTCAAGCGTACTGCTCAAACTCCGGTTGGCAAAATGAAGCGCTTCGTTGAGAACGCTTATGAGTACCCCCTCCGTGAAGAAAATGAGTATCCCTATGTCCTCGCCAAGACTTATGGATGTAAATGTGTAATAGGGTGCTATGAAGAAATACGCTCCGATAAGCGTTGAGAGTATCGTTGCAAGAAGCCCCGGCCCCAGTCCGCCATACCAGGCGCTGAAAAGCACGGCGAAGATAAAAATCAAAAGCGGTTCGGTAGTGCTCATATATGGATCCAGAAGTACGTGAAGGAGAGTAAAACTTGAAACCGCCAAAAGCGCAAAGCCGTAACGCCGCTGAAATGGCGGCTTTTTCGCTTGAAACGAAAAATTTCTACTGGGGAATCCGAAGATCTGGAAAAAGTGAATGAGAAATTGACGCAAGCGTTGCGACTGATCGGTTATCTGCCGGATTATCAGCAAGAAAGGGGGTTGTTTTTTTGTTTCTGATCGTCTCCGATGTGTCTTCATCTTTTCTGCCACAAAAAAAGGCAGCGTTTGATTGTAAACTAAACAGGAGATTGATGCAAGGAAAAAAGTTACTAACTCACCTTACGCACTGTCATTCCCGCGTAGGCGGGAATCCAGAACGTTATTTGTATAGATTCCCATTTTCATGGGAATGACCAAGGGAAGTATTGCGTAACATGAGTTACTAAATCTCGGGTTGCTTTGGGGTAAAGTCAGTGAATACTTGTGCGCGAGCCTGAGGAACAAGGCTAGAGAAGAGGATCATTGATGCGAGAAATGTTGTGAGGAGGGATACGACGCGTCGTATATTTCTCCTCATAAAAAGACGAGTAGTGTAGCAAATAGGGGACTATAGGTCAAGGTTTGTAGAGCAATTTACGATATATCAATAAAAGCAGCTAATCTATCTGATCGATCAGAATGGCGAAGTCTGTGCAGCGCAAATCTGTGAATTTGTGAAATTGTGTAAGGGGAATAGTGTAGTCTTTCTGCGATCATTTTTGTCGTTTCTCTTTCTCTTCCAATACCATAGTAAGACCGGATAACCTCTTGTTCTCTATCTGTTAAGGAAGCAAGAGACAAATCGATGCTCTGTCGTAATCCGGCAAGATACCCAGCAAAAACTAACTCTGACTCTCTGGAGTCATCTGCTGGAATGGCTATATCTACTGTTTCCTCTATCGGCTCGAGTGTGTCTGGATCAACGTGACCCGTAAAAACAGTGTATTCTATTGGAAGATATTGCATATTAAGGAATATTTCTCCTGCCCTACGTATCGCGTCTTCTGGTAATTCTTCCTTCTTTTCTGCCCGTGTTCTCTTTTTTTGCTCTCGCAATGCGACAAGTTCGCTAACAAGCTCAGCTAAGCCTGGTTCTCTCCCTGTTCGTTGCATGAATGCAAACTCAGCGTCAGGAAAAGCAGAAAGAACCGCCTGTACATTTGGCGGGACATCAAAAGGTGTGGTAATGCCTGTAGTAACGTTCGAAATACCGGTACCAACGCCCTTATTTGCTTCAGGATTTCTCATGAAGGGATTATATAAAAAAAAGTGAACAAAACTCAACTATAGGGTGTAAACAGGGTTTATTAACGCCTGTGCTATAATACTCAAATCTTAAGGAGGACAGGAAAAAATGTGTATCTATTCAGTTTTTACCAGCACACTGTCATCGCGAGGCTACGAAGTAGCCGTGGCGATCTCATGAGATTGCTTCGCTACCTGCCTGCCGGCAGGCAGGCGCTCGCAATGACAATCCACTGGGAAATACTGAATACGAACAAAAATGTAGGGTTGTAGGGTGAGGGAATTACTTAGGGGATTTCTTTATCAATGTTTGGTTAAATGGCGAATTGATTTCGTTGTAATCCCGGTCGAGTTGTTTTAACTGATTGTCGTTGACGAGTAAATATATTTGTTCTGTATCAGTTTCAGGATCAAGCGAGATACCTTTTCCTTTGAATATTTGCCCATCAGTCTTTTTGACATCGTGATTTTCCCATGAGCCCCATTTCCCCTTCTGAATAAAAGGTTGAGTGCTTTTGCCAAGATATGTCATCTGCGATTCATACGAGCCATCAGGATTAAGTGTAAGAACCATATCAATTCCTTCACAATCTGCACAGGGGAGTTTGCCTTCATAGACTCCTGCAAGCGAAGCTGGGTTGATGAGCGTTATTGTTTTATCACCTGCTTTGGGTATAGCTTGTGATTCGGTTGGAGCTGTGGCTTTATTTTTGTGGAAAAAGAGATATCCGACGGTCAAGACGAGAATAGTGAAGACGGCGATAAGGGCTTTTTGCAGCGAACTCATAACACAAACTGTACGTCTTTCTGGTCGTGTTGTCAATACATTCGATTGGGATATTGCACGGTTCGAATTCGAAGACGTAAAATAATACTATGCGAAGATTCTTAAGGCTGCCAAAAAATCAAATGCTCATTGTCTTGACGGCATTGCTTATTGCAGCAACGGCGCATCTAGGCCCCCAAGCTGCTCTATCTCTCTTGCTGTTATGTCTTGGGTTTACAATGCTCTCTGACCTGCTCTGCACGTTTGTCAAAGTAAGAAAATTCATTTTCCCACACTCTGCAATCGTTACCGGTTTGATCCTAACACTTATTATCGACCCACAAGCTACCTGGTATCAAATAGCCGTCATTGCAGCTGCCGCCATGGCAATAAAAAACTTTCTCAGGCCGGCAAGGCGACATATTTTCAATCCGGCAGCATCAGGATTGGCGGTTGGCTGGTTACTGTTTGGCATCTATCCGTCCTGGTGGGCGCCAACACCGTATGGAGGAAATATGTTGAGTCCGGAAAATATTGTTATTTTTGCCGTCGTGTTATGTGCTGCCTATGTTTCATGTTACCGACTTGCCCGCTATAGAACAGTCGTAGCCTACCTGATAGCCTACGTGATTTTCTTGCAATTATTCGGTCAATCGGCATCGTTCACGACATCGGTAGCAGCCATTCTTAATCCGGGAACGCTTTTCTATGCGTTGGTAATGCTCGTTGAGCCGATGACCTGCCCAAATAGCAAAATAAGCCAACTACTCTACGGAACATTCGTCGCCGCGACCACAGTGCTTCTGGTATTTATCGGAGGAAAAGTAAGCTTCCCGCTCTTTGATGCATCCCTCACTGCACTCCTTCTGGGAAATCTACTGTTCTTCAAGTTCAGGTAAAAAAGATAATTCAGCTCTTGAGAAATATATCCGCAGTCGTTACATAGTGATTACCATATCATCGACTGCGGCAACTGTATTCTTGAATATCTTTTTTGCTTTCTCTTCCGCTTCTTTCCTGCTTTGCATGGTCCGATAATCCGTCGGACTGAAGTGAGTAAGAATAAGCCTCTTCACATTCGCATCTCTTGCAATACTTGCAGCCTGCGTTGCATCGGTATGCCCCCAAATATCATGTGCATTCGGTTTTCTGAGTGAACACTCATGGATAAGCAGGTCTGCATCTTTAGCAAGAGCTATGCTTTTTTCCGTCTGTCCGCAGTCTCCTGAATAGGCTATTGTTTTTCCTTCAAGTGTTATCCGATAGCCATGGTCTCTGTAGGCATGAAACTGCTCGATAATTGCGGCTTTAAAGGGAAGTGCGTGTGATCCTTCTGATAATTCATGGAGCCGCACTTGTGTTTTGAGATTTTTGATATTTTGCGGACTTGGTTTGTAACCGATAGTATATGGTGGACTGACAAGTGTCTCAAAATCCTTTTTTCTGCCCATTGCCATATAGATATTGATACCTTGTGGGAATGAAAATTTCGGTAGCGTATGGAATCCTGCGACATGGTCAAGGTGGAAATGGCTGATAAAAAGAGATACTGGTTTGTCCTGCGTAATATATTTGTCAAGCTTGTAAATCCCGTTCCCGGCATCAAAGACTACATAGTGGTCTTTACTGTCTATAAGGACGCAGGGAGTGTTGCCGTTTTCATTGGTATACCAGCCATTGGTTCCTAAGAAAATAATTTTCACTGCAGAGCAATCATACTGCTTCATTCTTTATTTTGCAATGTTTTCTCATTTATGGCTTGATGACGAGCGAGGCTGAGACAACCAAGAATATGCCGATTGCATTGAGGATAAAAGAGATCAGTAAGAATTGATAGGTTTTCATTTTTGAAATCCCCATGAGACTTACTCCTATTTCATCGGGAAAAGGGGAGGCGATAATGATTGCGCCAATGACAGGTAATGTCCAGCCAAAGTACTTTGAATGCAGCAGTTTAGTGAAATGATGGTTGCCATCGATGTGGTCGTAAATATTCTTTAGCTCTTCCGTAAGGTTATTTTTGATAAAACGAAAGATAGTAAAATCCCCAACCACCGCACCCAATCCTGCAATAATACCGATTTCTATCGGTGACAATCTCTCGGCCAGGACCAATAAAATCACTGCCCCTGTCGCAACGGTAAATGTAGAAACAAATAAAGCACCGGCAAGAAAAGCACCAAGGTACCCTAAATTACCCAAATGCAGGAGGAATGCATGAAATCCCTCAAATTGGGAAAGAAAAATAGCAAAAAGAATTGAAATAAAGAAAAGAGTGAGGTTCTTGTATTTCCACTGCTTCCAATAGGTCATACAAAGAGTATAACAAAATTCAAGCCTATGAGGAGCTTGAGACTAGAAAAACAGGTACCACATGCGATACCTGCCTCAGTCGCATTCGTTTCCTGGCATAGCCAGGCTCCGAATGGTGCCTGGCAGATACTTATTGAAGAATTACGAATATTCTATTGTTTTACTCAACAAAAAACAAAAACAACAAACGTCTCAGAAAGAACTCGAATTGCATTATCGCGAATTTGCTACTTGACATACGTATTACGTATGATATAATGTGTTTATGCAAAGAATAAGTGTCCATATCTCTGATGAAACGAAACAAAGAATTGATCTGGTAGCAAAAGCTAAAAATAAGGTCGAGTCCGAATTGATTCGGGAAGCTATAGATGCAGGTTTAAAAGTTATTTATCCGAAATCCAGTTCTGCAAAAGCTTTGGTTGATTTAGCTAAGATGGCTAAAGGATTACCCTTTGATCCCAAAGAACCGACAGATGTATCCAAAAATTTGGATTACTATGCCTGGGGAGGAAAAAAGAAAGATGAATAATAAAATAGCTGTTGGTGATGCAGATTCTTTGGTTGCTTTGGCTGATGAGAAAGATGCGAATCATAATAAAGCTCAAAAAGTAAGTGAGTGGTTATTGACCAAAGGATATCAGGTTGTTTTCCCTAACACAGCTATTTTGGAAGCGATCACAGCCTTAAAAAGGGGAAAAAACCTTCCAGAAAAAGCTCACCTTATAAACAG
>CAZTFV010000057.1:0-6952 GCA_964613075.1 uncultured Gammaproteobacteria bacterium | reverse complement strand
ATCTCCTGCAAAGACAGTGGAAGGTTTGGAGAAGAAAAAAAGAGTCAAGAAGAGGAGCAGTAGGAGCTTCACGTTTTTATTATAATCACATTCCTCTTATTTTTGATATTTGATTTTTAATTTTTGATCTTATTTCACGTGCCAATACCATGAGACTATGTCATCCCCATGGTCTATAGCCACATAATTCAATGCCGCACCCGAGCAACTCGTCGTCCCTTTATAAAGCATGCCGCTTTTTGGCGCTTTAATAAGCGAGGAGGATTTTGACTCCATATCGATTCCTGTGTGCACACCGCTTGGATAAAATGACCGTGCATAGCCGTGTGACCCAAAACCTTGATTGACCAAAATTGTCTCATCCAGCGGCCAATTCCAAGATCCGGAAGGATTAACAGTTCCATAGTAATCATATTGATCAGAACCATAGCTATATTCCAAACTAACCCCTCCCCGGAGGAAATTATTAGGATTATCAATTGTACCATTCTTTCTCACCTCAAAATGCAGATGTGGGCCCGTTGAACAATATGGTGCTCCTGAATTGCCGATAACTGCTATGACTTGTCCTTCGCTGACAGGCGTTCCGTTAACCAGTTGTATTGAGGATACAACTCCCTCAATCGCATTTTTCTCGGCAATTGCAGATGCCAGCAGACTCTGATATTTCTTCTCATCATTTTTTGTAACCTCGAGGAGCTCTTGTTTACTTTTTTTGTCTTGATTCAATTGGGCCGTATAGTCTTCAAGTTGCGCATTTAAGGCTTCAACTTTTTTCTTTTTTTCTTCAAAAATTGCTTTTTGATTTTGATAATCATTTTTTGCTTGCTGCGTATCAAAAATCATGCGTTTATCATGCTCCTGAACGATACGCAAATAATTGGCTTTGGAGACAAGATCAGACGCATCATGCGAGCCTAAAAATACCTGGATAGGCTTGATATTCCCTATCTGATAGGTTGCAACGATTCTGTTTACCAGTAATTTCGTTGTATCATTAAGAGCTTCCTCGAGACGCTCAATCTTGTCTACAGCTGTCTGAATATCACCGCCAAGTTCTGCGATTTCCTCTTCGGTCGCATCAATCCTCAGCTGAGTCAGCTTGATCTGGCTATCCATTACGGCGATTTGCGATGAAAGCGTCTTTTCCTCTGCCTGAATTGAAGAAATCTTACTCTCAAGATCTTTTATTTTATTCGCGATATCAGAAAGTTTGCCGGAATTATCCGGCGTAGGAGTCGGGGTTTCTGTAGTTGTAGGCGTAGGTGTAGTTGTAGTTGTAGCCTCTTGGGCAAAACCCTGAGTGACAGTTAATAAAACAAGAACCAAACAGAGAAGAAAAGACAGTAAGCGGGTATGTTTTTCTGTAATCATACGCGATAATTACGCTATTACTTCAGATACCGGAGAACAGCCAAGAAGCTGGCAGCAATGCCAAGAACTATAGCGGCAACCACCTCGACTCCCAGTAATCCGAAGAGAAAAAGAGGAGTTTCGGGTAACAATGTAATAGATTGAAGAATAGACAATGATTTAAAGAGCGGTCCGAAGTACAATAATCCTCCTGTTGCGAATAACCAACCGAAAACCGCACCGATGATCCCGTACAATATTCCTTCATAGAGAAACGGCCAGCGAATATACCAATTTGTCGCGCTTAACAAGCGCATGATCTCTATCTCTTCCCGCTTCTGAGAAATCTTAAATCCGATAATAATCGCCATAATGAAGGTCGATACCATGACTAAAATGATAATGACAATGACTCCTGCCTTTCTAAGAGCGCTCGTCACCTCAACCAAATTCGAAACAACATCCAGGGGTACCGCCACGTTATCGACAATCGGAGAACTTTTAAGCATATTTGAGATACTATTCAACTCCGTGATTTCATACGTCCGAACATCAATAGAAGCAGGCAGAATATCTGCAGTTACCAGCTCCAACAGTAACGGATCATCCTTAAACTGACTTTGATAAATATTGAGCGCATCTTGCTTGGACACGTATTTAATACTGGAAACTTTACCGGTTGTTTGCAGCTGATTCTGCAATGCGCTTACTTCTTCCGGTTTTGCCTCATCTTTGAAAAAAGCGCTGACTTGCGGAATAGATTCAAAGTAATCGATAACACTGGTAGATCCTCCGATAATAAAGCTGAAAACCGAAATAAGAAAAAATGTCTGCATCATAACAAGAATCGCAGCAAACGCTTGATATGGCGATCGTCTGATATGATTCCACGTAGTCCGTAAAGATTTCATATGTTACTTCTCTTTTTTCTCCTCCGGCTCCTTTGCTTGCCCTGAGCTTGTCGAATGGGTCCCCTTTTTATCCTTTGTCTCCTTTGACTCTTCCGCTTTCCCCTCTCTTTTCTCATCTTTGACAATAAGCCCTTTCTCCAGTGCAACAATCCGCTTGAGCAGACTGTTGACGATATCATTATTGTGTGTTGCCATAAGAACCGTTGTACCACGCTTATTTATATCCTGAAGCAATTTAACTATTTCCCAGGACGTTGTGATATCCAAATTACCTGTCGGTTCATCCGCAAGCAAAATATCAGGACCAAATACCAGAGCGCGCGCGATCGCCGCTCGCTGCAGCTCTCCGCCTGACAGCTGAATCGGGAATTTATCTTTTTGCTCATGAATACTAACCTGTTGCAATATCTCCTCCGCTCTTTTAAGAGCTTCTTTGTGCTCAACTTTAGACACCTCAAGCGGGAGAAGGATATTCTCAAGAATTGTTCTATCCATGAGAAGTTTTAGATCCTGAAAGACTACGCCGATTTTTCTTCGGAGACTGGGAATTTTGCTGTTTGGTAACTTTGTAATATCCCAATCATTGACAATAATCGCTCCTTTGCTAGGAAGTATTTCACGGATCAACAAACGAAAAAGCGTAGTTTTTCCCGATCCTGAAGGGCCGACAACAAAAACAAATTCACCCTTCTCGATATGAAGGGTGACATCAGATAACGCTGAAACGCCCGTACCATACGTTTTTGTAACATTATTAAGCTTAATCATATAAATGGATTTTCTGAAGAGAGAAATCTAGAGAACCTCAACTCGGCCGACATCCATAAGCCAACCTGCCTTCTGGGCTTTCTGTGTCTGACCCCATACCTTAATTTTCTTATTCAGGAATTGTGAGAGATCAACTATAAATGAGGTAAGATAAACGTTTTGACTTGGCCCACCCGCCCGCTCAAGATGATACTGTCCTTCCCCTTCAAGGCCTCCTTCTTTCAAAATCCCCTCCGCTATATCTTTATACGTTTTAAGATCATCTGAACCAACTACTTTTCCTTTTGAGAGGGAACCTGCTTTTAGCTTGTCACCAACACCTGCCAAACCTGATCCAGAGCCTGTCGCCAGAAAATATCCTGTGCCAACTCCCAAAAGGGCAACAATAAGAAGTAAAATCAGAAGTCTTGGTGTAGACATGGATTTTCTTAGCCCATCAGTAAAATCATGCATCAGGGCAGTATCCTTCTCTCTTTCCTTGGATTGATCCATTGTAACACTTAGTAAAGCACATTTCCCACTCTTTCGCAACCCTAGGAGAGGTAATATGTCAGGATTTGACAAAATATTCTTCGAGCGAGCGTAGCGAGTCGAGAAGTTATGTTCTCGACTACGCTCGAACAATAACTTCTTTGTCAAATCCTGAGCGATTACTAGGAGAGCTGTCGTAATTCCTCTTCTATGAACCCGTCGATATTCCCGTCAAGCACCGCGTCGGTGTTGGAAGTCTCAAAATTTGTCCGTAAATCCTTTACCATACGATAAGGATGCAACACGTAGGATCTGATCTGATTTCCCCAGCCGGGGGTTTTGTACCCGCCCTTAAGCCGCATTTCTTCTTTTTTGTGCTGTTCTTCCTGTTTCATCCATAAAAGAGCCCGCAAATGCTTCATCGCATTCTCTCTGTTCTGGTTCTGGTATCGTTCAGACTGCGCGGTCACCACGAGCCCTGTTGGAATATGCCTGACTCGCACTGCAGTTGAAACTTTATTGACATTCTGTCCGCCGTGTCCGCCTGAACGGAATGCCTCAAATTCAACTTCGTCGTCTTTTATCTGGATTTCGGTCTCGCGCTCTATTTGTGGAAGCACCTCAACCATGGCAAATGAAGTTTGGCGAAGCTTATCGGCATTAAATGGCGACTGACGAACGAGCCGATGTACTCCCGCCTCGTGTTTCAGTTGACCGTACGCATATTTGCCGTTAACAGAGATAGTAACACTTTTTAAACCCGCCTCTTCCCCCGGTGTCTCATCGATAACCTCATACTCCCACCCCTGCTTCTCGAAATAGCGGGTATACATACGAAAAAGCATTTCTGCCCAGTCCATCGCTTCCGTGCCACCTTGTCCCGAATGGATAGCAATAATTGCACCTGATTCGTCATGTTCACCTGAAAAATACAAAAGCATTTCAAGTTTTTTGAGAAGCTCACCTGCTTCTTTCTCTGCTCCTTCCTCAACCCACATTTGCAGCAATTCCAACTCCTCTATTTCTTTTTGCAAAGCAGATAACTCTTTCATTGTTCTAGCAGCTTTCGTGTGATCCTGCCAAAAATTCGGCTTCATGCTTGCAGCTTCCAAGAGCCGCAGCTGCTTTCTTTTCTCGTCAATGTTAACTTTTTGCAAGAGTTTATTTGCACGCTCTCTAATTTCTTCCATATACTCCCGTGTCATTCTCGCGAAAGCGAGAATCAAAAGATCCTCAATCACGTTGAGGATGACGAATCAAAAATTCAATAGTAGCGCAATTGATGCAATGGACATTATAACAACAGTAGCTATACCCAACACATTCAATAGCGCTGTATTGACATATTTTCCCATAATCCTTTTGTTATTGGCGATCAGAATAATCATCACCAAAAGAGGCGGGGCAATGACACCGTTTACAACCGCGGTATAATATAGTGCTTGTATAGGATTTATACCAATGAAATTGATTGCAAGACCGGCGACTGTTGCTACCGCTATAATGCCATAAAATCCATGTGCTTTTTTAAGCTTCAAACTCAATCCTGCATGCCAATTAAATGCTTCTGACACAGCATAAGAAGCAGACCCTGATAAAATCGGCACGGCTAAAAGCCCTGTACCAATTATACCTCCTGCAAAAAGAAGAAAAGCAAAATCTCCAGCAGCTGGCCTTAGCGCCAATGCAGCCTGATGCGCTGTCTGAATATTCAGTATCCCTGCGGGATGTAATGTAGCACCAGTTGTAATAATAATAAACCACATCACAGCATTGGAGAAAAACATGCCGACTATTGTATCAATGCGCAAGCTTGAAACATCTTTTGGAGTTATTTTCGGTATGCCCGCACCAAGACTTCGCAATTTATGATGTTCTATTTCTTCCTCAACTTCCTGGTTGGCCTGCCAGAAAAACAAATAAGGAGAAATTGTTGTTCCGAAAATCGCAACGATATTTAGCAGGTACTCTTTCGTAAACACAAAATACGGAACAAACGATGATATCAATGCCTTCTGCCAATCAACCTTCACAACAAATGCCGTAATAACATAGGCAAAAAGAGAAAAAGTCAGATATTTTAAATACTTTGAATAAGTCTTATACGAAATAAATATTTCCAATGTAAGCGTCATAACCACCATAAATAACAGTAAAAAAACAAAATGAATATTAAAAATAAGCTGAGCCGATGCTGCCATCGCACCCAGATCCGCGCCAATATTAATGATATTTGCTATAACCAAAAGCAATACTGCAACAGATAGGAGTTTTTGTGAATAATACTTTCTTAAAACACCCGCCAACCCATGACCAGTAATAAGTCCTATTCTTCCGCACATTTCCTGGACCGAAGCCATCATTGGAAAAGAAAAAAGCGCAGTCCAAAGTTGCGCAAAACCAAATAAAGATCCGGTCTGCGAATAAGTCCCGATCCCTGACGGATCATCATCAGAGGCTCCGGTAATAAATCCGGGGCCAAGAAGCTTTAAAAAACGTTTTAATTTATTCATAAGACTCTATTCTTCAAGCGACTCGCCTCTGGCGACAAGTCGAGAAGTAACAATATAACAATGCAACACTCAAACAATAGTTTCAGTTCTCGACAAGCTCGAACAATATATTATCCTTATACTATCCTTTACAGCTCCTTAATTTTTTCCAAAATCACATCCTTTACTCCCACAGCATCCTGTATAATTTTTTGCAATCGGAAAATAGGCTGCAAAGCATTTTCTACTGTCTCATTCCCTTGCTCTGACAATGTCTGTGAAATTTGTTGCGGAAGTGATTTAACCGCTTCCAAGTCATTTTCCAATTTCTCAACTTGCTGAGATTGTGTAGTAACATCAAGTACATTAACGTTCTCGGATTGCTTCTTGAGAGAATTAAGCGTTTTTTGTGCATTAGACTGCAACCGTTGCATCGCTTTAGCAGCTTGTTTGTCTGATTTCTGCTGTGTTTGCAAGCCCTCTACTTGAGATTCAGAATCCTGAGAAAAAGAATTCAAAAGGAGAAAGACGATAACAATTGAAAAAATGGCCAAGCCTCCACCGAGTATATTAGGTTTTCGTTCTTTTTTTTTACGTCTCCTCTTCTTATCTTTTTTCTCTGCTTCTTTATCAGATTCCTGTATTGAATCGCCATCAATCTGAGGTTGAGGCCTTACGCGCTGATACGATTGCCTTAGGCGCGGTGAAGCAATATGCCGCCTGATCTCTCTTGTCGGGTTATCATTTGGAAAAGATGTATCATCCATGCACGACCAACTCTTTTACTTTCTCAATAATATGTTTTGCGGAAATCCCAGCATCATCCAGTAATTCGTCTTTGCCACCGGAGCGGGAAATATGATCTACCGCCATCTTTACTACCTTCGCACCTGTATCAGAAACTGCAGATAAAACAAAATCCCCGAGACCTCCATGCTCAAAATGATCCTCAACAGT
>CAZTFV010000056.1:0-7044 GCA_964613075.1 uncultured Gammaproteobacteria bacterium | reverse complement strand
TTGAGATTAAATGATGTATTCATCAGTACATAGACGCCGGTTTTTCTGCCAAATGCTTTTACCACATTATAATACCGGGCGTTTTGTTCTTCGCTGATTATCTGCGGCCTGGCAGACCCGTCAACATGGGTGACAGCCGGAATAATTTTTCGCTTTGTTTTTTTTACCGGAAATACGCCCAGCATAAAATTTGTCAAATGTTGGTGGTCAAGATCATCCACTTCGAAATAATCAGAGGCTTTCTCAGCCAAAACAACCGGCGCAAAAGGTCGATACGGTTCACGAAACTTAATTTTCGTGTTCACAATTTCCTTCATTTCTTCACGCCTTGGGTCCGCGATAATTGAGCGGCTTCCCAATGCCCGTGGACCCCATTCTGCCCTGCCATGGAAAAAGCCGATGACTTTCTTTTTGCTTAGCTCTGCTGCTAAGAATTCCGTTAGCTGTACTTCTGAGAGTTTTTTATAGGGAATTTTTTTCTTCTTGAGAAAGTCTTCAATTTCTTTCTCGGAAAAACCGACTCCGAAATAGCTATTTGTCTGAGAGAACGCTCGCTTTTTTCCCAATACGCCGTGGTATGCATACAACGTAGCACCCAACGCACCGCCGTCATCGCCTGCTGCCGGCTGAACGAACAGCCTTTTGAAAGGACCTTTTTTCAATAACATCCCGTTGGCAACGCTATTGAGCCCTACCCCACCGCCAAGACACAAATTGTCAAGTTTTGTCTTGTCATACAGTGTATGTGCTAGCTTGAATATTATTTCTTCTGTACATGTCTGTATTGAGGCGGCAATGTCTGCGTATTTCTGATTTATGTCACAAAGTTCTTTGTAGTTCTCAGGCTTTTTGCCAAAGTAGGATGGGTAGGCTGAGCTTTTGGTAAAAAAGTGCAAGTCTTTGGGGCGCGGTTGTCCGAACAGATTGACAAAATTATCATTGTAGGCCATATCCGCTGATTTGTGAAAAGAAAAATACCGCATATTCAGGGCAAATGACCCATCAGGAAATAGTTTTACCAATCTTTTTACTTTTTCAAGATACCTCGGCTTTCCGTACGGTGCCATACCCATGACTTTGTATTCGCCGTCATTTACCTCAAATCCCAGAAAAGCCGTGAACACTGAATAGAGTAGACCAAGACTATGCGGAAAACGCATTTCGGAAAAGACAGTGATGTCTATTTTGTCTCCAACACCAAGCGTTGCGGTTGTCCACTCCCCAACGCCATCAAGTGTCAAAATCGCCGCTTTCTCAAATCCTGAAGGGTAAAAGCTGGCTGCGGCATGTGACAGATGATGCGGGACAAAAAGAATTTTCGCAGCGTTGATATGTAACTGTTCGGCAAGAATCGAGCGGACCCATAGCTTGTCCGTCAGAAAGGTAGTCATCGCTTTGGCAAATAGCGTCACTGCAGATGGGTATGAGGCAAGTGTTGAAAGTAATATCCGCTGGAATTTCCAATATGGCTTTTCGTAAAATACGACAAAATCAAGATCTTCTACCTTTATATTTGCTTGTTTCAAGCAAAATTCTACTGCAAGCTTGGGAAAATTCGCGTCGTGTTTTTTCCTGCTGAACCGCTCTTCTTCAGATGCCGCAACAACCTTGCCATCTTTAATAAGACAGGCCGCTGATTCGTGGTAAAAACAAGATATGCCGAGTATATACATAGCTACTATTTGAGACTAGACGCTAGAAACTTGAAGTTAGAACTTGAGGTTCGAAGGTAGACGATAAATGAAGAATTCTATCTTCTATTCTCCAACTTCAAAATCCAGCTTCTAGCTTCAAAAAGTCAAGCGTCAAATATTCTAGTATTGCATTCTTGCCTGTTTTAGATCCTCCTTCGGATGCTCCCAGGTATGAAAGTTCGTTTTTTTGTAGTTTTTCTTTTTTATGTGAAGCGGGTCGGAAAATATTTTAAGAATCAAACCAACTGGCAAAAGGGGAAGAAGATAAAACAGGCTGAAAAATACTCTTGCCTGAAAATTACCGATTATATGAGCAGCCTTTAACCATTTTCTCCAAAGTAGTTTAATTACTTTCATCTTTTTTCTGATTGTCTGTTACAATAGGCAGGATTTTTTGAAATAATCTTTCTGCAGCCAGTTGATGAACATATTCGTTGGGATGATAGTCATATTTACTACCTACCAAATCCAATGCCCGCCTTCCTTTCAAGTCTTCCAATAAGTCTATTGTCGCAACACCCCGCTGCCTGAAAATCTGCCTAACCAATGTACGCTCTTCCTCCATCGGATTATCCGGTAATAAATAAAGATAAGGAAAAATAATAACGAGCAGGTCTTCTCCTTTGTGGGTTGCGTTCCAGATAAATGCGGTGATGTCTCTTTTGTGATTATCGATATTTTTCCTGTCATGATATGCCTGTAAATCAGCGTCGCCCAATGCGGAAAAAGTCCTGTTGTAACGAACCATGATCCTCCAGTAAATGTAATCGAAAAAATAAGAATGGTCAGACAACCAAGAAGCAAGTTTTCCCTGTTCCCTATTTTTTATAAACAGTTCGCTCCCTCTGCCATATGGAGGCTGAGCGTCATTGAAGAAATACTGCCAGACAATCATATCAAAATTGAATTGGTCAAGTTTTGCAAACTGAGTCAGCTGATTATGAGTATCGTAACCAGGCCTCCCGAGGTTATATACTTCTGCTTCTACCCCTGCCTCCCTCAATTTTTTTTCCAGAATATTGGAAAACCTTTTTTCCGGATCTTTGATACCGTAGCCAAACGTAATTGAATCTCCGATAACACCGATGCGAAATGTTCCAGGCTTTTTCTGAGTGGAAAAATTTCTGTCACGGTAGTTATCAGCATTTACCGTAACATGACGTTGAAACCACCTGCCGCTTACACGTAAGAATCCGAGGCTGTCTGACTCATCAAAGACATAGCGGATATACGCCTCAAATCCAGTATAAATGAATACGAGCAATAGGAGTGTAAAAAATCCGGCAATAAAAAGTCTTTTCTGCGTTTCCGGACGCTTCAAGCGAAAGATGGTAACAGTTGCCAGGACAGAAAGGATAAGAATGATGATTATTGCGAGGAGATATCCCCAAAAATCATTGAGAAAATACTGTAATTTCCCTAAAATAATTGCCTGCATGTCTCCAACTACAAACTATTTCTAATTTTCGCCGAGTTCTTTTTTTAACAATTTCAGCGTTTCCCGTTTTGCGTCTTCAACGCTCATTCCTTGGGACTTTGCCGCTTCTGCAAAAGTTTTATTGGTAATAGATTTGCCGTTTTGGTCAACTCCTGCATTCCCCTGACCCATGTCATCATCCGGCAATCCGCACCCACAGTTATAACACACAATAACACCTCCCCTCAATCAGCTACGCTTGCAGTGTAGCTTTTAGATTGTAAAAAAATTAGAAAGAAAGCAGGTCGAGCACTTGGTTTATAAATGATTCCGAAGTTCCCACAGTAGCACCAGACTCTGCCGAGATTGTTACTTGTTTTTCAATCGTGACCGGAATGATGCCTAAAAGTTTTTGATCTGAGAGGCCGTTTACTTCATAGACCGGAATGCCATTCTGTTCACCAAGCTGGATTAGCTGGTTGACGCTAGGAAGCGCGCCTTCCACTGCTTCGTTTTGCAGGGGTTGAGGACCCAGTCTGTCAACAATATTGACTGCTAAAAGATTTTGTATTGCTGCATCAGGAAGTATTGCAACAGTCTTTTGGCCCGCAGGAGTGGTAATTATCAATGAATTAGTAGCTAGGTCAAGTGAAACAGGAAAGTCTGTTATCGCAGCGGCGTTGCCCCGCTGAATTACGAATTCATTCTCACCCGCTGTCTCAACCTTTATACCGCTCTTTGCCAATCGATCATCGATCTTAAATAGCGTGTCATCTTCCAACTCTACTTCGGTGCCATCTTCCTTTTCTGCTTTGATAATTACTCTGTCAGCTCGTCTTTCCAAACGAACCTTTATGCCATTTGCCGTAATGTTAATTCGCGTTCTGTCATCTTTTGTAATTACTTCAATCGGTTCGTCAGGAAGCTCTACTTTATCTTCAGTTTCCTCTTCTATCTCATCTTCATCCTCATCTTCAACCTCTTCAGCCTCATCCTCTTTTTCGTCATCTTCAATTACAGAAGAACCTGTATTTCCCCTGGATGAACCGCTTGATCCAGTGTTACTACTTCCCGTATTGGAAGAACCGGATGATCCACCGTTATCGTTATCATCACCCTCTCTCTCATCATTGTCATTTGAATTATTGCTTCCTGATGAAGAACCACCTGACCCGGAGGATCCGCTCCCTGAATTCCCGCTATTGCTACCACCTGAATCATCATCTTTTGCTAAAAGAGTTTTTTCACTCAGGACATTTGATTGTCGTGCAGCAAAACCAAGAATGACAGCAACCGCCAATAATCCAGAGATTATCACAATGGTATATGTAAGCGTTTTTTGTGAAGTTGATTTTTTGGAAGAGGGTCTGCGGATTCTTCTTCTTGGCATACACCTAGTACATCACACCATAGTCCAAGCTGTCAAGTTGAGTAGGGGAATGTAACTGCTCACGGTCCTAACATGATATTCTTCGAGTGAGGCTGAAAGCCGAATCGAGAAGTTCTCGACTTCATTTCATTACGCTCGAACAATAAAGTTTGTGTCAGAAGTGTGAACAGTTACAGGGGAATTAGTATCCTGTAAATTTTTCCCGCTTAATATTTTCAGGCGGGATTTGTAAATCTATGAGCGTTTGGTAGACCGCATCATTCATCGCCGGCGGACCGACAACGTAAAAGAACGGCTTTTGTAAATCAGGAACATATTTTTTAATAAAAGCAGCATCAATCCGCCCTGTCTCTCCCTGCCAGTTTGGGTCTTCTGTCATTGAAAAAATAATCTTTAACCCTGGAATACTTTTTGCAAATGATTCCAGTTGATTGAAAAATGCCGTTGATTCCTTATCTTTGTTTGAATAAAGGAGAGTAATAGTATATGGCAGCCTCACTTCTTGTATATACGAAAGCATGCACATAAAAGGCGTTATGCCAATACCTCCTGCGATAAAAACGAGCGGGCGATCTGAGGTTTCGGGCAGCAGAAAGTGTCCAGCGATTGGCCCAAGCTCGACACTGCTTCCAAGCGGCGTCTCCAAAAGCGTTTTTTTAAAACCACTCTCACTAATCCGTGTTGCTATTTGGATGATTCCTTTTGTATTTGGCGAGTTAACGATTGAGAAGTTTCTTCTCCCGTATCGTTCATCCGGGTACAAGAGATTAGGAATTTTTATAATAACAAATTGTCCAGGAGAAAACTGTATAGCTTGTCCCAAAAGGTTAAAAGTCGCAAGGATTGTTCCTTTGGCAATTTCTTCTCTGCTCTTAAGCGTTCCCTCCATATTAATTTTTTCTGATGTGCTGCCTTATCTTATCCAACAGAACATCAATATCAAAAGGCTTGGGCAAGTAATCATCGGCGCCTGACTCTCTTATCGTTTTTTCTGCCGAAGGATGGGCAGAGATCAAAATGATCGGGATGTGCCTTGTAGTATCCTGGCTTTTTAACCTCTTTGCTATTTTGCGTCCGTCTTCGCCTGAAAGTAACACATCAAGTAAAATAAGATCCGGCCTATCTTCAAGTAAGCTGGCAATTTTGCTTGCGTTGGTGGCGGTTTTTACCGCATACCCAGCATCAGCGAGCATAAAAGCGAGCGCTTCAAGAATACCCACCTCGTCGTCAATCACTAATATTTTTTTTGTAAACATCTTCACTTACTATTTCGGGTAACAACTGTAAGGCATGAATGTTAAATCTACGTAAGAATACGTTTAATTGTATTACAAAATTTATTCTTCTTCATAGTAGCACAAACTGATCAGTCCGACATCTTTGCTATAATGTACTACCTGTGACTAATAGAGTTAAACACATATTGGAGGCTTTTTTTTCGCAGTTTCCGACAAAACGGTTTAAAAAAGGAGATAGTATTATTCGCGCCTCTGATCCGATCGAGTCGATTTACTTCCTCAGGCGCGGCCTAGTCCGGCAGTATCTGATTACACAGGAGGGAGATGATATCAGCCTGCACCTGTTTAAGCCCGGATCCTTCTTTCCTATTATGCTGCTTTTGAGTAATGTCGAGAATAAATATTATTTCGAAGCCATTACCGCTGTTGAAACGTCAAGAGCTCCTGCAGATAAAGTACTGAGATTTATAAAAAACGAGCCTGAGATTCTATTTGATTTGACAACACGATTTGCTACCGGACTTATGGGCATGCTGGTAAAAAACGAGCAAGGACTTTTTACAGATGCATATAAAAAAGTCTTAGCGCTACTGTTATACCTATGCGAACGGTTTGGCGATGAGAACAGAGATGGTACCGCAATTTCCCTGTCGCTGACTCATTCAGATATCGGATCATGGATAGGCTTACGGCGTGAAACAGTCAGTCGGCAAATGGAAAAATTACAAAAAAAAGGCCTCGTACAACAAAAGAATCGTACGCTTATCATTGCGAGTAAGGAGAAACTCCTCAACGAGTTTGAGGAGATAAAAGAATAAAACGCTTTTAGGAAACAATTTGTCCCATGCCGGTTATCAGTTCATTCGACGGTACAATTCTAGTCCTCTTTTTTCTGCTTGTTGGCAATCCTGTCAGAAGGATATACCCTTGCCAATCATGTGGACCCACCTGCAATTCCAGATGGGTAAGGTCCACAATGTGCGGCTCGTTTTTCACCACATACAAGACGTAATCACCTGTAGCCAATACGGAATCGGTCATAACATTTTTGTGCGCCGTTACCAGTATTTCTCCGATTTCGCCCGCATTGATCCAAGCAAACGCGTCTTTATTATCAAGGAAAAGGACTTTTGTGTGTTTTTTGGTTTCGATTAGCTTGTATACTCCTTGGCGCAGAACCTGTATCATTGATTGCAAAGTAACACGAAAAATCCGGCAGCTCAGTGATTTGTATCACGGGCTTTCCTGAGTAGTAATCGCTCAGGATTTGACAAAGAAGTTATTGTTCGAGCGTAGTCGAGAACA
>CAZTFV010000055.1:0-7411 GCA_964613075.1 uncultured Gammaproteobacteria bacterium | reverse complement strand
GATTCTGGACAAGTCCTTCGACCCATTCGGCTGGCTCAGGGCAAGCAAGCTCAGGACTTTGCCAGAATGACGGCTGAACCAGAAAAAGAGGAAAAGCAGACTAAGAAAAAAAAGTATGCAAAGAAAACAACTGGCCCCACTCGTTCAAAGCGATACCAAGAGGTGGTAACCTTAGTCGACAAAACAAAAACCTATCCACTTTCTGAGGCACTCGTTCTCCTGCCGAAATTAAAACTTGCCAAATTTGATGAAACAGTAGAGCTTCATATCAATACAGTCGAAGCGGGTGTTTCAGGAAGTCTGGTACTTCCCCACGGAACAGGCAAGAAAATGCGCGTTGTTATCGCCAACCCAACGCAGGATCCAGCTGCTTTGGATGAGTTGGTGAAAAAAATTGAAGCAGGAACGATTGATTTTGATGTCTTGATCGCAACGCCAGATGCGATGCCAAAACTAGCACGGGTTGCAAAATTTTTAGGTCCGCGGGGCTTGATGCCAAACCCAAAGGCCGGGACAGTGACACCAAAGCCTGAAGAAGTCGCCAAAAAATTTGAAGCAGGACAGATTACTTTCAAAACAGAAGCCAAAGCGCCGATTATTCATATTGCGGTTGGGAAGGTATCTTTCGGAGAAGAAAAACTGGCAGATAATATTAAGGCAATTGTTGCCTCGCTTCAGGCAAATAAAGTAAGAAATGTCACGCTGAAATCCACCATGTCTCCGGGAATCAAAATCAACGCGGCCTCTTTGTAAATAAATGTCATCCTGAATTTATCCTTCAATTCCGCTCAGGATGGTTCAGATGGTGAGCTTGTCGAACCATTTCAGGATCTCAGTCAAATCTAGAGTTTTTGAGACTTGACGCTTGAGACTAGAAGTTAGATCTTGATACGTTCAGTTTCATGAACGTATCTTGAGGTTGCCTGCCTGCCGGCAGGCAGGGATGTTTGAAGATAGAATATCTAATCTCTATTATCCAAATTCAAACTCTAACATCCAGCTTCTAGTGTCTAGCATCAATTTTTACACTTAGATGCTGAACTCCTCCTTCGTCAAGACTACGGAGGACAAAGTAAATTCAGCATGACATTTTCTATTTGTACCAAACTTGACACTGCATCGCTAACCTCCTACTATTGACTAAGGATGGGCAAGTTCGCAGAGAGGCTAAAACAGTCAATCGACAGCAGACTCCCACATTTCTCAACCTCAATCCCCTATGTTATTGCAACCGTCTTAATTATGCTCGTCCCGCTGACAGTAGTTCTGTCACAACAGGAGACAAGAATCCGTTCCAGGGCTGCCCCCTATATACCAGGCATTGTGGTCACCGTAAAAGATGCCCAGACTGGCGCAGGTTTAGAAAACGCGTTTGCGTCATTGGAGGGCGGCGAAAAATCGTGTCATACCGACAGCTTTGGTGGGTGCAAAATACCTGATACAGGCAAGGGCACTTTTACTGTATATGTCATAAAAGGGGGCTATGATCCCTTATCAAAGCCAGTAACCGTTGGCGGTGGAAACGAAAGTGAAATTTTCGAGCTTACGCCCGCAGAGCAAACTCCTGTTACTCCGACAAAATCGCCAGATGAATCTGAGCCACCATCAGATAATACAAGAGATCCCGACACCGGCGGTCCGAAGGATGATACCGACACGCCTGATGATTCAGGCAGCAATCCTCCAGGCCCGGATGACCTCAAGTGCCTTGGCAGCTGCGAGACGCCTACACCAACCCCACCATACTGCATCACCCCCGCTCCAAACGGAGATACACCTCCGGATACCGGTACACCGTCACCCGATACGCAGAGTATCTTTGACATGGTACGGCAGCGAATAAACGAAGCCTTCAGCAGATTTGGCGATTTCTTCAAAACAAACCCCGGTAATTCCCCCACACGATAGCGTCGGGTACCACGAGCTCTTCTTCCCTTCTGCCCTTGCACAAGGATACTCCTTGCACAAGGAGTATCCTTGTAATAATTTTCTTGACACAGCCTCTGTTTTGCTTTACGCTTAAGATACGGCCAAGTAGGTATACCAAAATGGCACAGTACAAAGTACAGTATCTTCTTATTGCGGGAGTAATTTTTCTTGTTGGGTTAGTTGGAGCTGTTTTTCTTATTCAGCGGCAAACACAGCTTGAAAGCCGTGCGGCAGATGCAACTACGCTTTATTTTGAACCGCAAACAACTGCTAGCAATCCTTTACAGGAAGGTATTGATGACCCGATCTCGCTTGATATTATGCTTGATCCTGGGACAAAACTCGTTTCAATCGTAAAGATAGATGTCGCTTTTGATCCAAGCAAAGTCAGGCCAATTGCACAGTCTGCTTTTCTTCCAAACACCGAAAGCTTCTCTGAAATGATGCAGCAACCAGTCATTGGTACGGATAAGATAAGCGCTGTTGTATCGATAGGCGCAAATCCGACGAAGGCAGTGAATACTGTGACAAAGGTGGCTACAATTCAACTGCAACCGCTTTCAGGAACCGATGCAAACACTCCGACACAGATAGTATTCACTACGCAATCGCAGGTCTTCTCTCTTTCAGAAGATGTTGCTCACAATCAAAATGTTCTTTCTGAAACTAGTCCTGCCTATATCGCGCTCAGCGATGTGGGATCGGCAACAGGCGGGCCGATCCCGCCTGGCGTTGTCTATACAACCTCTTGCTCTGCTGACTTGCAGGTACGGGACAAAGATATTGATTCAAAAGGCTCCGGGAAAGCGACAATACTTCTTTCCCAAGATGGAACGAAAGGATTGGTGTCTGTGGAATATAAACGACTTACTGGCAACGCAAAAAACGTCGTGATCCGCGGCCCGGTGGACGGAGATAAAAAAGGAGCAAAACAATTCTCGCTCCCCGCCACTCCATTTAGCAATTACGCAATAACTCTGAGTGCGACCCAGTTAAAGCAGCTGAAAAATGAAAAATACACACTGGATGTGCAAACGAAAAAGTATGACAAAGGTGAAATTTGGGGACGGATACGTAATTGCAAGCCGATCCCAAATGTCAGCGTTTCTCCTACAAATGGCGCATCTCCAACCACAACTGTAACTCCGACAGTAACTGTATCGCCAACACCACCGCCCATTGGGAACCTTCCAACCTATTCGCTTACCTGCTCTGCTGACTTGAAAGACAGAAAAGATAACCAGCCGAATAACAAGCGTGCGATTGGTAAGGCAACTGTCCTGATATCGGCTGATCGAACAAAAGCACTTGTTACTCTCAGTTACAAACGTTTGGGAGACAAAGCAAAAACAGTTGGTATTTATGGCCCAGGAAAGTTCGGGCAAGACAAAAACGTGCCGCTTGTTTTTACTCTTCCCAATGGGCAGTTCGCAAATCATGAAATCCCTCTGATGACTTCCCAGGTACAAACATTTATCGATGGAATGTACTTCCTGAATGTTACAACAAAAGAAGAACCGAGCAGTGCGCTACGCGGCCAATTCTCAGGCTGTAAAGAGATACAGAGTGATCCTTCGGCAAGCGCATTTACTCTTGATCTTTTCCTGCACGGCATAGGCCGGGGCGGTGATAACGCAGGTCCTGCCTCCGGAGGAAATCCAAATCCGATCCATCCGATTCGTCTTGCCAGTGTTGAGGTATTTGATACAAACAACGCCTCAGTATTGCAAGCTGATACGAATGTTACCTATGATGCCGCATCAGGTAGTTTTAAAGGGACGCTTCCAATCGGCAGCTTACAAAATGGCAACTATAGAGTGAAAGTAAAAGTAAATAAATATTTACAACGTCAGGCTCCTAATATATATACAATTAATAATGGATTTGTAACTGCCCTTCCCCCGCTTCGATTAACTGTCGGTGATATCATCGGCGATAATAGGTTGAATATTCAAGACTTCAATGCCCTGGCCGGATGCTACTGGGGCGTTGCTCCTCCATCTGCCTGCCAAGGACAACTCAGTGCTCAGTCGGCTGATGATTCAGTAGATACACTTGTTGATGAGAGCGATCTTGATGCAGCAGATTCCCAACAATTTAATCAGAACGAGGCCTCAGACATCAACGACGACGGCATTGTCAATGAACCGGACCTTAATCTTTTTATTCGAGAACTTACCACTAGGCTTGGCAGCAGCGAATAAGATATGAGGACAAAGCTTTTTCATATTATCTCGCTTTTTTTCCTTGTCACCGGCGTAATGCTGACGATATCGGCGGTACGACAGGAACATAATCTGCGCCAGGAGGCTGCTAAGCTTAAGAACCAACGTGAACAACAAAACACAATTAAGGAAAAACACGTCCCCGGAGAGCTGATTGTCAAATTAAAACCGCAGGCGGCGATCTCTGCTGCGAGTACAAAAGCAACTGAAGATCGGATGATCAAACAGCATAAAGCCTACGTTCTTGATCGTATTGATAAGCTTGGTGTGAGAAAAATTTATGTTCCTCAGGGAAAAGAGCAAGAGATCATGGCAGCACTTTCTAAAGATCCGGCCGTTGAGTACGTGGAGCAAAATGCTTACGTTTTCGGGGGGTCTATTCCGAATGATCCGGAATTTAAACGCCAATGGGCTCTTCATAATACCGGCCAAACAGGCGGTAAAGAGGATGCAGATATTGATGCTCCGGAAGCTTGGGACGAAACTATCGGCAGTAGTGGTGTTGTAGTAGCTGTTCTTGATACGGGCATAGATCCAAACCACCCTGATCTTCCCTCTTCGAAGATAGTTAAAAAAGAAAATTTTTCTACTGAGATTAATACTGATGACAATAACGGCCACGGCACTCACATTGCCGGAATTATCGCGGCTGAGACAAATAACAGCAAAGGTGTAGCCGGCATTTGTCAAAAGTGTAAGCTTCTTATCGGAAAAGTATTAGACAAAGACGAAGTTGGCGATGCTGCTACTATTGCAAAAGCGATCGAGTGGGCGGTGGACAATGGGGCGAATGTTATTAATTTGAGTCTTGCGACAAAGGTTGATGTACAAGCACTGAGGGATGCAATCGATGACGCGATAAATAAAAATGTCGTGGTTGTTGCGATTGCCGGCAATTGCGGTGATGGTAATTTTTCACAAAACCACTGTGATGAAAAAAATCAAATCCTCTACCCCGGAGCGTATGACGAGGTTATTTCGGTTGCAGCAACAGATGCAAATGATAAGAAAGCATCTTTTTCAAATAGCGGCGAACGCATTGACGTCGGGGCACCGGGAGCTTCAATTTTTTCCACCTGGCTTACTAGTAAAGGTGGGTATAATTTAGCCCAAGGCACGTCCATGGCAACACCAATGGTAGCAGGGATAGCAGGATTGATTCTATCTGAGAATAGGGGTATGTCGGCTAAAGAAGTTATTTATAAGATACAAAATAGCGCCGATAAAATTGATGGTACAGGAGAGTTCTGGAAATACGGCAGGGTCAATGCGGCAAAATCGGTAGGAACAAAAAGTGATGAAAATACAGATAATTCAGAACCAAATCCAACCGGCGCTGACCAGAATGAGAATAAACCAACTGGTACAAAACAAAATGAAGAAAAACCGGAGACAACTCCCGGCGATGATGGGAAGAATCCAACAGCTACGCCTGGTAGCGGTCAACCGCCGGCAACGCCAACCTTTGTCTGTCTTGGGCTGCCCAACTGCGGCCAGACAGGCACACCGACAATTGGCGTACCGCCACTCACCCCTGGAGGAAGCGGCACTCCACCTGGCACACCAACACCTGATTGGCTGACGCTTCTTCAGGAGCGGCTGGCTGAAATGCGGCGACGGTTGCAAGAAGCCGCAGAGGAGCTACGACAACGTATGGAGGAGGTTAGAAATAGATTGTTGCAAGTCGGTGAACAGATCCGCGAGCGCACCCAAAATCCCAATATCGCAAATTAGCCGGAGTCGTCACTGGCTTTGTAACAATGTAATTTCATCATCTTTTTTACCAATTGGTACATTTTATGATGCTTATAGCTTAGAACTGAATTTTCCCCTTGACAGAATCAGACCGTCTCTATAGGCTAAAGAGGTGGAGGATATAAATAAACAGTATGAATTCTGATGGCAAGCCAGACCTCAGTACGTTCTTATCTTCATAAGCAGGTACGTACAGCCGCGAGAGATCGGTCTAGTCTTTTATTATCTTATAACAAATCCCTTCTCTTCCTCATTTTTACTAAAAACATGATCAAGGCAAGAAATTATCGATTTTATTTCAAACTTGACAAATCCCTATAGTAGGGGTATATTCGGGCTGAGATAATTGCTTACCCCGATTAAATTTGGGTTACGATAGCAGAAGAATAAGAATTAACGTATATGAGAGAAGCTGCTAAGGCTTCACTATTACTTATTGCCCTTACTGGGGTGGGGGTTGCTGGCTACGTATTGGGTTCTGCGACCGAGGAAGATGGTGCTGTTCCTGCTACTACAGATCAGAAGCAATCTTGGGGCATTGTAGAGGCGTCACCGCAGCCGTACCACCCGACGTGGCCGACCTGGCCGGCGGCGATCGGCGTCAACGTCGAGGGCGGCGAACTGGTGTTCGTCCTGGCGACGGCGGTGCCGACAGAGCTGCCGACGGCGACGCCGGGCGTGGTGCCGACCTCGACCCCGCTCCTGCCCGACTGCAAGACCGCGGTGCCGGGGCAGACGTGCGAATGGGTGATCGCGACCTTTACCCCGTCGCCGATTCCGACGTGCAACACGCCGAAACCCGGCGGCCGCTGCGTCTGGCCGACAAATACGCCCGAAGCACGAGTAACCCGGGTTGGCAACCGACCAGTGCCAGAATAGCATGAAAAAATACATGCCAGAATATCAAGTAGATGATATTGGCTATTATCGGGAGGTAATAGACTCTCCATATCCGCCTATGTATCAAAAAGGCGGAGAAACGCATATTAATCGTCCCATTGATTTTCATCATGAGCGAATAGTGTATGCTTACGATTGAGCCTATAACGTATGACGAAAGACGCTTACAGCGCAATTAGATCAGCCGCAATCGCCGCTTCTTTACCAATAGAGGGTGGTTTCTCTTTTCCTCATTCTGCAAATGGACACGCACCTCATGAAAGCGGTAACAGATTGTTGGTAGATGTGAGCTGGGCAGATCCAAAAGAGACAGTGGTCTTTACCTCATTACCATCTGTAAATCAGCCTAACGGAAAAACAGCCAAAACAAAAATCGATCCTACTGAAGTCTGTTCTGATGAATTCCTGAAGACGGTAAATGTCGGAAATATGGATGAAGCTTCGCGTGCTCCAGCAACGGTACGCCGTAAATATATACTTAGACAACCTACTACTCAGGCAAGAACTGCCCCACAGACAAATGGGAACGGAAAAGCAGCACTCACTTCCACTATGTGGGAGACTGCATTTTATGATCAGCGGGATATACCGGAAGGACTCAG
>CAZTFV010000054.1:0-8200 GCA_964613075.1 uncultured Gammaproteobacteria bacterium | reverse complement strand
GGCGGACTAAGAAGGATTTTTTATGGAGAGATTAAGAGAAAAGCTAAAAATAGGAATTGTCATTGCGTTTCTCATCGGAGGTGTTGTTGGCTTTTTGGGAGGATCAGCATTTACTGTTTACCTTGATGAGCGAGGGGAAAAGCGCATAGGAAGCGGGGTATCGCCAAAGGATACGACAGATGTATTGGTTGAGGAGAATCCAACAGTTTCTTATACAGGCGAGGAAGGAAAGTCAGCGCTTGAGCTGCTCCATGAGTACGCATCATACGAACAAGAGGCATCAGGACTTATTCATATCATTGATGGAAGAAAAGCAGATAACAAAAGGCGAGAGTACTGGGCGTTTTATGTGAATGGCAAAATGGCACAAGTTGGCCCTGCGGACTATCAAACAAAAAAAGGAGACAAGATAGAATGGAAAATCGAAAAATATTAGTTCTAAAAAACAGTTTAGCGCCAGCAGCAATTGTCTTTTTTGCCGTTATTTTGCGTTTAATTCCGCACCCTGCCAATGTTGCGCCGATTGCTGCAATGGCGCTATTTGGCGGCGTATACTTAGATAAAAGATACGCGCTAATAGTTCCGCTCACCGCGCTGTTTATTTCCGATATTTCCCTAGGTTTTCATAACACAATGCTTTTTGTTTATGGTAGTTTTTTGCTGACTGGGTTAATTGGTCTCTGGTTGAAAAAACACAAGTCACTCCGAAATATTTTCCTCGGCGCACTCGTTTCATCTCTATTATTTTTTCTTATCACAAACTTCGGAGTCTGGACTGTTGGAACAATGTACCCCAAAACAGCAAGCGGATTACTGGAGTCATACATACTCGCTCTGCCGTTTTTTAGAAACACAATAATAGGCGACCTGCTCTATGCGGGAATATTCTTCGGAGGATACGAGCTCTTCTTAAAGTTTTTCCCAATCCATCAACCTGCCCATAAAAAGTTATGAAGATCTATACAAGGACAGGCGATAAAGGGCAGACATCACTAGCAAGCGGCAAGCGCGTTTCAAAAGCATCGGACCGCGTTGATGCCTATGGAACAGTGGATGAATTCAGCAGTATGTTGGGAGTCGTCATAGCGCATTTAAATGCTTCAGAGAGGGAAATAAAAAAAGAGCTAGAGAATATCCAGCATGATTTGTTTGCAATTGGCGCGGTGTTGGCTTCGCCAGCGGGCAAGAATCAAGAAGTAAGAAGTAAGAATTTAGGGAAACGGGTGGAAACGTTTGAAAGAGTAATTGATAGGTTAACAAAAACTTTGCCACCTTTGAAAAACTTCATTCTTCCCGGGGGAGGGAAGGCGGGAGCATTTCTTCACATGGCGAGGACTGTCTGTCGAAGAGCGGAACGACACATTATTGCATTGTCGCAAAAAGAACAGGTCGATGCTGGAATAATACCGTATTTTAATCGCCTTTCAGACCTTCTTTTTACCATGGCGCGTTTTGTCAATCAAAAACAAAAGAAAAAAGAAAAGAAATATTTATTCGGGTGAAGGGAGTGAGAATCTCCCGCTGTGCCGCAACTGTGAAAGTCCGCCTTCGCTAAAAGCTTCGGCGAGACAGAGCCAGAGCCCTGAAGTCTTCCGAGTAGAAGCACCCTGTTTTTTTTGTGCTCCTCGGTTCGCTTTAGGCGAGAAGAGGAGTTTTTTATGGTCGCTGCAGTAGAGAATCGTCACAGACCTTCTCTTTGGGTTATCCCAAATAATCAAGAACCCAATCAACAGGTCATCGATATCAGGGACTATCTTAAGGAAGAAGAAAAGGAGCCCTTTGCTTTTGATTTAAGCAGAGAATGTGAGCTAATTCAGCTGTATGGCGAGTCGTATAAAGAGTTTTTTCTTACCCAAGCACATTACTACGCTAAGGAGACATACGGGAAGACCCCAACAGTCACATATGAACATGCTCTCGTAAGAGATTCACTAGGCAATGTGGAACTTGTTTTTGGACCACATAAAGAGAGAGCCCGAGCGAGCTACATGCGTCCAAAAAATGATACTTCACTACCGAAGTGGTACCGAGATCGTGCCGCCGCCGACGAAGAATGGACTATTGCTCTTGAAGAAAAGCTTGCGTCAGCGAGGCCGGGTGACCGATTTATTGATTTAAGCCCAACAGTTTTTGAGATCCCCATTGAAGAGCGAGCAAAATGGAACTTTAGCTGGCATAGTTTTGTACGGGTACATGAGGTGGTTATTGAGGAAGGAGAAGAAAAACTTGTCTCCAATTCAATCCGTAACTACCTCGATCTTCCAGAACAAGAGATACTGTTTTCCCAGCTGAGTGGCGAACAGCTTGCAGGCAATAATCTTCTGGGTGCTGTCGGGAAGCTTAGGCTAACAATGGAAATTGGTCATATTCAGCATTTAATCACCAAACTTTACGAAGAGACACCTCTTGAGAGGAAAATTGCTGTTCCAGCAAGTGATCAAGTAGCAAGGAGCGACCAGGAGATGGAAGCCATATTGACTGAGTATGATTCTTGGCTTCTGGGCATTTTTCAGCTTATGCAGCAAGGTTTTCCTGATCAGCTCATTGAAGACCAGTTCCATGGATGGGAAAATGCAGTCAAGAGATCTGTGCGAGGACAAGGAATAGATAGCGCATACTTTAGAAGCCTTGCCACAAAACATTTTGTTTTAGAAATCCAAAGACACGGTACGCCTCTTGCGAGATTTACCGAGGAAGAATATAAGCCTCAAGCAAATGGCTGCGGAAATGGATCTGGGTTTGGGAAGAAGAAAAAACAATTGGGCGGCAGTATGGATTATAGGAGCATGACACTTAATGAAAAGGAATGGAGTTACCATACTGGTGACTGTGTTGTTTGTAAAGCAAAAAATGTTGAGGTTGGTCCTTGCGATATTTGCAAAAGCTGTGAGGAAAAATTTGCTGAAGGAGGACAATTCTCAGAACTTGCATCGACACCGCTTATTATTTTTCCAAGCGAAACAGTGGAAGAAGGTCTAATATTAGCTGCATGAAGAAAACGCAAACGATCCTGAAAGAAGGGAGAGATTTTTATGTCGACGCCCAAGGACTCTTAGTTTTGACAGAGGCGTTTCTCAAAAAGCGTAGGGCTTGCTGCCACAATGGGTGCAGGCACTGTCCGTATTATGATTGTTTCTGTCAAAAGAAAAAATCAGAAAAATTGAAATGATGTTGTAAGGCTATTTTCATTGTGTAATCTACATATTCATGTTAAGATAAGGAGCGTATGGATGATACTGCTCAATCATCAAAAAAGCAGGATGACACAAGGCAACAAGGGGTTTCTATACAGCAAATAACGCAAGCGCCACCTGTACAGCCGTCCCAGCCGACTCAACCAGTAAGCCTATCGCACAAAGAGTTTGCGCCCGCCCAGGCAACAAGCGAACATGAAATGGTAACGCCATCTGATCAGAAGCCAACGCTGCATCCAGAAGTTGCCGAAGCAGGCGTTGAGGTTACTCCGCTACAGCATACGCCCAAGATTCACCCAGATGCGGCAAAGGCAGGGTTGAGCCTGGCTAAAGAAGCAACGCCGGTCATCACGACGCCAACGGGTATCATAAAACTGCCCATGACAGAAGAAGAAGCAAAAAAAGCAAAAAAAGCATATGGTATAAAAGATTCGATGCGCTGGCGGGTAGAGTTAGTCCTTGAGCAGTTTAAAAAAGCATATCGGAAATTAGTGAATTAAAAACAATATGGGAACAATACCAACACCGGAAGTAATGTTGTTCACCTTTTTTGCAGGGTTATTCTCAATCGCTTTCATAGCAGCAGTAAGCGTTCTGTTTGGTTTTGCATTTTTGCTTTGGATGCGTAACCGCACCAGAGAGCATGATTCTCTCAATACGACGCTTCTGCAGATTGCCCTGCCGCGTGACAACGAGATAAAAATAGACGCGGCAGAACAACTCTTTGCCAGCCTTGTGGCGCTTGGCAAGCAGGGCGGACGTTTCCGGCTCAAAAACCCACCCCATATTTCCTTTGAAGTAGTCGGTATGCCGGGAGACATCCGTTTCTACGTCAGCGTGCCCAATAAATTCCGCGACTTTGTCGAAAAGCAAATAAACGGCGCCTACCCTGATGCCGAGATTTCAGCAGTAGACGATCCGGCTGCCAAGCAGAAGCAGGATACTCTCGCCGGCACGGAATATAATATTTTTTCAGAAAACGGCAAAGTAGCCTTTGCCTCGTTGCGCCTTGGATCGATTGATTACAAGCCGATTAAAGTCTACAAAGACCTGCCGGTTGACCCCTTATCATCCGTAACCTCAATCCTTGCCAAAATGAGTCCTGGTGAAGGCGCAGTGGTGCAGCTACTCATCAATCCGGCAGGAGATACGTGGAAAAAAGCAGGCAAAGACTACCTTGCCTCAACCAAGAAGACCGAAGCCAATCCAGAAACAGCCAAATACTCAGCCGATGCCAAAGAGCTAGAAGGAATTGAAAATAAAGTCGGAAAACCTGGGTTTAACACGCTCGTTCGTATCGTTGTCTCATCAAGCACAGAAGAATCAGCCAAAGCGCATCTTGAGAATATCGTCAATGCCTTTGCTCAGTACAGCAGCCAGAATTCATTTTCAAAAAATAAGCTTCGGCTCAAAGGCGCATTTTTAACTGATTTTATTTACCGCTACTTTCCGATGTGGGGACAGACATCCGTATTGACATCCGAAGAGCTGGCAACTATCTACCATTTTCCCAACAAAGGCGTCTCAACGCCCGGTATTTTTTGGGTAAGTGCAAAAAGAGCACCTGTTCCTGCCAATGTGCCAGAAGTCGGTTTGTATTTGGGAAGAAGCGTTTTCCGCGGTATATCACGACCCGTTGCGATTGACAGGGATGACAGACGCCGCCATATGTACATCATCGGAAAAACAGGTACAGGAAAAACCGAATTTTTAAAGCAAATGATCATGCAGGATATTAAAAACGGCGAAGGAGTAGCGGTTATCGACCCGCACGGAGACTTAATCGAAGATATTCTGAAATTAACACCGCCGCAACGGGCAGAGGATGTTATCCTCTTTGACCCCTCCGATACCCAAAGACCCATGGGTTTTAATATGCTTGATGCGCAGACTGAAGAGCAGCGGCATTTTGTCGTTTCATCCATAATCGGTCTCATGTACAAGCTGTTTGATCCGAATAAAACAGGTATTATCGGTCCGCGGTTTGAGCACGCTATCCGTAACGCCATGTTGACAGTCATGTATGAACCAGGCTCGACGTTTGTCGAGGTTGTGAGGGCTCTGACAGATGCTAATTTTGTGCAAGAGCTGCTTCCAAAAGTCCAAGATCCGATTGTCAGGCGATACTGGACAGATCAGATCGCGCAGACATCTGACTTTCACAAATCAGAGGTATTAGATTATATCGTTTCCAAATTCGGCCGTTTCGTTACCAACAAAATGATCCGCAATATCATCGGTCAGTCAGAATCATCCTTTAACTTCCGCCGTGTCATGGATGAGGGGAAAATTCTCTTAGTTAATATCTCCAAGGGAAGGATAGGCGAGGAGAACTCAAGCTTTTTAGGCTTGGTCTTAGTTCCCAAAATTCTGATTGCCGCGATGAGCAGGCAAGATCTCGGGATGGATCAGCGGCGCGATTTTTTTCTCTATGTTGACGAGTTCCAGAATTTCGCAACACCTGATTTTGCTCAGATCCTGTCTGAAGCGCGAAAATACCGCCTTAACCTCGTCGTCGCCAACCAGTTTATCGGTCAAATGGAAGAGGAAGTCAAAAACGCCATCTTTGGCAACGTGGGTACTCTGGCAGCGTTTCGCGTGGGCGTGACCGATGCTAATTACCTCCAGCACGAATTCCAGCCGGTTTTCAACGAATCGGATCTTATCAATGTTGACCGTTTCAACTGCTATATGAAAACCATCGTCCACGGCGAGCCACTCTCACCCTTCTCTCTTGACACGACAAAAGATATTGCCAAAGAAAAAGCGCAGGAAAACCAGCGCGTTTCAGAGCTTATCAAAGAACTCTCCCGCCTCAAGTACGGCCGCGACATCCACCAAATCGAGGCAGAAATCAGCCAACGGGCAAGACTTTAGATATTAAGATACTAGGATACTAAGATATTAAGTGCAACGAATTGCTAAATTTACAGATTTGGAAGCGTGGAAAGAAGCGCATAGGTTAACCCTTATTATTTACGAAATAGTAGGCGAGTTCCACAAGGAAGAGATGTATGGTTTAACCTCACAATTAAAGCGCGCAGCAGTATCTATTGAGTCTTGCATTGCAGAAGGATTCTGCCGTTATCACTATAAAGATAGATTAAACTTTTATTACGACGCGCGAGGATCTCTCGGAGAGGTAGAAAGCCAATCAATTACTGCAAAAGATTTAAAATTCATGAGTCAGACAGATTTTGATAGAGTTATTGCTCAGACAGAAAAAGTAGGGGTAATACTCGGAGGACTAATTCGAAGCACAGATAATTTGGCAAAGAAATAGAAATCTGCTATATTCGAACTCACTTAATATCCTAATATCTAAATATCTTAGTATCTTTTCATGGGTCAGTAGCTCAGTGGTAGAGCACGTGTCTTATAAACACGAGGTTTCGATGGTTCGATCCCATCCTGACCCACCACCCATAAAAATTTTTTGTCCGACAGCATTGATTAGCAGGTACGCTTCAGTAAGGATTTCAAATTCTATCTTGACAGAGCTAGCTTTGTACATATATTATATGTACAGTGATAGATTTAAGGAAAATAGCTGGATTTGAGTGGGATAAATGGAACATTGACAAAAGTTATCAAAAACATGGGATTACACCAAACGAAGCAGAGGAAGTATTCGTGGATAAAAATTTGGGAGTAGAAAGGGACATTAAACATCAGGAAACAGAAGAAAGATATATAGCAATAGGAATGACTTTAAATGAAAAACTTTTGTTTGTGGTGTTTACTATGAGAGATAGTAAAATTAGGATAATTTCTGCAAGAAGAGCTAATAGAAAAGAAAGGAGGTTGTATGAAGAAGCTAAAAAAAATCCCTAAATTTCAATCAGAAAAGGAAGAGCGAGAGTTTTGGCAAAACGTAGATTCTACAGAATATGTGGATTATAGGACCGTAGAGCATTGGCAATTTCCCAACCTGAAACTTACTACCAAGCCGATCACTCTCAGATTACCAATGGGCATGATTGATAGACTGAAGATAGAGGCTCATAAAATGGATATTCCTTATCAGGCTTTGATTAAAAAGTTGATCTTTGACGGGCTTTCAAAATAAATCTTCTAAAACTTCAGCCAGTATTGCTGATTTACTTCAGTTAGCCCAGTATGGGAAAGATAAACTGTTTCTAGAACTCTGGTCTCTTCTGTCCCCTTGAATTTTTTGCTACAATCGACGTACTTTCGGGGCCCGTAGCTCAGCGGTGAGAGCGATTGTCTTATAAACAATAGGCGCTTGGTCCGACTCCAAGCGGGCCCACAGCTTACCAGACTACTTTTAAGCCATTCTCTTTGTAGATGGTAAAATCAGAATCTTTAGTCAGTAGACAGAAGTCTTTACATATGGTTTGCCAAGCCAGCATCCGATCAAATGGATCTTTGCCTTTCAGTTTAGGTAATTTGTAAAAAGAGGAGGCTGTTTCAAATTCCAGGTTTAAAAACTCAAAACCAGTATCTTTTGCAATAGAAGGTAATTTATCTGGATAAACACCTTTTAAATCAATCTTTCCAAGCTGGTACTTAAGAGAAATTTCCCAAAAGGTTATTACACTTATATATTTTACCATCTCCTGGTTAAGCAGAATACTTCTCGCCTTTTTGGAAATGTTTTTAGGAGAAAAAACTACCCATAGAAAAACGTGTGTGTCAACAAGATAGTTCACGATCTTAGAAGTTCCTCATCTGTCATCTTAAAACCACCGTGAATTTTAAAAGAAGCTTTTCCTTCTAAAAGCCCTAATTTAAACGTGGAATTCTTTATTAACTTACTATACGGAACAAGTGCTGCTACTTTTTTTTTGGTTTTACCATATGTAATACCAATACTTTCGCCTTTAAGTACCCTCACAAGCATCTCAGAAAATTTTGCTTTAAACTGTCCTACTGTTAATTGATACATATTAGGTGTAATATAATATTTTCTTGACAACTTGTCAAGTATTTGTACGAGATGAGGACATCGGTAACAGTAGAGAATCAATATACTCAAGTGGAGT
>CAZTFV010000053.1:0-8388 GCA_964613075.1 uncultured Gammaproteobacteria bacterium | reverse complement strand
CAGGTCGCGGGTACATTATTGTTCGAGCTTGCCCCGCTGAGCGGGGCTTGTCGAGAACTCTTCTTCTGAAACTTCTCGATTCGGCATTTAGCCTCACTCGAAGAATATTGTGTCGGAACCGTGAACGGTTACAAATTTTTTCTCTTTAAGTATAGGCAACTGATCGCCGTACGAGGTTGAAATTAGTCATAGAAAGACTACGCAGACGCAGCTTGTTTTCGTAAATAATCAAGATATTTTTGCAAATTGGATGGTAGTCCGTGTGCATAGCCAGCGGGAACCTCCCTCCATAATGATTGTATTTCATGTCTAAAATTCCTCCAATCGTACGTATCTGGTCTTTCTTGAGCATTGTAGTATCGGGAAATAAGCTCCGCAACGTCAGGATGCGGATACAACATTACTTGGATAATTCGTATGTAGTTTTCAGGAGTTGTAAACCGTTCCAACTCTTCCTCAGACCCTGCATCCGGTAAAGATTCTTGATAATCAGTCATAGCAGCTGCATCAAAAACCTTAACTTCAGTTACTTTCCCTTTTTTAGTAGTCTCTTTCTCGACCCTCCCGACGCACTCATAATATCCAAGTCCACAGACTTTATATTTTTGTCCTAACGGATCCTCTTCAAAAGAGCTACCGAAGGCTCTACGAGCTAGATAGATGGAGGTCGGATTTGTGCGGACCAGAAGACTGGCGGTAATCCCGTTTAAGCTATCAAAATCAGCTGATGGTTCTTTAGGTGCAGTAAAAAATGTACGACTCCCAACAACTACAACGACATGATGGTCTTCACGCTGTCTAACCGTTGGTACTTGTGCCCCTCCAACATATTCCCCTACTAGAACAATCTTTGGGTTTTGTTCAAGTTCATTTTTTATGGTATCTCCAAGTAGTATATCTCCACTTGGGATTATGACGCCATGTGTTTCTATAAGTTGCGGTTGAGGAAGATCTCCTGTTTCTCGAGCCATAAAGTAGCATTATAATTATGACTATAGGTAGTGTCAAGTATAGAAGGTTGTGTTTAAAATTGTTTATTCTGATGATGTAGTGAGTGAATCTCGAGGACAAAAAAAAGATTAGTTGTAGTGTGGACGATCAGGGACTTGAACCCCGACACCTTCAATGTAAATGAAGCGCCCCGCCTGCCTAGACTTTGTGGACCCTGCAAGACTCGAACTTGCGACATTTGCAGTGTAAATGCAACGCTCTACCAACTGAGCTAAGGGTCCTCTTTCAAATCACTTATCTGTTTTCTAAGCTGCAGTTTGCCTTTAGTAGTTTTCAAAAAAAATCTCTTTTTATTGCGTCCTCTTTGCTCTTGTAAGACTCGTAATATATTAGCTCCAATGGTCTTCTGTCATCCATTTACTTGCGCTTTCAAGTTCGCGCAAGAGCATTTCGACAGGACTACCATTCGCAATCAAACATTAAAGTGCGTGCATTACAGAAGCGCTCTTTAGCGAACTGGTTTACCAGAAGCTAAAGTAAGCGAATGGTAGTGCCGAGGACAGGACTTGAACCTGCACGCCTTGTTAAAGGGCACAAGCACCTCAAGCTTGCGTGTATACCAGTTTCACCACCTCGGCATAATGACTGCGTGCTCGCCCCGTAGGAGCCGAAGGCTTCCTTCGGGGTATACCAGTTTCACCACATCCGCGTGCGTAGCTATTTTAGCATAGAGATACTCTAAGGGAAAGACTGGCGAAGCCAGGCACCATTCGGTGCCTAGTGCTCTGAGAGAGACTCGAACTCTCACGTCCTTGCGGACACTAGCTCCTGAAGCTAGCCTGTCTACCGATTCCAGCATCAGAGCGTCTATTTACCCTTCCGTAGTCCGCAAGGACGAAGGAGGGCCAGTTTCGCCATCTCGGCCCGTAGGTGGATCTACCATTCCAGCATCAGGGCTCGATAAGTATAGGTACTATACTATAAAACGAGGTAAATGAGAAGGGTTTAGCCCCTGTGGTTTGATTCGCCGGAGATTATTCATTTAGCTTGACAAAACAAGCTTTTTTTGATACAATCTCTGCCATTAATTGTCCCGATAATAATCGGGACTTTTTTATTATACTTTATGACACAAAGCCTACTGCAAAGTACGCTTGCGACACTCCTCTTTCTTACTCCCACGACTCCCCAGCTTCCCCAGGCGAGATATGAAATACCGCTTCAAGAACCAATACGGAAAGTGAAATACGTGGTAAAAAAGGGCGATGCGCTTGTCTCAATCGCCGAGGATCAGTATGGCTACGAAGAGTACTGGACAAATATCTTAAAGGACAACGATTGGATAAAAGACCCGGACGTGCTTGAGGAAGGTTGGGAGATAAAGTTGCGCACCACTCCTCCCCTACTCATTGCAGAATACGACCTGCCTGCCGGCAGGCAGGGGCGTGAAAAAGTGCTCGGTGATTCTGAAGAAATAACAGATTCGGTCATTCTTACGGTACAACCCGTTATTTCACCGGCTATTCAGTCAGTTGGTGCCACTGGCCCGCTTAGTGATGCACAGATAGGTTTCCTCGGACATTGTGAGTCAGGCATGACAGCGACGCGAAATTCGGGTAATGGGTACTATGGGGCATTCCAGTTCTCAGTCGGAACGTGGAATAGCATGGGTACAGGCTATGCTCGAGCCGACCTAGCACCCCTTGAAGTACAAAAAGACGCAGTACAGCGTCTCCTTTCTCGCTCCAGCATCTGGACGCAGTTTCCAGGCTGCGCGCACAAAATGCGAAGCAATGGCCTGATCTAGCAACTTGACTGTAGGACTATTATATAGTATAATACTATAAGCTATGAGAAGACCCGCCAAGCTTACGCTTATTTTCAATTTAGGTATCTTTCTTTCATCTGTATTTGCCGTACACGTTGATGCCAAAGAGCTATCATTTGCAGCTTTCCTGTCCGGACATCAACAGAAGATTCTGTCTCAACGCGAGTTTTCTTTGACAAATCGCTATGCGGATGCATCCGTCAACGGCGTTTTTAAGGACAATATTTTGCTTAATATTGCCTATCTGTCAGGAAAAGTAAAGAAAACTCAGGATATCAAATGGCCCGTGATACAAAAGCCTTTTGTTTCAGAAATTACACTCAAGCCAGGCGAAGTCTTTGCATACCATGATACACTCCTGCCTGAGTACCAAGGTAAAATAGTGAAGACTACCAACGCTCATTTCGGTTATGCCCAAGGCTTTCGCTCATCCGGCTATCTCTATGGTGATGGTGTATGTCATTTGGCGTCTCTTATTAACTGGGCAGCCAAAGACGCAGGGCTTGCGGTAAAAGCTCCGACAAATCATGATTTTGCGAACATCCCGCAGGTCCCGCGTGAATACGGCGTATCTATTTACTACTCACCCGCGAATGCAGCAACAAGTGCCATGCAGAACCTGTATATTGAGAATACGCTGGAAAAACCGGTGACCTTCAAATTTGCCTACGAGAATGACAGGCTCACAGTCTCAGTCTACAAATCCACCTAAAGGGGTTTCTTAATTATTTTTCTTGCTGTATAGCCCTATCAATTCTGCTTGTGCCAGGATGTGTTCTTGCATTACTTCCTCTAGCATTGCTTTGTCTGCAAAGTCAGGTAAATCAAGCATTGTATCAAGTGCATAAAGCTTGAAGAAATAGCGGTGCGTACCTGAGGGTGGACATGGGCCGCCATAGCCTGGTTTAGCAAAATCAGTTGCCGCTTCAACGCCTAGTGGCTTGCTGTCTTCTTTTATCTCAGAGGCTACAGGCGGGATATTGTAAACAACCCAGTGCACCCAGGTTTTTGTAGGCGCATCAGGATCATCAACGATTAGAACCAAACTTTTCGCTTCTTTTGGGACATCAGAGAAAATAAGAGGAGGATTTACATCTTCTCCTTTACAGGTATATTTATCTGGAATAGGTGAATTATGATCAAATGCCGGGCATGAGATTTTCATAATGAGCGGGCGATGGGAATTGAACCCACTACATTCTCCTTGGCAAGGAGACATTCTAACCGATGAATTACGCCCGCGGGATGACGCTTGTAGTTGGAATTATAGCAAATTTTGCAACTTTGTCACACTGCGGTTCTGTCACTGCTTGCGAGTTTGTAAAAGCTTGTTTTTGTACTTCCGTATTTCTGCAAAATTCCCTTCTTCACTAGCGAGTGTATCAACGCATGTGCCTGCTGTCTGGTGACTGATAACGCATCCTGCACATCTGCCATTTTGATAGCCTTCCTATTTACCACCATCTGTAATACCTCTTCTTCCCTTCTTGAGACAAGCACTCTTTTCTCACCCGTAATCTCATCAAGCCTGGCCCCTTGCATGTCTTTTATGCGGGCAAGAGCAGCCTGAAGCGAATTGGCTATGCCACCTAAGAAATACTCAAGCCACCTCGTTTCATCGCCATTGTCTGCCGAGTGCAACATATCCGAATACTCCTGCCTGTCAATATCATAGTGATCATCCAAAATAAAAAACTTCGTGACTTCATATCCTTGCAGCAGTAGATAATATACGGTCAATATGCGCGCGAGTCTCCCGTTGCCATCAAAGAACGGATGAATGAAGGCTACTTGATGATGCAAAACTCCGGCTTTTATAAGAGGCGGGAAACTGTTCTCTGTTTGCAGCCAGGCATAGCGGTCCTCCAAAGCTTGTTTTATTTCTTTATACGTATGATACGGCGGGTTATGTTTGACCACGATCTCTTCTTTTGTCTTATGTCCGACAAAAACCGGTCCGTCACGGAACTTCCCTAAGTCTTTCTGCTCTATCCCATCCATCAAGAGGTGATGAAGCTCCTGTGTCATCTTGGTTGAGATTGATTCTTTTTTTCGTAGCATCTGCGGTAGCGCGTTTAAAACCGCAAAATAATTCTTTACTTCTTTTTCCGACTTTGTTGTCGGGATTTTATCATTTAGCACGATATTGGTTACGTCTTGAGGCGACAAAGGGTTGCCCTCTATACTTGTTGAGTGATGCGTAGCCAGGATCTGATTCTCCTGTGATAGTCTCAATGCAAGGGAGGGGATGAGCTTTTCGCCCAAGAGCTGGCCGTAGAGTCGTTCAATCGTCCCAAGTTGAGTGAGAATAGTAATCGTGAGGCTGAATTTCGGCTCAAACATGTTACAATTATACTATAGCACAACGTAATTGTCAATATATTTGACAAGCTTTATGTCAATAAGAAGAGGAGTTGAAACTAAATATATGTAAACCTATTTGTAAACATATTCGTAAATAGGCTAAAAAGGGCTTTTCAGAGAATTATTTTGTGGCTTTTAGGGAGAATAACAGGGGTACTTGAATTTTTTTGTTTTTTAAAACATATTGTCTTTTTTTGTTTTGCTCCATAAATCCCGGGAATTGATCGTACATGGTAAAAGGAAACTCATGGACAAATTCTGTTTTCAGTCCTTCTCCAAGAAGCGAGTTTATCACGTCACTCATTGTATAACTCCACACGTATGTATTGCCTTTTATATTTGCACCCCAGTCCGCATACGTCCCCTCTGAATCATCCACATCCGGTCCTTTATCAAAATACTTGTAAGCAATTTTAAAATCGTGGCTTAAAATATTGGTAAAAGGATGAAGTTCAACGATATAAAACATGCCGCCCTTTTTGAGAAAAAGATTAATTATTTTTGCCCATTTCTCAACGTCAGATAACCAGAGTAATACTCCGTAAGACATAAAAATAATGTCAAACTTTTTATGTAAAACGTTTGGCAATTCATATATGTCAGAACAGACAAATGTTGCGGGAACACCAGTATCCTTACTTAATTTTTTTGCTAAGGTAATTGCGTCATCAGAAAAATCAACTCCTGTGACTATAGCCCCTTCCCTCGCCCATGATAGCGTGTCCATACCAAAATGACACATGAGATGTAAAAGTGTTTTTCCTTTCACATTTCCGACCTCTTCTAATTCTATGGATTGCAGGCTGCTTTTTCCTTTTTTAAAGTTTTCTAGATCGTAAAGTTTGGATCTGGAGTGAATAGGAGTAACAGTATTCCACCATTTTTTATTCTCCTTTATATAATCCTTCATCTGTTGTTTAGTTTAGCAGTTTTGCGATTTGGGCAATTGTGTGCAAATATCTTCTGTCTCCTATATCATGTTCCGTACCTTTAATGGGAATTAAGCGCTTCTGATTTACTGAAATTTGACGATACGCCGCGGATACGCGTTTAATTAGCGGTTTTGCCTCGTTTGTTCCATACAGCAGAAGAATTTGCTCTGCCTTTACTTGTTTTACCAAAATAGCAAAATGTAGCAGAGAGGATGATATATCTTCTTTAAAGTATGGAGACAGAGAGCAGAGTATCACCCCCGACGCGCGTACTTTTGTTGCTGCGATAAACGCAATCATTGCACCAAACGAAAATCCAAGTATATACTTTTTCTTTGCACGTATTTTCTTGTACTCTTTCAAAAAATACTCAGCATTCTCAGAAATGGTTGCTTGTTTCCAGGGTATAGTAATAAGAATTGGATGACACCCTTCGTTTTTGAGTATTTTGGCGAGCTGGCTGTATGCCTTATGCGAGGGTTTGTGTTTGTATCCGGGGATTATGAAGACAATCTTTTCCTCAGCCATGCAAGGGATTATAGCAAAAACGAAGCTAAAAGTTCAACCTCGAGTGACGTTTAAAGAAAGCTCTCTGTTGTTAACTCCTCGATATGGCATTATATTAAGAAAAATCCTGCTACTTTTCTAAACATAAAATAAGTATCGATAATGTTTAAAGCGACTAGTAAAAAATAGATAGAATAAGATATGGCAAGCGCTGCCAGAAGATAGATGAAAATATATCTCTTCTTATGTCGTTTATAGTACGGTTTGCTTTGGGTCAACGAGATTAATAAGGGTACCATGATAATGGATCCGAGCACTCCGATTAGTCCGTATCCAATGATAAGAAAAAGAGGGACTAAGATAAGTACCCACCCCAACGTCATAGTAACTCTATATTATCACAATAGAAAAACATAGCCAATTACAAAGATATACCCTTGCACACTGGAGTAGTTCTGCTGCTGCACCAGTAAAAAATTGAGCTGACCATTTGGGACTACATTCGGACTACTTTCCAACCTAATTATATTCAAAGAATTATAGACCATTATTAATATCTTCTTGGCTACCACCTTGGCTACCACCTTCCAGGTGGCGCAGCCTCGCTACCTATGGCCCCATCTATTATTCAATCCTTTTCTATGATTAGATGTTTGATTTTCCCAAGCTCTTTGGCATATTCAATTTGATCGAAAACAGAATTTCTATAATCTTCTTTTGAAGAAAAGTGGTCAAGGACTGGTTTCGTGTTTACAAATGAACTAGTTTCTTTAAGAAAAAGTGGCAAAGAAGACCAAGGATAAAAAGAGAGCTCTTTTTCAGTGATAACAAAAGAGACAACTGGATTCAAGTGAATATAGCGGGAAAGATGAATAAGCTGCTCATCAGTTTCTATATGGACTGCTTTAAAAACGCCTTGGAATAGAGGACCAACTCTTTCATGCTTGGTATTAAAATATCTTGTATAGCTATTTGTAAACTGACTTACGAATGAAGACATACCATTATCGGTAGTTTGTTTTAGAAGAAAATGAAAATGATTAGGCATAAAAACAAAACTAATAATTTCTACCTTTTTAGGTAATGAGTGGAGCGACTTTATTATATTTTGCCTTTGTTCATGTGGTAATTCTTTTAGACGAGAAAGTTTCATTGGATAATTAAGTAAGGAATAGTAGGATAGAGAAAGCATAGCTTGTTTGTAATCATGCTTAGAAAGAAAAACTGGATTTCGGGCAACTCCACGATTAAAGATATGATAAAATTCGTCTGTAACAAGAGGGATACGAATATCTGGCATAATTCTTTTATGAAGAATTAGAAGACAAATGTCAAGAGGTAGCGAAGCTGTTCCACCTTCCAGGTGGTTTAGCGGGTGGTTTAGCCATGGTTTAGCTCAGGTGGTTTAGCTTGATACCTAAAAATAATTCAATTTTCATGAGGTAAGGCTAAATGGTGTTCGATTCTGCTGACTCGTCGTTCTAGTTTAACATCGCCCTCATCATAATTCTTTACAACCAAATCGAGGGTTTTGTTCATCCGATTAACTTTTTTCTTTAAATACTTTATTCCTTTCTCAATAGGATCAAATCTTTGTTCGACATGACCAAGCCTTGTTTCAATATGACCAAGCCTTTTCTCAAGTCTGTCATCGATAACTTTACCTATTTGTGTTAAATCATTTTTTGTCAGCATAAGAGTATCATTATTTCGCAAGAGCAAAAATTTTGCAAGGGAACAATCAGCATCACCCATGTACAAATGCCAGTGGATTACCAGGATTACCACCTTCCATGTGGTTTAGCT
>CAZTFV010000052.1:0-8401 GCA_964613075.1 uncultured Gammaproteobacteria bacterium | reverse complement strand
TACAGGGCTCTTGTCCTGCACCGACTGGTGCGGGACAGGCCCGAATCCTTGCCACAAAAAACTTAGTTGTCAAACAAACCGAGAAAATACCGTTTTTGCAGACGAAATACCCGCTATGTCTTTGGGTATGGAGTTATCCGTTGAAAAAATTCATCATACAGACGTGTTTTTCTGGTTTGTAGAAGCTAGTTTACCAGACATATCTGAGGCTGTCAAGGAGTAAGTTGCTTGCAACTTACGACGCAGACCCCGTAGACACGCTCTTGCGACGCGAGGCTGGAAGCCTCGGGAGCAAGGAAGTGTTCTAGCGGGGTCAAGTCTCATAGTGTGTATCTTAGCTTAAAATAGAAACGTCCCTTTAGCAAAAACGAAAAAATTGGATAAGATGCTGAACTGTATGCATCTATGTCCACAGACCTTACACCAAAAGAGCAAGAACCATGAACAGAAAGGAGGAGAAATTATATGAAGAAGCAATTAAAGTGGCCTGATTTTAAAAACGAGGACAAGGTAGCAGAGTGGCTGGACAAGACCGACTTCTCAGAGCATCTGGAAGCGTCAGATTTCAAACGGGTAAATTTTCCTAATCTCAAGCCAACAAAACGCTTAATCTCATTGCGAGTAGAAGAATCTCTCGTAGAAAAGGCAAAGCGAAAAGCAGCAAAGTTACATATTCCCTACCAAACCCTTATGCGACAAATTTTGCATAAGGGGCTAGAGGCATAGAGATTTTAACGCTAAGCGTAATCCTAATTTCCCCAGGAAATCCGAAGTTTCGGTACAAATTCTGATGATCTAGTTTCCTTCGTATTAAAAACAAACTCCTTATTACTATCTGTCTTAAGAACAAAGGCAACTTCATTTTGTCCGCCTATATAGTTATTGTAAAGATACTTTTCAACATACTGCGTCACATCGGCTATTCCAACATAGTATCCATCTTGCGTCCGAATATTGGTATAAATAAGATTTGCAACTTTGTCATCACCAGTTGGTTTACTATTCCAAGTTAATGTTGATTCATCCCAACTGGCAGCTACACCAAAAACCGAGACAGTAGTAGGTTTAGTAGTTCCATAAACAGTAAGCTGTGTACGAGTAATCGTTTTTCCGACTAGTGTTAATGGCTCGATATCAAATTTTACATATGCAATGTTCTTTGGATTATTACTGACACGAGCAGTTGAGGATGTACCGTGGTTTCTGTTTGGACGATCTTTCTCAACATAGGTGTCTTCTGTTGCCTCAAGCGGAGTAAGACGAATACAATTTTCTGTAAAGAAGGTTTTATCGTCCTCATCTATGCTCCCATCTCTTGTAACATCTGTACTATCTCTTTCTTCCTCAGAGCAGGCAGAACCACTATAACATCTATTAAAGGAGGATAAATCGCTTAGATTTACTCGGTTATCTCCATTTATATCACACACCAGAGGTGATTTAGGACTTACGTTTGAAGAAAACTCAGCGGCGCGTTTTCTAAGATCAACTGGACTTTGAATAAGAAAAAGAGCAACGATGGTTCCAAGTGTAATGATGACGAGGATTACAGCACCTATCTTAGTTGAGACACGCTTTCTATGCAGCTGGACGGATTTTACCATATATTTATTGTATAGCTGATTCTTTTACTGTTTGTCAACCAAAAGTATTAAGTCTCATAGTGTGTATCTTAGTCAACAATAGAAATGTCATGGGGTTTATGTAAGATACATTACAGCCTACTCCACCATAGCGCTCACTTCAACGGCGGTAAGACCCGTACGGGCTACAAATGGTTTGAACAGGGGCAAAACTGGTTTGAAGCTGGGTTTTTGGCTATATTGCCTGAAGTAAAATACAACATTTAAGTAGTTGTTAGGCATGGGGCTGAAGCTAAGCGGTAGCAACTGTTCGGAGGTTGCCTGGTCAAAGAAAGAAACAAAAACGTACGGCGCGGTGAGTGTTTCCTTACCGTATGAAACGAGATCTGCCGTTTCTTTTGCGTTCAAACCTAGCTTGAGCGCGTATTCAGTAAGCGTGCGTGAAAGATCTTCTTGAGATACAACTGTGCCATAGTTTGGGCGGTCAAAGCGTTTGATACCTGGATTGTAATCGTATTTTATGCTCTCAAATGCTTCCCCACCTATCCCCAGCTTATCGCCAGATAACAACGTAACGTTGTATCCATCCTCGTAGGATGCATTACTATTATATATACGCGTGTTAACAGCGATAGAGACCTTTTGGCCTGGTTGCCCATATAAGTAAAGCGGAGAATCAGCGCAAGTATCTGATTGTCGTATTTGCGTTGTGCAACTATTTTTATCTGCTGCGCTATCGCATTTTTGACTGATGAGCGCTTCGCAGTTCCGCTGTTGCTCTGCCCGCTGATTGACTGAATCCAGTGGCTGTGTACCTCCAGAGCTTGGAAGATCCGGCCTTCCCCCATCGCGTCCTCCATTTTCTCCTCCGTCTCTGCCACCATCCCGTCCACCGTCCCTGCCTCCTCCATCGTCTGCATCATTTGACTGCTGACTGAGGCGTCTTGGAGCTAATTCCGGCTTGAGCGTAAAAAGGCAGAGTTGAATATTGTCTTGTCCACCACAACCATTATCCTCACCATCTCCTCCTCCTTTATCTTTATTATTTTTGTTATTCTGTCCTGCGGCAGCGATCTTCGTATTCCCATTTGTTTTATTGCCGGTTGGAAAATAATCTACCGGCACAACAGTAATCAGCTGCACCATACCATCTCTGACTTTGACGGGCTCTACTGCAGGATTCTCTTGACTTTCAGAAGTCTTTGCAATAACACCCAATGTCGTATACGGTAAACCGTATGATTCACCCAAATTCCCCAAAGCGCTTTCTGACGTCTCAAGGGTTCCGACGAGAAGATCACCGTTTGAGAGTGATGATACAAGTATATTTGCAGGCGTACCTATCTCCCTTTTCCCCAAATGAACCTTCAGTGCCTGGTTTGTGGCAAGATCATAACGAAATGTCCCTTCATTTTCAGCTATCTTTGAGAAAGCTAAGAACAGTATATCTCCGCTTATCTTGTCCCAACGGACGCTATCATAGGTGCTGGTATTGGGTACGGTAAGTTTCTGCCGAAGCTTTGTCTGTGTATCTAAAAGCTCAACAGTATTTGAGCGAAGAAGCGCTCGCCTAAAACCATCAACGACTTGCGTTCCTGATCCTTGCGTTCCATCATACCCGGCAAAAACTAAATAGCGTCCATCAGGAGAAAGGGATGGTTGGGTACCGTAGGTACCGTTTTGCATATTGGAAAGGTCCTGTTTTTGTGTCCCTTGGAAGTTTGAGACACTCATGCCATAGGCCCAGCCGGCACCGCTGTTTGGCAGGAATGTATCTAAGAATACATCGCCATTATTTGCAATGGCTCGAGGATAGTGGACAGGAGTGTCTCCAATTTGCACTTCATCGTACAAACGGTTTTTCCCGCTTTTGCCTATCTCTGCAGTATAGACGCGGGATGTACCGTTTCGTAAAATGCCAGAGTTTTGCGGGAACCTAACCTCCCAAACAGCAATGTATTTACCATCAGGTGATAGGACATAATCATCAATACCAAATCCCTGATCGGCTTTATAGACCGTCTCTCCTTTCTTATCACCTATGGAGTAAAGCGTCAGCTCTTTTCCGTGATCACGCGCATCGGTTTTGTTAATAAAAATCAGCTTCTCAGAAGAGAGAGTGATTACTTTTTTAATATTATCCCCCACTCTTGCAAGGACGGTTGTGTTGCCTGTGCTCATGTTATAGGCTTTCACCGCAGTCTTTTTGCTTTGCCAATTGCCATATATAATTATATTTGGCGCTAGTGCGATTGTTCCCTCCCTCTCCTGATCTGTTGCCCCTTGCTGCTCTTCCTTTGGCGCGATAAATGTATTTCTGATAAATACACCTGTTAATACCATGCCGAGTAGTCCTAGCACAAGAACTACTATCAGTAAGGACTTGGGATCATGCGTAGGAGACGGCGTTGCTTTTGGATCCATAACCTACTCCACCATTGCGCTCACTTCAACAGCGGTGAGGCCGGAGCGATCTAAGAACGGTTTGAAAAGCGGCGAAACAGGGGTAAGGTTGGGTTTTTGGCTATATTGCCTGAAGTAAAATACAACATTTAAGTAGTTGTTAGGCATGGGGCTGAAGCTAAGCGGTAGCAACTGTTCGGAGGTTGCCTGGTCAAAGAAAGAAACAAAAACGTACGGCGCGGTTAGGGTTTTCTTCCCATATACAACAAGATCAGCTGTTTCTTTGGCATTTAAACCTAGCTTTACTGCGTAGTCGGCGAGTGTTCGCGCAAGGTCGTTTTGGGCAACCACCGTACCATAAGTTGGGCGGTCAAAGCGTTTGATACCGCGACTGTAGTTGTATTCTAAACTATCGAATATTTCACCATTAACTTGCAGCTTACCGCCTGAGAGAAGAGTTATGTTATAGCCTCCGTTATAGGATGGTGTGTCGGCAAATACGAGCGTATTGACTTTTACACTGACCTGTTGGCCGGGTATTCCGTACAGGTACAGTGGTGAATCGTCACAGGCGTTGGCAGATTTTTGTTGCAAGTACTCTTGACCGATACATTGACTTTGTTGTTGATTATCTGTTGGGACACTACTGCATTTTTGTAGTGCCACGTCTTTACACTCAGGTTGACTGGGTTGACTGGGTTGACTGGGTGGGACAGGTACACCAGGTTGCCTTGGCTCCGGACGTGGATCTGATTGCTGCTCTTCCCGAACAGGCGCGAGTGATGGCTTAAGATGGAACGTACAAAGCTGCGGACTTGCTTTATCGCAGGGCGTCTCAATGTCTTCAGGTTTCTTATTGCCATTGTTTTTATTATCTTTTCCGCCTTTGTTATTGTCTTTTTTGTTGTTACTTCCTGCAGCTATGAGGCTACTTGCACCGATATCGCTACTGCCTTTAAAATAGGAGGACGTGACGACACCGATAAGCTGCATGTAACTATCTTGTATATCAACAGGTGTAATACTCTCGCTCGTTGCAGTACCCGACGGTTGTGCTATTACTGCAAAGTCAGTGTAGGGCGCGCCATACATATCGCCTAAATTGCCAAGTGCTGATTCTGATGTATCCAATCCACCGACAAGGAGGCTCCCATTTCCCAAAAACGATGCGAGCATAGTACTTGGCTGCGCGTCCCCTGCATCACCCAAGTCCAATTTCACTGCCTGCTTACTCGTCATGTCATACGCGTATATACCCATTACTCCCGGCGTGCTTGAGATAACTGTGTAAATTAACTTCCCGCTGACACTATCCCACTTGACGCTTCCATACACATTGGCGGCTGAAAGATTTGGCAGCTTCTGAACCGATCGTGTTTGCGTATCAAGCAGGGAGACATTGTCTGAGCGGACGAGTGCGCGTCTGAAGCCATTGACCAATCCCGTACCCGGCCCGAATGCGCCGTCATAGCCGGCAAATGCCAGATAGCGGCCGTCCGGGGAGAGCGCCGGTTGGGTGCCGTAGGTACCATTTTGCATACCAGCGATGTCCTGTTTTTGCGTCCCTTGGAAATTGCTGACACTCATACCATATGCCCAGCCGGCATTGCTATTGGGAAGAAATGTGTCTGTATATACATCACCGTTATTGAGAATAGCCCGTGGATAATGAATCGGTGTTTCTCCTACTTGTACTTCATCGTAGATGCGGTTTTTGCTCCCCCCCTGGGAAACTTGCGCGGTATAGACTCTTGAGGAACCGCCGCTTAAGTATCCCGCGCCATCAGGGAACTTCACTTCCCAGACGGCAACGTAGCGATGATCGGGTGATAGGACGTAGTCATCGATGCCAAAACCATTATCCGCTTTGTAGATGACGGTTGATTTTTTATCAGGTATGGAATAGATTGCGAGTTCTTTTCCGTGATCGCGGTTGTCAGTTTTCCCGATATAGAGAAGCTTATCGGGAGATACGACTTGTACTTTTTTAATCTCATCCGGAAGCCGTGCGAGGACTGTTTTTGTGCCGGAAGTAAGATCAAATGCTTTGATGACTGATTTTTTGTCAAACCAGGCACCATATATAACAGTATTGGGTGCAAGAGGTTTGAAGGATTCATTCACCTGCTCGTCGGCTCGCTCTTCTTCCTGGTCCTGATCTTGGTCGCTACCAGGAGGGGCGCTTCTGAAATAGGCAAACATTGCCACAGCACCAAGCACTGCTAAGACAAGAATAACAATCAGAAGGGTCTTGGCACTCTGAGGGGCTGGGTCTGTACTCTGGACATTAGGCTCCATAAACCTAGTGTGCAGGAAACACACATGATTGTCAAGATATCACCACTTCAGTTACTTACTTATACTTTCACGACCAGGGTGTGGGCGATTTTATCATGCCAGCCTTGTCGTCTTTTATCAATAAGAATCCAAACATACCCAAGTAATAAAGCGATGCCTGAGATGAATTTTCCGATAATTTCGCGCAGGAAAAAAGCCATGGCTGTTGGCTTGGTTGCTCCATCATCCATAACGACTTTAATATTCATAGTTTTTTTGCCGATGGTCTGACCGTATTTTTCCTGGTAGAAGACCCAGTAGCCTATTGTTACTGCCAGATTTAATATCGAGACAATTGGATTTGCCGCTTCCTTATTTCCGCCCAGGAGCAACGCAATGACAAAATTGATAACTCCTATGATAAGAACATCAATAAGAAATGCTAGCAGGCGTTGTATGGGAGTTGCTAAATTATTTATTACTATTTCACCCCCTCCTTGACGAAACTCAACTACAATAGTAATCTAAAGAGAGGAAGATTACAATGGAAAAAACAGAATCAGACTGGTCAATTGAATCACTCTACAGACAAGCCTGGGAGATTGTCAAAACATATAAAGTCCTCTGGCTCTTAGGCATTGCGGCGGGGGCAGGATCCGGCCTTAACTTGCGCTCATTAAGCAATTTTGACTCTGAGATATTTTCCAGATTCTTCCAAAGCTCACAAAAAGGCAACGATTCGGTACTAGGCGATTCAACCTCCATTCTCTTAGAAAACCTCTCCTATCTCTTCTCTGCAGTGCCTTCGTGGGTATTCGTACTACTCATAGTCGAGGCAGTCATATTTACACTTGCCGGATTTGCACTTGCGATTATCTTTCAGAACTGGTCCGAAGCAGCGCTCCTGCAGGGAATACAAGCAGCTATCCACAAGCAGGCGGTTAGCATCCGCACGACCTCAGAGAAAGCACTTTCAAATATCATTCCATTGATCAAAGTAACATTCCTTCCTTATCTTGTTCTCGGCGCAACTATTCTAGTGGTATTTCCTTTACTCTTTATAGGGCTGTCGTCAGGATCATCTCTCCAGGGAGTATTCGGCTTACTCATGGGGATTTGGTTACTTGTTTTCATAATTGCCTTCCTTCTGCTAGCCCTGACTCTTATCTGGGCTACACGCGCTGTTGTCATTAACCGACAATCGCCTATGGAGGCTTTAAAACACGGGTATATGCTCGCCAAGATACATTTTTGGCGCATGCTCGGGCTTGGAATAGTAAATAGCCTTGCCAGTATCGTGGTGATTGCTATTCCGATTGCAGTCATAGCCGGTATTTTTGCCGCTGCCTTCCTCACGATACATAGCGAACAACTCTTCGCGATGAAACTAGTCATTACTGGAGGGATACTGATCTTCGCGTTTATCATCCTCCTGCAACTTTTAGGTGGTATTATTACGGCCTTTAAAGCAACTGTCTGGTCACTTGCTTATCAACTCGTACATAAAAACCATGACTGAGTTACCCAAAGCATCATTTTGGCATCGCCTCCTGGCGTCTTTATTGGACACGATGATTTTTATTACCGTGAGTGCGCTTTTTCTGCACTACGCGGCAGTGCAACCGACACTTCCCCAAGCAGTCTTTGCGCTCATGCTCTATGTATTGCTTCTTGTCCTTAACCCCCTTACCTATATACAGGGCATTCTTCTCACCTACTATTTCGGCGGGACACTGGGGAAGCTTTTCTCAGGCCTACGCGTCAAGAATGAACACGGCAAACGCTTATCCTTAAAGCGAATTGCCTTCAGACAGACCATCGGTTATCAGTTATCAAACCTCATTTTTGGCCTCGGCTACTTCTCAATCCTCAAAGACCCCAATCGCCAGGCCTGGCACGATAAAGCAATCGGATCAGTCGTCATTGTCGACCGGCCATTATGGCCAGTGGGACTGATGCTTTGTCTTGGACTAGGGATCGTAAGTTCTTTTATTCTGACGAACGCGATAGCGGCAGTCACCACCGGCCCGCTCAAAGATGAAGCAATGGGTCTTTTTGCAGAGTATCAATCATCAATTGACAAATTATCTTTCTTTTTCTAGAATACATGTAACAATTGAAGATCAATCAAGAGTGAT
>CAZTFV010000051.1:0-8447 GCA_964613075.1 uncultured Gammaproteobacteria bacterium | reverse complement strand
TTCGCTCTGAGGCTGTACAGCTGAATGAAAAAGGAATTGATCCTGAGCTGGCAATGGATGCGCTTTTATACGGCATTAAACTGTATGAGGAAATTGCCGACGGCACATTGCTGGCACCAATTGTTGATATTTACCCCAATAAACCGAAAAAAAGAACGGTTACGGTTAACGAGGAAACAGTAAATAAAATGATTGGCGTTCAGATCCCAGAAAAGAAGTTGATAGAGATACTGAAAAGCTTAAACCTCAACCCCGTCATTCTGGCAAGCGACAAAGTCGCGCGTCCAGAATCTCCAAATGCAAGGAGAGATGCTGGACAAGCTCGCCTCGCTGAAGCGAGAGCGAAGCGGGCCAGCATGACGAAGGCAGTTGAATGTACAATTCCAACATATAGGAATGATCTGGAGATTGAGGAAGACATTGTAGAGGAAATTGCGAGAGTATATGGCTACCACAACCTGCCAAGCGTTATTCCTCCATTTGTTACCGGTGAAACACGACTCCTGAGTGACAATACGTTCTATTGGGAAGAGCGAGTAAAAGAAGCCTTAAAGTATTGGGGCTTTGTAGAAACATATACTTATTCCATGGTCGCGGAGAGCATGTACGAGGGGCCGATTGAGGAGGCGGTAAAATTGCGTAATCCTTTGGACGAGGATCACGTCTATATGCGAAATACGCTTGTGCCAAGTCTTTTACAAGTGATCCATGAGAATAGAAATAGAAAAGCTGTAAAAATTTTTGAGATCGCAAATGTGTACACAAAGCACGGGGCTGATTTGCCGATTGAGACCCGGGCGCTTTCCGGAGTAGTAAAACATCCGACTGTCTCATTTTACGAAGTGAAAGGCGTCATTGAGCAGCTGCTTTTGGATTTGGGAATAAAACATATTGGATTCAAACCGACCACACATGGTGGGGTAGGCGCTGATGTGTATGTAGACAAACAAAACATTGGGACAATTGAGGTGTTGGAAGATGACCTTATCGATTTTGAGCTCAACTTTGAAATCATAGTGAAAAACGCAACCTTGAAAAAAACCTTCACCCCGCTTGCCAAATACCCGCCGGTTATTGAAGACCTCGCGCTCGTCGTATCCGATGATGTGACAACCGGAGATATTATAGAGACGATCAAGAAACAAAGTGAGCTCATTGTTAAAGCGTCACTTTTGGATAAATACCAAGCAACCCGCACATTCCATATCTTATATCAACATAAGGAAAAGAATTTAACCGGCGAGGAAGTCTGTGAGATCAGAGAAAAAATTCTCAAAGCTGTTAAGGAAAAGCACAAAGCAGAATTGAAAGCAGGATAACTACGATTGTTCACGGTGTGGGTGTCGGGGTGGGACTTTCGGTTGGGGAAGGGATAGGTGTATCCTCGTTATTGCTGTTACCCTGTTCTTTTTTCGGATTCTTCACATCTTCCGGCGGATGGTATTTAGGATCATCTTTGTGAAATTGTTCGATCCATTTATCAATCCCTTCCTGCCATCTATTCTTGCCGTCTTTTGAAACAGGATCGTTTTCTTTAAAAACATAGAATTCTTTTTGCAGAATAACTGATCGAGTCGTTGGCTCTGTTCCCTTGATGAAGTATTCCGTGCGGGTTGCCTGCCCGTCGACCGGCTGACCGCCTGAGAAGGCATCAACCTGCACCGCATCGACATTGTCGGGTTTTTGGAACTCCTCATTGTCTTTATCTTTTAGGGCCAGTTGCGTAAGCTTATGCCAAATGCTTGAGGCGCCGGTTACACCAGATGCGATTTTAGGATTCATAGGAGACCTATCATTATTTCCTACCCACACGCCGACAACGATTGACGGTGTGTATCCGACTGTCCAGTTATCCCGTTTCTGATCAGTCGTACCTGTTTTGACCGAGACTGTTTTCCCGGGAATCCTAAGGTAGGAGTTGGTCCCGAATTCCTGTACACGGGCATTATTATCAAGCAAAATATGCGAGATTAAGAAGGTCGCTTCTTCGGATAATACCTGTTCACCGTCTGTTTTTTTCGTTTCATATAGCTTTTTTCCTTCCAGATCGGTTACTTTCAGAATTGAGCGAAGATCTTGGCGTTTTCCTTTGTTGGCCAATACGCCATATGCAGTCATCTCTTCAAAAAGCGTTGTCTCACGGCCTCCCAGAACGAGTGATAATCCGACATTCTGCAATGTCTCTGGCGTGGGTTCCCATTCTTTAATACCCATGTCATAGGCTTTTTGCATCGCATCCTTTATACCAACCATTGCCAGCATCTTAACAGCCGGAAGATTGACTGAATTTCCCAAGGCAAAACGAACCTGCATCGGTCCTGAAAATTTCCCACTGTAATTAACAGGTGTGTAGATCGGCTGACTTGGGTCGTCGGTCGGGAATTCTGTCTGCACGTCCATCAGAAGCGTTGCGGGAGTGTAGCCTTTTTCAAATGCGCGGGCGTAGATAATCGGCTTGAGCGATGACCCGGGCTGGCGCTCACCACTTACCGCGACATTGAAATTTCCGTCATTTTCTTCGTCAAAATAATCCTTACCTCCAACCATGGCAAGGATTTCTCCGGTTCTAGGGTCGGTGATCATCGCGGCACCGTTACCGACTTTGTAGGCCTTCAGACTTTCTATTTCTTCTTTGACGATTTTTTCCGCTTCTTTTTGCAAATCATAATCAAGGGTCGTTATTACCTGCAACCCGCCGGTATTGACCATGCGCTCACCGAATTCCCGCACCAAAAGCTCTCGAGCGTACATGACAAAATACGGCGCTTTTATGGAAGTTGCGCGTTGAGAGAATTTATAATTCTTTATTTTTTCAAACGCTTGCTGGCTTTCTTTTTTCGTAATGTATTTATTCGCAACCATCTGCTTAAGTACTGCCTCTGTTCTGCCGATGTAATACTTGTTGCCGCTGAATGGGGAGTAGGCTGTGGGGCTTTGCGGCAAGCCAGCGATAAAGGCTGACTCTGCAAGATCCAGGTCTTTGGCATCTTTGCCGAAATACTGCTGCGCCGCAGCCTCGGCACCGATTGCGGTACCGCCATAGGGAATATTATTCAAATACAATTCAAGAATCTGATCCTTGCTGAAGCGCTGATTGACCTGGATGGAAAGTACCAGCTCTTTTATTTTTCTGGAGAACCTTCGCTCATTGGTCAAGAGTACGTTTTTCACCAGTTGCTGCGAAATAGTTGACCCACCGGCAAGACCCCGTCCCAGTAGCGCGTTCTTTACGACGCGAAGGTAGGCAACCGGCGAGAATCCTTTATTTTTGTAAAAGTCCTCATCCTCAATTGCTATTGTCGCATCATGAAGATTTTCCGGGATTTGATCAAGTTTTACGTACGTGCGATTTTGCTCCTCATACACTGAATAGAGAATTACTTTTCCCGTTCTGTCGTAGATACGTGTCGCATCAGAGTATTTGGATTCAACAATCTTACCTGGAGTGGGTAAGTCCCGGCTATACCAAAGAAAAAGGATTGGCACCGCAATGACCCCGGCTATCACAGCAAAAAAAATGTATTTCGTGAGCCGGCTGAGGAAGAAAATATTTTTGAAGTTGACAACTGGCTTGCCACGCAAGCGACTGCGGCGACGTCTGGCAGGACGGTAATCGAACATAGATTGTGAGTATTATAGCAAAAACAAAACGATCACACATTTGATGCTAGACGCTGGAAACTGGAAGTTGGATCATGAAGCTTGAGAATAGAAGATAGACAAATTCAAACATCTATTATCTAACTTCAAATTCTAGCATCTAGCTTCCAATGTCTAGCCTCAAGTTCCCATCTTATGCTATACTCAGCTCATGGATCAGATTGATGAGCTACTAACACGCGGCGTGGATAAAATCTATCCTTCAAAAGAAGAACTTGAGAAGGTGCTCCGCTCTGGTAAGAAATTAAGGCTCTATCAGGGCTTTGATCCGACGGGGGACAAGCTTCATGTAGGACATATGGTGGGGCTTATGAAACTCGCACAATGGCAGAAAGCTGGGCATCATGTTATTTTCCTCATAGGTGACTTCACCGGAATGGTTGGAGATCCCTCCGGAAAAACTTCTACGAGAAAAATGTTAACTCGTGATGAGGTATTAGAAAACGCAAAATCCTATAAAGAACAGGCGGGTAGAATTCTAAATTTCAGTGGCGACAACCCAGTTGAGGTTCGGTTTAACAGTGAATGGCTTGGGAAAATAAGCGGACTTGAATTTTTGAGAATTGCTGGACTCTTATCTGTGCAGCAAGTGATTGAACGCGACTTGTTTCAAGAGAGGCAAAAGAGAGGTCAAGACGTATACATGAATGAATTTTTATACCCTGTAATGCAAGCATATGATTGCGTTGTAATGGAGGTTGATCTAGAGATTGGTGGCAGCGATCAGATGTTTAACATGCTCATGGGAAGAAAATTAATGCGACACATGCTGCACAAAGATAAGTTTGTTATGACGACTCCTCTCTTAATTGATTCTGAGGGAAACAAAATCGGCAAAACAGAAGGCAATGCGATTGCGATAACAGACAAGTCTGAAGATCTCTACGCAAAAATCATGGCATTTCCCGATGAGGTTATCGTCAAGGCTTTTGAATATCTCACTCGTGTTCCGATGGATGAAATACAGCGTATTGATACATCACTACAAAAAGGAGAGAATCCTATGCGGTATAAAAAAATGCTTGCCTTTGAGGTCGTCAAGCTTCTAAACGATGATGAATCTGCACAAGAAGCACAAAAGATGTTTGAACAAGTAGTACAACGGCGTGAATTGCCGACTGAGATTGAAGAAGTAACGCTTGATACCGATGAGGATGAAAGCTTCGTCAACGAAGACTTACTCGTTGACCTAAACCTTTCTACATCAATGTCCGAGGCAAAACGACTCTTTGAGCAAGGAGGAATAGAGGTAGATGGGCAAAGAATTACGGATCCAAAGAGCCAAGTCCCTATAAAAGATGGAATGGTTTTGAAAGTAGGGAAGAGAAGAGTAGTTAGGTTGAAGAGGGGATAAAAGATGAGATCATCAAATACTAAATCTCCTGCCAAATATGCTCTTCTCAGCGTTTATAATAAAGCAGGAATTGCGGAGTTTGCTCGTGCTCTTTCCGATCTTGAATACACCATCATCTCAACCGGTGGCACGGCGAAAATACTTGAGCAAAATAAAATCCCTGTTGTCCCGATACAGGAAATAACGGGAAATCCCGAGAGTTTTGATGGAAGAATGAAAACAATTAGTTTTCAGATCGAATCGGGTATTTTATTTGATCGATCAAATTCCAAACACATTAAAGAGGCAAAAGACCTTAAAATAAAGCCAATCGATATCGTTATTTGTAATCTCTATCCATTTGAGAAAACGATCAGCAAACCCAACGTCCAAATTTCGGAAGCGATAGAAAATATTGATGTTGGCGGGCCAACCATGATCCGCGCAGCAGCGAAGAATTTTAAGCATGTCCTCGTGGTCGTTGATCCGAATGATTATGCCGTCGTGGCCAGCGCACTTAAGGAACAGATGGTCGAGGAAACGCTACGTCGAGAACTGGCTGCTAAGGCATTTAGTCACCTTTCCTTTTATGACGCGCAAATTGGGCAGTATCTTCGTTTTGAATTATTTCCGAATGAAATTGCCTTACCCGGCAGAAAAGTTAACGATTTGCGCTATGGCGAAAATCCTCATCAGAAAGCAGCAGTGTATGCAACGCCAAATGGGAATTCACCATTTGAACATTTGCAAAAACTGTGGGGGAGGGATTTGTCTCTCACCAATGTTACGGATATAAATGCCGGGCTTGAATCTGTCCGGATTTTTGAGCAACCGGCCGCTGTTGTTATCAAGCACAATAGCCCGTGCGGCATTGCTCTGGGGGAATCGGCCAAAGAAGCGCTGCAACGGGCAATTGATGCGGATCCTGAGTCTGCTTTTGGTGGTGTGATTGTCCTGAATAAACCTATGGATACGCCAGCTGCAAGGGTGATTGGCGCATTCAAGGACGCAAAGCGCGGAAATATGGACATTATTGCGGTACCGCACGTTAATCATGAGGCGCTGGCATATTTACAGACACTGCGAAAAAGTATGGGTATTTATGTTTTTGGCGATACTCCCGTAATTACCAGGAAGCGGATGGATCTGAAATGGATTGACGGTGGATTTGTATTACAAGAGCGTGATGACTTCCTGGAAAAAGGCTTTGCGGACTGGAAGGTGGTTACCAAGAAAAAGCCGACGAAGAAACAATTACAACAGATGCAGACCGGATGGAAATTTGTAACGCGTATTCGGTCTAACTCTGTGCTTGTTGTTGATAAGAAATTGCCGATGACACGCGGAATCGGATCCGGGCAAACATCCCGCCTTCGATCGACGAAAATTGCCTTAATGCAAGCGGGAAAATTTGCCAGGGACGCGGTGTTGGCAAGCGATAGCTTCTTTCCCTTTGATGATTCGGTCAAGCTCGCTTCACAGCATGGCATTGGAGCGATTGTCCAACAGGGTGGATCGATCAATGATCAGGCATCAATTGACACAGCAAATAAAGCAGGCATTCCCATGGTCTTCACCGGTCGTCGCGCCTTCTGGCACTGACATCCTAAGTTATCCTTACTTTTTAATCTCTTATTTAAACGGCGTTACTGCGTAGTAGGTGGTGAGGACGGAGTCGAGCCACGGATGCTCGGCGGTGAGCCGCATCTCGTAGAGTTTTGTTACTGCAAGGAAATCCTTGAGTTCTGAGATAGCTCCTTCAGGTCCGGTTGCAATTTCTTCAAATTGTTTTACCATATCTTTGGCAAGCTCGCCGGATGGCTCTCTTACCAGTCTGCCTTCCAGATAATGAATGATTTTTTGGAACTCTCCCTTATCAAGCCAGACGCCATGTTGATCCGGGCAAACATTGATAATGACACCGGAGCCTGCGTATTTTTTTGCCTGCATTGTCTTACCGCATTTGGGACATTTCATTTCTCCGGCTACCAAAGCAAACTTGCCTGTCTTTTCGGCAAAAAGATCAAAATCAAGCCAGCGCAGATCTTCATCAGTGTTGTCTTTTGCTATCCGCAGTTCATCTTGCGGGAACCACATGCCATGGCATTTCGGGCATTCGTAGATGCTTACACCATGATATGAGGCCTTTTTTAATTCCGAGTGATCATTGGGACACAGCATAGGTAGGTTGATTATACCAAATTAAAAATTAAATAGTAAAAAGTAAATATTCTGTGCTATCATATTCTTTGTGGATACCTTTCGTAAACATCGGAGATTTTGGACAGTCATTGTTATTATCGCAACACTCGCGCTTATCCTGACATCCTTCCTCCCGTACCTAACCCTGCTCTAATAAACAAATATCCAAATAAACCAATAAACAAATTCATTAATACATTTGATTATTTGACTATTGGATTATTGGCTTATTTGATAGAATAAGCCTAATGAATTTACAAACCCCTATTCCTGATGTTAGTCGTCTGCATAAAATGTACGCTTCCCGACTCGCAAAGCTTAACATCTTCACACTTTCTGATTTTTTGTATCACATCCCATCGCGGTATGAGAATTATTCGCTCATCTCTAAAATAGGAGAATCTCAGCCGGGAGAGATCGTGACAATACAGGGTCAGGTCGTGAGTATAAAAAATGATTACTTGCGAAGTCGCTTTAAGACGATCCAGAGAGCAATTGTGATTGATGAGACAGGCAGAATTGAGCTAACCTGGTTCAACCAACCGTACTTGACAAGAACAATTTCGGAAAATGATCGTATTTCTGTTGCGGGAAAGGTTGAGACATTTGGTCGGAAATTAAAGATGACCTCACCGGAGTTTGAGATAATACCGCAGAACCACGAAGAACTGGATGGAGAACAACCCCACTTCGCTCTTCGAGCTTCGAGGGGCAAGCGCGAAACCATCCATACCGGTAGGCTTGTACCCGTATACCCAGAAACGAAGGGTGTTTCATCTAAATGGTTGCGCAAACAAGTACATATACTACTTTCAGAGCTTGGGGAAAATCTTGAAGAATTCATGCCGGCAAACATTCTCGATCAATATGACTTCATGTATTTTCCACAGGCAATAAGAGAAATTCATTTTCCGCAAAGTCTTGAGACAGCGGGCCGGGCGAGAGAACGACTCGGATTTGATGAGCTTTTTTTCCTGCAGATACAAGCACTACATCGAAAACTTTCGTGGGCAAAGACGCAAAAGGGTAGCGCATTCCATATTGCAGAACACAAACAAAAAATTGATGCGTTCTGGGAATCGCTGCCATTTACGCTCACGAGTGCACAACGAAGGACTGTTTCTGAGATATTTAAGGATTTGTCAGCAAATAAACCCATGAATAGATTGCTGCAAGGGGACGTAGGAAGCGGGAAAACAGTCGTGGCAACGATCGCGATGTACATTGCCTATCTTAACGGATACCAATCGGT
>CAZTFV010000050.1:0-8447 GCA_964613075.1 uncultured Gammaproteobacteria bacterium | reverse complement strand
ATTGCCAGCTCAGGATCAATTCCTTTTTCATTCAGCTGTACAGCCTCAGAGCGAACACCCAAAGACACTGAGGTTTTCCGCATTCTGGTCGGGTCATTATTGTCGATAAAAAACAAAATCCTTTTTGTCTTATCGGTTACTACGCTATTTTCAAGCCCCATAACTCCCAACAGATCAACGATCCGGCCATGTTCATCAACCGCAATAATATCACCGCCTGGTAATACATATTTTTTCCCATCAAGAGTTTCAATCTCCTCGCCTTTTTTTGACTCGCAAATCACAAGTTTGTTCGTGTTTAATCGATCAAAATCAAAAACATGCGCCGGGTGACCGATGGTTCGCATGACATAATTTGTGACATCAATCAGATTGTTTAGACTTCGTATTCCTGAAGATTCCAGGCGGTCAACAATCTTTTGCGGTGTAGGTTTAACCCTTACTTCTATAACAACCGCGCAAACCCGATTCGCCAACTTTGGATCATTAACAATTTCTATGGGTGACTTCTCATTGTCATTCTGGAACCCTTCGACAGGCTCAGGGTAAACTGAAGCGATAGAATCTCTGTTTTTCTGAGATCCTATCGAGGTCGTTGCCTCTCCAGGATGACGTGTTGAGAACTTAGGAGGGATAAACTTTGCCTCAATCCCAAACTGTGGCAAGACTGCTACAGCCTCTCTTGCGATCCCGACGACGGACATGAGATCCGGGCGATTGGTCGTAACTTCAATATCATACAGCTTATCGTTTTTATAATCCTCAATTCGTTCAATAGAAACGCTCGTCAAGGAAAGTTTCTCTGCAATCTGCTGCGGCGATGCTTTTGTATGTAAATACTCTTTTAACCAACTGTCTAAGATTTTTATATTCATATTATTTGTCATTCTGAGCGCTAGCGAAGAATCTCTTTGCAAGCCTCAGGGGATCCTTCAGTCGTTTTACTCCTTCAGGATGACATCAATCAAGGAGTTAAAACTGCTCAAGGAATTCCAAGTTGTTCGAGTACAGTAATCTCAAATCGTCGATCTCAATCCCCTCTTTCATCATAAGTACCCGCTCTACACCCCAGCCGAAGGCAAAGCCGGTATATTTTTTCGGATCTATTCCGCCGTATTTGAGAACATTGGGGTGTACCATGCCTGCTCCTCCCATCTCAAGCCAGCCTGCTTTACACAATTTGCATTCCTGTCCGTCCGGCAGGCGGGCTTTCCCGTCGCAGACCCCGCAGGAGACATCGACTTCAAAGGAAGGCTCGGTAAACTGAAAATGATAGGGCCTAATTCTTGAAATTCTTTTTTCGCCAAAATATGACTTTACAAAGTAATCAAGCGTTCCCTTAAGATGTGTGATTGAAATATTCTCTCCAACGACGAGTCCTTCAAACTGATGAAACATTTGCGTATGCGATACATCTGACTGTCTGCGATAACATTTGGCAATATTGAGCATCTTTATTGGCATGGTGCCTTTTTCCATTTCCCTAACCTGCCCTGATGAGGTATGTGGGGTCAGGACAATAGGCCCCATTTTGCTATCTGGCTTCTGATCAATAAAAAACGTCTCCCAATCGTCCCGGGCAGGATGATCCTTTGGAAAATTGAGGGCAGTGAATGCGTACCAGTCCCACTCAATCTCAGGATAGCGGACGCGGGAAAAGCCGATCCTTTCAAAAATAGACGTAATTTCAGAAATTGCCCGCGTGATCAGGTGTAAGTGCCCAAGCGGCGGCCGGATACCAGGCTCTGTTACATCCAATTTCTTCGCCCGCTCGACTGTTTTAACGCTCCTTAGATTCTGACCCGCCTGGGCAATCGCTTCTTCAATGATTTTCTTTGTCTCATTGGCGAGTTGCCCGATCTCCGGCCGCTGCTCTACCGGTAGCTTGGCTATCTCCTTGATCGCAAGCGTGAGGGAGCCGCTGCGACCCAAGAACTGCAGTTTTATCTCCTCAAGCTCCTCAACCGATTTTGCCTCAAGAATAAGCGAAACCGCATTATTCTTGATATTCATAAGCGTATGTTCCATATCTAGTTAGGATAGCACAAAACTCAGCAGTTGTCGCAGTGACCATAATTTTTCTTGAGGATCTATGCGGATTTGACTTGCGAAATGAGCTGTTTGAATGTCTCCGGGTCATGAACGACTAGATTGCTGAGCGCTTTTCGATCAAGCGCGATTTGGGCTTTTTTCAATTTATTCATGAATACACTGTAGGACATACCTTCTTGCTTGACTGCCTCGCCAATTCGTGTGATCCAAAGTGTGCGAAAATCTCGCTTTCTTAACTTTCGGCCATGATATTGGTAGGCACCAGCGTGAAGCGCTGCTTCGTGCGCGACTTTTGTCAGCTTGCTTTTTGTACCACGAAATCCCTTGGTAAGACCCAAGAGTTTGTTGTGTTTTCTTCGTGATACTGTCCCTCGTTTTACTCTCATAGTTCTAGATATTACGATACTAGGATACTAAGATATTAGGTGAAGGGTACTTTACTTAATATCTCAATATCTTAATTACTTAATATCTTGTGTTAGGCTGCTCCCAGCATTTTCTTCACTTTTTTTGCAAATGTTCCTGTCATCACACCCGGTTCTTTTTGCCGTCTGATTCTGCGCTTTGATTTATGCAGCTTTAAATGGCTTCCGTATTGGTGACCAAACATCACCTTTCCGGTTTTAGTTATTTTGAACCGTCTGGCTACTGATTTTTTTATCTTCAGCTTTGGCATTACTTTTTTTCCTTTCTGCCGACAAGAGAGCGATTAGTTGTTTGCCCTCAAAGTGCGGTTCCCTGTCCACTTTTGAAATATCGTTCAGAGCATCTATGACTTTTTGCATAACCGCCCGTCCGAACTCAGGATGAATAATCTGCCGTCCTCTGAATTTGAGAACCATGCGCACTTTATCTCCATCCTGCAAAAATTCCCGTGCCCGCCGGATCATGACTTGAAGATCATTCTCAGAGATAAACGGACTTAAGCGTATCTCTTTGGTTTCTGAGACCTTGGCTTTCTTCTTCTCTTCGCGCTTTTTCTTCTCTTCCTGATACAGGAATTTTTTAAAGTCAATGATCTTCACAACCGGTGGCTTGGCCATCGGCGCTATTTCCACAAGATCCAATCCTAATGCTCTTGCTTTACTGAGTGCATCAAATTTTGACAATATACCTATTTGCTTGCCCTCATCATCTAAAACACGAAGCTGAGATGCAAAGATGCGCTCATTCGTCCGGTAAAACTTTCTCTGTTCCTGTTTGCGTTTATGTCTTTTTATCAATGTCTTCTTGTAATTGAACTAAAAAGCGGGAAAGCTCCATTTGTCCTTTATCTTCCCCACTTTTCGTGCGCACAGAAATAGCTTTTTTGGCTATCTCCTTGTCCCCTATTATACCCATAAAGGGTACTTTTTGTAAAGTAGCCTCGCGAATCTTGGCTTGCAGCGTTCTCTGCCGGTCGTTAAGATCAACTCTTATTCCTTGTTGTTCGATTATTCGAATAATCGAACGAGCGTATTCTACGTGTCGATCGGCAATTGGAAGAAGTGTAACTTGCACAGGTGCAAGCCATAACGGAAATGCGCCTGCGAAGTGTTCAATCAAAATTCCGATGAAGCGTTCAAATGAGCCTAGAATTGCCCGGTGAAAGACAAACGGCATTTTCAAAGACCCGTCACTATCAGCAAAAATCAGCTCAAACCGCTTTGGCTGCTGCAAGTCTAGTTGTATAGTGCCAGTCTGCCATTCCCGACCAAGCGAGTCCTTCATAAGGATATCAATCTTTGGTCCATAAAATGCGCCTTCTCTCTCGGCTGTCACGTATTCTTTTCCAGAGTCATCAAGGACGTGCTTGAGCTCTTTTTCAGCCAGGTCCCAGTCGCTTGCTTCACCCAGGAACTTTTCCGGTCGCGTGCTAAAGCGAAGCCGATACGACAGATCAAATGGCGCATACATCTCCTCGACCATCCGCATGAGGTTCTCAAACTCGCTTTTGATTTGAGAAGGCGTTATAAAAATGTGTGCGTCATCTTGGCGAAACGCCCGAATACGAAAAAGGCCATTGAGCACACCTGAGAGTTCATAGCGATGAAGTAAGCTTGTCTCTGCAAGTCGTAACGGTAGGTCGGCATAAGATCTCGTCTTGTATCTGAAGACGGTCATCGCATTTGGGCAGTTCATTGGCTTTATCCCAAATGTTTCTTGCTCACCCATGTCGGCAATGAACATATCGTCTTTGTAATGCGTCCAGTGGCCAGAGGTTTCATATAACTTTTTTTTATTCAACATTGGCGTTGCTATTTCCTGGTAGCCATATTTTTTATATTTCTCGCGGACGAAATCATAGAGGATGTTATAAAGAATAAGCCCTTTTGGCAGCCAGTACGTCATGCCAGGAGCAGTATCATCAAAGAACAATAGTTCAAGTTCTCGACCCAACTTCTTATGGTCTCTTTTTTTCGCCTCCTCAAGCATGAAGAGATAATCATCCAGTTCTTTTTTGCTTGGAAAAGCCGTGCCGTAAATCCGAGTAAGCATTTTATTTTTCTCATCTCCCCGCCAGTATGCACCACCCAATGAAAGAAGCTTGAAATGCTTCAGGTTTTCCCTTGGATTTTTGACATGTCCGCCTTTGCAAAGGTCGAGGAAGTTGCCAGGGTTATTTTCAGTGATAGTCTTTCCTTCTTTTCCAAATTCTTCAATCAGTTCCAATTTATATGGATTATCAGCAAAATCTTTTCTCGCTTGTTCGATACTGACCTCTTTAGTCTCAAAATCCTTCCACGTCGCAGCGATCTCTTGCATTTTTTCCTCAATCTTTGGCAAATCTTCTTCTGTAATTTTTCGATCGCCAAAATCAAAATCCTGATAGAAGCCAGTTTCAATAGATGGTCCAATCGCATTATGCGTCCCAGGCCACAACTGCTTGACCGCAGCCGCCAATAAATGCGCGCATGAGTGTCTGATGTTTTGTAATTGTTCTTGATCATGCATAAGTATATTGTTCGAGCGATCCGCCAGCTGGCGGAGAGTCGAGAACTAAACTGTTATCTTCTCGATTTCACTCGAAGAATAACAGTTAGCTGTACTATAGCAAAACTGATACGCATTATAAAGCCCCGCTTAGGTTAGTCGGGGCTTTCTATCACTTTCCAGTCCTCCAGTCCTGCCAATTGGGCCGTCATACTTTCGCAACCACGAAATAAAATCAACAATTACACCAACCATATATTCATGGTATTTTTTGCCTTTTTCCGCTGATGCTTTGTATGATGCTGAGAATGACCCATCTGGCGTAAACGCCCGTTGCTCTTTGCTATTCCACGGAATATCGATAATCTCACCACTCGGGCCAAAAAGATCATCATTTGAGTACTTGGAGAACACTTTTTCAAATTGCACTTTCCCTTTGGTCAATTTGTCTTTTTGAATTAAATGTGGGCGCTTATACCACACGTGCGATAGCTCCAATTCCCCACCATGATGTTCATTGGTGCTTTTGACTTCGGCTGAAATCTTCCTGGCTATTTTCCACGGATCGATAACTGCAAAGAAAACGTCTTGCAATTCATACTCATGCAGTTCCTTTGCTGCAGTCGTCAGAGCTGGAAGATTCGCCATCTTATGGCCGTTTATGATAAGGATTTTTTTAAATCCGTGTTTGGCCAGACTTCGCGATACATCTTTGATTACCTCGATGAGCGTTGCCGGACGAACAGAAATCGTTCCGGGAAAACCAGTGTGATGGCTTGAATCGCCAAACCATATCGGCGGCGTTACCAACACGCCTGCTTTTTTTGCAGCGTCTTCTGCAAGCGCAATTGCCGCGTACGCGTCAACGCCGAGTGGTCCTGCTGGGCCATGCTCTTCAGTGCTTCCTGCAGGAATAACCGCAATATCATTTTTCTTCAAATAATCCGAAACGTGTTGCCATGTCAGTTCCTGAATCCAGACTGATGGTAATTTCTTCATATAGTTTCACCTCCCTTCATTGCAGTGTCATTTGTAAACCAAGGTGTTTGGCCATTGAGAAAAACAGTAGGCATAGGATGGAATTCATTACCCAAACTTTTGCTCCCTTTGCAGATTGTTAATCCTCCACGTGCCTCTGCTTTAAGCATTGGAATTTCTTGCCAGCGCATTTGAACATAAAGGCGAGCTGCAATTTCTGGGTCAAGCCCTCTTTTGTTATGTTTTCCAGATGATTCAATAAATTGTTCCCGATTTTTTGCGAAAACGTATGCAGCTTGCTGAGACACATCGGTAAGACTTTGCGGGAGAGTGAGTCTATAGGCGGTATAGAATTCAGACAGTGGCTTGGTTGCTACTCCTTGGGCATGCAATGACTCTTGAATCTCAACAAGATATGCAGGAAGGTGCACTTGCCCGTTCTCATTTGTTGAAAGAAATCCGTTGAACACACCGTGTATATCAGCAAGAATTATCCGCATGGTTACACCAGGTTCATGGTGAGCGGAAACGGCATCGCGAAGCAAATTCAATCGGTCAATATAGGCAGAATCGTAATCGTCTGGGGCAACTTTTCCACCGAATCCCCGAAAGCCAATAATAGGAACTGGTTGCCTAGCCATAATAAGCTCTACCACAGCATTGACCAGTACCTCTTCAGAGTTGTTTATTGCGCCAGAGAATTGCTCCAATGCGTCTCGAAGCTCTAAGGCTTTCTGTCGAATAACTTTGTCGGCTGAATCGGCCCGCGGCCTTTCAACTCCTGAGCGAATCTGAGCAGCTATTCTTTCTCTCGCCTCTTCTGAAAGCGGTTTTCTTGCTTTCACTTCTGCAGCGGCAATTTTTTCTGCAATAATTGCCTCGATATTTCGTTCTATAGTTACTGACATATTTTCTCCTTTAAAACAAAAAACCTCCTTGTTAAGGAGGTTGCGTTGTGCGTACTGCACGAAAACTACAACCTCCAGAGGAGGGTGCATGTTGTAGAGGTATTATTCTGTTCCAATCTTTTTTTCATAGTGTTTTGCGAGCTTTCCATTAAAAAACCCCGCTTAGCGGGGTTGGTTTCAGCACAAAAACAATCCCTACAGCGAGGAAGTTGTGCATGTGCAAATAGAGAATTGTTTACTCATTAATCTCATTATATCCATGAGCACGCGTTCTGTCAAGCTTTATGCGGCAAGTCGTTGACTTTCGAGCTTATTAATTCTTTTTTCGTGTTCTTCAGCTTTTTTCTTTAGCTCTTTTGTTTGAGAAATACCTATTACTTTATCTTCGCGAAGATCTTCTAGCTCTTTAACGATACCATCAAGTCTGGTGAAATTCTCGCTTTTAAAGTCTTTGATCAATCTCTCTAATCGTCGTTGCGTCTCAGATGCACTAGATAATATTTCTAGGCGGGACAATTTTTGTGTTAAGGCAATGCTTGTATCAATCCTACTAAGATGTTCCTCGAGTCGATCAATATCTTCTTTCGTAACTGCACTTGAATTATCGACTTTTCGTTTCATGTTAGGTCAGTATAACAAAGCAAGAGGAGAAAATGTCAACTATATCTTTCTATAACCCAAGCTGTGGGGCAATTTGTTGCATTGCCGAAAGAACTAGTGCGATGAATTGTGGGAGTGGGATTCCTAATTTCTCATCACACAGTAAAATATACTCTCTTATTGCACCTCTGGCAAATGATTTTTCTTTCATCCGTTTGAGAATAAACTCTGGCGTAAGAGGAGCGAGTTTCTTTTCGGGATGCACAAGAGCTGCTGCGACAATAAGGCCAGTCAGTTGATCCGCGCAGGTTATTCCCCAATCCATCGGGGACTCCGGCATCACTTTGGTGTTTTCGTAGTTATGCGCTTTTATCGCACGGGCGATATTTTCCGGAATCACATCAGGTTCGCGGTCAAAAATGAGTAATCCGTGCTGATTGAGTTTATTTTCGCTCTGCGCTATTTCATAATCGACATCGTGTAAAAGGCCAGTAACTCCCCAAACTTCCTCCATTGCAGCATCGTATGAATTCTTGTTTAATCGCTTATAAATTGCCTTCATCGCTGCTTCTGCCGCCAGCGAATGCTTGATGAGGTTTTTGTTGGAGAGATATTTAGTAAGCAGCTGAAAGGCTTCTTCACGAGTCATACGTTTAAGTGCGTTGTGTTGTGGAGCTGACAGGAGTCGAACCTGTGACCTTTTCAATGTCAATGAAACGCTCTGGCCAACTGAGCTACAGCTCCGCGTTGGCATATTATAAGGAAAAGAGAATCTTTCTGCAAGAAAATTTGGGAGTAATATGTCAGGATTTGACAAAGAAGTTATTGTTCGAGCCCTTCGATGCACTCAGGGTAAACGTAGTCGAGAACATAACTTCTCGACTCGCTACGCTCGCTCGAAGAATATTTTGTCAAATCCTGAGCGATTACATTTGAGGAATTTGAGTTGCTGCAGGCGGATACAGTCCCTCTACCGCACCCGCCTGCAAAAGATAA
>CAZTFV010000049.1:0-8471 GCA_964613075.1 uncultured Gammaproteobacteria bacterium | reverse complement strand
TCCCCGCTCCTCAAAAAACGAGATGTATTTTTTTACAATATCCGAGGCTGTCATGGCTATGCTATTATTATAGCACGAGTTATATTCGTACTTACTTTTGCTTTCCCTATTGACATAGAGCTTTGGGTTTGCTATAAATACTGTACTCTAAGTTTCATTTTTGAGATGCAAGGGGGAAACCTCTGTATCTTTTGTTGTTTTGTTTAGAGTACTCTGCCAAATACCGACTCTCTCGCATGCGCAAACAGACACGAACAAGCAATACAGATATTGTCAGGCACAACTGGGGAAGAACATATTCCACGTTGCCGCAGCTTGATTTATTGGCAGTTCAGAGAAATTCTTATCAGCTCTTCCTTGATACGATGATCGGTGAGATCCTCAAAGAGATTTCCCCGATTGATGATTTTACCGGCAAGAACTGGAGTCTTGAGCTTCAAGACTACCGTATCGGCAAGCCGACAAGCGACCCCTCTGTCGCACTTGCCAAAGGCCTCACCTTCGATGCTCCCCTTACAGTTAAAGTAATCCTTACCAATAAGAAGACCGAAAAGAAGTATACCTCAGAGGTATTTTTGGGCGACATCCCCCAAATGACAGCGCGGGGGACTTTTATTATTAACGGCATTGAACGTGCAGTCGTTAATCAGATCGTCCGCTCGCCGGGCGTTTTCTTTACCGCGGTTGCGGATCCGGCAACGGGTAAGACACTTTACACTGCGGAGATAAGACCGGTACATGGATCATGGCTTGAGTTCTCAACTACCCGCTACGGTACAATTACCGTCAAGATTGATAGGCGGAGAAAATTTCCGGTAACGACATTTTTGCGCGCAATCGGTGTTTCGTCCAATGAGTCAATTAAAGAGCGATTTAGCGGTCTTGCCGGCGATGAGGCGGTGGCCTATATCGAAAATACATTTCAGAAAGATGAGACGGGTAGCGAGACGGAAGCAGTGGTTGAGATTTTCAAGAAAATGCATCCAGGCGAGCCGATCGTCCTGGATAAGGTAAAAGAGAATTTCCTGAATATGTTTTTTAACAACAGGCGGTATGATTTGGGAGCGGTAGGGCGATATAAGATCAATAAAAAATTGGCAGCAGTACCCAACTATCACCAGAGTGAGGCACGTGTTCTTACCACTGAGGATATTTTTGCCGCAATAAGCTACCTTATTTTGCTTCACATGGGGCAAGGAATAGTTGATGACATTGATAGTCTGGCAAATCGCAGAATCCGAAGTGTCGGAGAGCTGGTCGCGACCAACGCTTTCCGGGTCGGGGTATTGCGGCTTGAGCGCTCGGTGAAGGAGCGTATGAGTCTGATGCAACCTGATGCGCCGGTGACTGTTTCCAATCTTATTAATGCGCGGCCGATTATGGCATCTATCAATGAATTCTTCCGTACCTCACAGCTCTCAACTATTCTTGATCAAACCAATCCCCTCTCAGAAATTGATAATCTCAACCGCTTGACTGTTATGGGAGCAGGCGGAATTTCTCGTGAGCGCGCTGCCTTCTCAATCCGCGATATTAATAGCTCCCAATACGGACGAATTGATCCTATCCGCTCGCCTGAGGGTCCGAATATCGGGCTTGTTACCTATATGGCGCTCTATGCAAAGGTCAATGAATACGGCTTTTTAGAGGCACCGTATCGAAAAGTCGTAAAACAGGGTGGAGGTAAAAACGCAAAGATGTTTTTGGCTTCGGAGATCGTGTATATGGATGCTGATGATGAGGCAGAGCGCTATATTACCCATGCCGGTATCTCAATTTCCGATAAAGGAGAGATACTTGATGAGCGAGTGCCGGTTCGGTATCGGGGTGAATTTATTGAGGCAGATCGGGATTTAGTTGAGTATATTGATGTTATCCCGCGTCAGGTCGTGGGAACGAGTGCGTCGCTTATTCCCTTTGTCGCGCATGATGAGGCAAATCGTGCACTGATGGGTACGCATATGCAGTGTCAAGCAGTACCTTTGATCAAGCCCGATAGTCCGATTGTGGGTACCGGTATGGAGGCAACCATTGCTGAGGTTATGGGGCGGGTTGTTAAGGCTCCGTTTGACGGTATGGTTACTTTTGTTGATGGAAATACGGTTACCATTGAGGGTGCAAAGGGTAAGGCCTCATTCGCTATTGACTCATTCCGTCGTACATCTCAGGCTACATCATATACCCAACGGGCAGTCATCAGTCAGGGTCAGAAAGTGAAGCAAAGGGATATTCTGATTGACGGACCGGCAGCAGATAAGGGAGAGTTGGCATTGGGGCAAAATCTTTTAATCGCATATGCGTCGCTTGATGGTTTGGGCTATGAGGATGCTATTGTTATCTCCGATCGATTAGTAAAAGAAGACGTTCTTTCAAGTATTCATATTGAGAAATATGAAGCATCCGTTGTTGAGACAAAGCTTGGGCCTGAGGAGACAACCCGTGATATTCCCAACGTTGCAGAGGAGGATCTGGCAAATCTTGATGATAAGGGTATTATTGCTGTTGGATCAGAGGTGGGACCCGGAGATATTTTGGTTGGTAAAATTGCGCCCAAGGGTGAGACGGAGCTTACGGCTGAGGAACGCTTGCTTCGTGCAATTTTCGGTGAGCAGGCCCGGGAAGTTCGCGATACGTCACTTCGCATACCGCATGGTGAGCGGGGAACAGTCATTTCTGTTCAGATTTTGGATCGTAAGAAGGGCGATGAGCTTGAACCTGGAACTATGCGAAAGATTCTCGTTGAGGTAGCGCAATTTCGGCATGTGGTAGTCGGCGACAAATTGGCAGGACGGCATGGTAACAAAGGTATTATCTCCAAGATCTTGCCGCTTTGCGATATGCCGCATATGGCTGATGGAACACCTGTTGATATTATCATCTCACCTATTTCGGTCCTAGCGCGTATGAATTTGGGGCAATTACTTGAGGCGCACCTTGGATTTGCGGCAAAGAAGTTAGGGATGAAGGTAGCAGCGCCTGTTTTTGAATCTATTTCTGAGGATCGGATTATTGATCTTCTCAGACAGGCTGGTCTGCCGGCAGACGGAAAAGTGATCCTCTATGATGGGAGAACCGGGAAGCCGTACGAGAATCCGGTGGTTGTGGGGATAGAGTACATTATGAAGCTTATCCATATGGTTGAGGACAAGACGCATGCGCGCTCGACCGGTCCTTACTCTCTTGTGACGCAACAGCCGCTTGGCGGTAAAGCGCAAATGGGGGGCCAGAGATTAGGGGAGATGGAGGTTTGGGCTCTTGAGGCGCATCGGGCGCGGCATATCCTTCAGGAAATGTTGACGATTAAAGCGGATGATGTGGTTGGACGGGCGAAAGCATTTGAGGCAATTGTTAAAGGAACGGATATCCCAACACCCAAAGTGCCCGAATCGTTTAAAGTGCTGATTAAGGAATTACAGTCACTCGGTCTTAATGTCGTGCCTGTCGGTGCAACCCTGTATAAGGAGACTGAAGAGGCAAAGTCTGATACAGAATCTGAAAAGGTGAAGGAAGAAGTAAAGGAGCTTGAGGAGTCATTGGAAGTTTCAGAAGTTGTTGAGCCACAGACGGGAGGCACAAGCGGCGTATGATACAGAACATGGGCATGAAGAAGATTGTTAAGGACCCGACAATACTTGACTTTAAGTCTTTGAGGCTTTTGCTTGCCAACAAGGACGATATTCTGAAGTGGTCATATGGTGAGGTCACAAAGCCTGAGACAATTAATTACCGAACGCTTAGGCCTGAGAAAGACGGACTTTTTGACGAGCGGATTTTCGGTCCGACGAAGGACTGGGAGTGTTATTGCGGAAAATACAAAAGAATTCGCTACCGAGGGATTATTTGCGATAAATGCGGTGTGGAAGTAACACTTTCACGCGTTCGGAGGGAGCGAATTGGTCATATTTCACTTGCCTCTCCCATTGCTCACGTGTGGTTTTTCAAGGGATCTTCCTCGCCGCTCTCTCTTCTTTTAGATATTCCACAAAAGAGCCTTGAGTCTGTTATCTATTACGCATCGTATCTGGTAACTGCAGTTGATGAGGAAAAGAAAAAGGAAGCAATCTCAGTTCTGACAAAGAAGACTGAGGAGCGAAAAGCGGCTCTTAAGGAGAAGATGAAGGAAGAGGAGAAAGATATTCATGAGGAGATGAAGGAGAAAAAAGCTGAAGCTCGCGCCAGTGTGAAAGGCGAGCAGAAACAGCTTATTGCTGAGGAGATGGAGCTTGAGCGACGACAAAAGGTTGTCCGGCTTAATGAAACATATGAAACAGAAGCAAAAAAAATTGATGAGATCGCCGAGACATTGGTCAAATTACTCAAAAGCCTAAAAGTTTCAAGTGTTTTATCTGAGGATGAATATTTTAAGATCTTGGAGTATGAGATTCCAGTGTTTTTCACTATTAAGACTGGTTCTGAGGCGCTTTTGGAGCTGGTGAGTAAACTTGACCTGTCGGAGCTTATTGCCAAGCTTCGGAAAGAAGAAGAGAAATCATCCGGCCAGAAATATCTGCGACTTGTGAAACGGCTTCGTCTTATTGAGAACATGCGGAAAGCCGGTGTCACGCCTTCGTCTATGATTTTTAGTGTTTTACCCGTTATTCCACCGGATCTTCGACCGATGGTACAGCTGGCAGGGGGACGGTTCGCAACCTCGGATTTAAATGATCTCTACCGACGTGTTATTAATAGAAATAACAGACTGAAGCATCTTATGTCACTTGGTGCGCCTGAGATCATTCTTCGTAATGAGAAACGGATGCTTCAAGAGTCGGTTGATTCGCTGATTGATGCGACGCAGCGGGGATCCCAGATAGTCTCCTCACCGCTTCGTTCACTCTCAGATATGCTGCGAGGCAAGCAGGGGCGATTCAGGCAGAATCTTTTGGGTAAACGCGTTGATTATTCAGGACGGTCGGTTATTATAGTCGGGCCAGAACTCCGACTTACCCAGTGCGGATTGCCAAAAGAGATGGCTTTGGAGATGTTCAAACCTTTTGTGCTTCGTGAAGTTATCGTTCGGGGACTTGCGACGAATATTAAGTCGGCGAAACGATACATTGAGAAGCGACCGCCTGAGGTATTTGACATTTTGGAGGAGATTACCAAAAACCATCCGGTTCTCTTGAATCGTGCTCCAACACTTCATAAGTTGGGCATTCAGGCATTCTACCCTGTCCTTATTGAAGGAGCAGCAATTCAGTTGCATCCGTGTGTTTGTGCCGGATACAATGCTGATTTTGACGGAGACCAGATGGCAGTTCATATTCCGCTCTCAATCAAAGCACAGGAGGAGGCGGTTAATTTGATGATGCCAAGCCATAATTTGTTAAAGCCCGCAGACGGCAGCCCGATTACCTTGCCGAACAAAGAAATGGCGCTTGGTATTTTTTTCCTCACGTCTCTTGATGAATCAGTGCGCCGGGCGGATGCGGAAATGTTCTATTTTGAAAATCCGCAAAGCGCACTTTTGGCGTATGACCTTGATAAGATTGGACTTCGTGAACCGATCAAGGTCAGAATACCGACAAAGAACGATAGGGAGATTGTTGAGACAACGGTCGGACGGTTGAAGTTTAATGAACTGCTTCCGGATTCTTTCAACTATGTTAATGAAGCTGTTACGGCATCAGGTATTAAAAAGATTATTACCAAAATGATGCGAACTGTAGCATCGGATGAAGAAGTTGCGAATTTGATCGATAGGATTAAGAATCTTGGTTTCTATGGAGCAACAATTTCAGGTATCAGTGTGTCGGTGTTCGATAATCATATCGTTCCACAAAAGCATGAGATGATTGATGAAGCGGAGAAAAAGATTGCGGTTATTGATGATGAGTATCAGCGGGGTCTTATTACTTTGGAGGAGAAAAAGAGGCTTTCCAATGAGGTTTGGCTTAAGACAACGGATGCGATTGCAGATCTGACGTGGAAAAATCTTCAGCCATCAAATCCGATAAGAATCTCAATTGATTCGGGAGGATCGCGTGCCGGCGTTGAGCAGCTCAAGCAGCTGTCAGCTATGCGTGGTCTTATTGTTGATCCGTTGGGTAAGATCGTTGAGCTTCCGATTAAGTCCAACTTCCGGGAAGGATTGTCTATTTTTGAATACGTTGCATCAGCCCGCGGATCAAGAAAAGGATTAACCGATTCGGCGCTTAAGACCGCAAATGCAGGATATTTGACCAGACGTCTTGTCGATGTATCGCATGAGGTTATCATCCTGAGTGAGAATTGCGGTGCGACCGAGGGTATTACCATTGCCGTTGGTGAGCCGGAGCGAACGACAGCATTTACCGATCGTATTATCGGACGGATTTTGGCGCAAAATGCAGTTTCAAAGAAGACCAAAAAGACAGTTCTTAAAGCAGGCTCGGAGCTGAACGAGGAGCATGTCAAGCTGCTTTTAGACAATGAAGTGGATGAGGTTGTGGTCCGCTCCCCGATGACATGCAAGTTGCCGTATGGTCTTTGCCAGAATTGCTACGGTTGGGATTTCTCAATCAAGCAAAAAGTCCATACCGGCGTGCCGGTTGGTGTTATAGCAGCCCAGTCGATCGGAGAACCGGGTACACAGCTAACGATGCGTGTTCGCCACTTCGGAGGTGTTGTTATGTCAGACGTGACGCAAGGTCTGCCGAGGGTTGAAGAGCTTTTTGAAATGCGCACACCTAAAAACCTGTCGCCTATTTCTGAAGTCACCGGAAAAGTAAAGGTTGAGACAACGGATGATGGCTACCGTATCCAGGTGAGAAATACCAGAATAAAGCCGATTGAGGTACAGGAGTATTTTGTTCCGCTTGCGGCAACACTGAATGTCAAAGACGGTGATGAGATTGTTGCCGGGATGCCATTTGCAGAAGGATATCTTGATCCGAAAGAGGTACTCAAGATCGGTGGACTTCTTCAGGCACAGCGCTATATCATAACCGAGACACAAAAAGTGTATGAGGCTCAGGGAATTGCGATTAATGACAAGCATTTTGAAGTGATCTTACGCAAGATGTCTGACAAGATTGTTGTCGAGACGGTCGGAGACACCTCGCTTATTCCGGGTGACTTTATTACCCGTGCGCGATTTGAGGAGATAAATGCAGAAGTCCTTTCAGAAGGCGGCGAGCCGGCAACAGGCAGACAGGTTATTTTGGGTATTACCAAAGCAGCGCTCTTCTCTGATTCATGGCTTTCGGCAGCGTCATTCCAGGAAACAACCAAAGTCCTCACCGAAGCTGCGCTTGAAGGACGGGAAGACAAGCTCATCGGCCTTAAGGAAAATGTTATTATCGGTCGGTTGATTCCGGTTGACGGGAAGACAGAAGAAGTACCGCCAGTTGAGGTAGCCGCGCCAGCACCTGTCCAGGAGGTGCAAGTCGCAAGCGATACTACATAAGTAACTTAAGTCACCTAGGTAACTTATGTGATATAATCGCAAGAGAAATTTATGCCGACTTTATCACAATTAGCAAGACACGGACGAAAGAGAAAGATAAAAAAGACGCGCGCGACAGCATTGCGTCGTCTTTTTAATGCAAAAGACCGTATTTATTCTGAGGAGTCTGCTCCCCAGAAGCGAGGCGTAGTGACGCTCGTTAAGACGATGACACCAAAGAAACCGAATTCGGCTCTTCGGAAAGTTGCCAGGGTAAAGCTTTCCAACAAAATGGAGGTTACTGCATATATTCAGGGAGTCGGGCACGCACTCTCAGAGCACGGTATTGTCTTGGTTCGGGGTGGTCGTGTCAAAGATTTACCTGGTGTGAAGTATCATATAGTTCGTGGAAAATTTGATTTACAGGGTGTTGAAGGACGAAAGACATCAAGGAGTAAATACGGTACAAAGCGTTCAGGTGCAGGCGGCGGTGGAGCAAGACCGGCCGCACCTGCGGCGGCACCGGCAGCGTAAAGTATATGAGACATAAGAAAGCAAAGAAAAGAACAATTGCACCGGATACTGTTCATAACAGCCTTTTGCTGGCGAAGTTTATCAATCGCATTATGGTGAATGGCAAAAAAACCGTTGCCCAGAAGAATGTATATAGTGCGTTTTCTCTTATAAAAGAAAAAGGCAATGACCCCTTGGAGATATTTGAGAAAGCGGTTGCCAATGTTGCTCCAAAAGTAGAGGTAAAAGCTCGCCGCGTCGGCGGCGCGAATTACCAAGTGCCTCAGGAAGTTCGTCATGAGCGGAAAAATGCTTTGGCGATTCGCTGGATTATAGAGGCTGCAAATAAAAGGTCAAATAAAGAATTCAGAACCTTTGCAGAAAAGCTTGCAGCAGAGCTTCTCGCCGCAGCAAATAATGAGGGCGAGGCAGCGAAGAAAAAAGAAACCATGCATCGCCAGGCAGAGGCGAATAAGGCTTTCAGTCATTTTCGTTGGTAATGCCTTATGAAGTCCACCTAAATTTTTTTAAAATCTGTTCCAAAATACCTGGTTGGTTACTTCATGGTGAAAAACAATCTCTGATGCCTTAA
>CAZTFV010000048.1:0-8802 GCA_964613075.1 uncultured Gammaproteobacteria bacterium | reverse complement strand
AATTCGCTTGTGATTTTTGCCTGCCGCGTTTTATTATACTCGAGCCTGAATCCTTCTATGATATCCAAAGCATTATTTGTCGCGTTTTGCATTGCAAACATCCTAGCTGCTTGCTCTGAGAGGAAGCTCTCAAGGAGGAATTGGTAAAGAGACATTTCTAAATAGTGACTGAGGAGGGACGGTAGTATATCTTGTATTGCTGGTTCATAGAGTTGAAAATGATCTGTTTTCTGTTCTTCTGCTTCCTCCTCTTTCGTCTCGGCAAGCGCTATTGGTAAAAGCGTTACGATTTTTGGCCTCTGCGAGAAAACACTCGTAAAGTCCGTATATAGTACCCTAACGCTACTCACATTTCCCGTGAGATAGTTGTCATTTAGGAGTTTTGCGAGAGGGAATACAGCATCAAATCTCGGAAGAGTAGTCCCAAAAACAAATGTCGCAACCACTTCGTTTTTTAGCTTTACAACCTGATTCTCGAGTTTCTTACCCATGACTATATATGAAGCATCGGGATTCTGCTTTGCATAAGAAAAGAATTCTCTTAGCAGATTTGTGATCAAACCTCCGCAGAGCCCTTTGTCAGGAGAGAGAGCAATGATAAGCGTTTTGTTATTTTCTACAGGTGGAGTAATGTACGGGTGCGTGGATTTCTCCTCTACTTTCTCAGATAAATCTTTTGCCAGCACGGTCAATTTTTGCACGTAGGGTCGTGATGAGAGCGCCGCTTCTTGTGCCTTTCTCAAATTTGCAGCCGCAATCATCTGCATTGCGCGGGTCGCTTTCGCGACATTTGACGCAGCCTTGATACGTCTTCGTAATGTGAGTAACGTTGCCATAATGTATTTGAGATTAGACGCTGGACGCTGGAAGCTAGATTTTGACGTTGGAAGTTTGAAGATAGATTTTCTAATCTCTACCATCTAAACTTCAAATTCTAACATCCAGTCTCAAGAGTCTAGCGTCAACTATCTATGCGCTAAAGCCTTTCTTAAATTCCTCAATCATCTTGTCGATTTCTTTGAGTTGCTCTTCTTTAAGTTTTTCGCCGTTGGCAAGAATCCCCATGGCTTTTACATTTTTTTTGTTCTGTGCATATTCTTGTAGCTCCTGCTCAAAGCGAGAAACAGACTCAACCGGAATATCATCCAAGTGGCCGCGAGTGACGGCGATGATACTTAACACCTCCTGTGGCTCTGTCATGGGACGGTATTGTGGTTGCTTGAAAAGCTCAGTGATCCTTTTTCCCCGTTCAAGCTGCTTTTGTGTCGCCGCATCAAGATCGGAACCGAATTGCGCAAAGGCTGCCAGTTCCCGATACTGCGCCAACTCAAGCTTCATTTTTCCTGCAACCGATTTCATGCTACCTGTCTGCGCTGCTGTACCGACACGAGAGACCGAAATACCGACATTGATTGCCGGGCGAATACCAGCATTGAAAAGATCTGCCTCAACGAAGATCTGGCCATCGGTTATAGAGATGACATTAGTTGGAATATACGCTGAGATATCACCAGCTTGGGTTTCAATAATTGGGAGCGCTGTAATTGACCCGCCACCATTTTTCTTATTGAGCTTTACAGAGCGTTCCAATAATCGAGAATGAAGGTAGAAAATATCTCCTGGATATGCCTCACGACCCGCAGGTCTTCCCAAAACGAGTGAGATCTGTCGATATGCCCACGCGTGTTTTGTCAAATCGTCATACACGATGAGTACATCCTCACCTTTTGCGAGGAAATATTCGGCAACTGCCGATCCAGCGTATGGCGCAAGGTATTGAAGCGTTGCAGGATCTGAGGCATTTGCCGCAATGATGATGGAATAATCCATAGCATTTTCTTCTTTCAGTTTGCCAATGATTTGGGCGAGTGTACTTTGTTTTTGTCCGATGGCAACATAAATACAGATAACACGCTTTTCACCGTCGAAGGACTTTTGATTGAGAATCGTGTCAATCGCAATCGCTGTTTTTCCTAATCCTCGATCGCCAATAATAAGCTCTCTTTGTCCCCGACCAATTGGGATCATTGCGTCAATTGCTTTAATACCAGTTTTTAATGGGGTGTCAACTGGTTCACGCTCGATAACGCCCGCTGCGATTCGCTCAAGCGGCATGGTTTTGCCTTTTTTGATTTGGGGCTTGCCATCAAGTGGGATACCAAGTGGATTAATGACTCTCCCTAATATTTCATCATTGACAATAATGCTAAGTAACCTACCCGTTGTGTTCGCGCTGTCACCTTCTTTAAGTGATGTTGCGCGGTCAAGGAGAATAATTGAAACAAAGTCTTCGTCTAGATTCAAAACAACACCGGTTGAACCATTGGAAAAATCTATCAGTTCTCCCATCATCGCCTGAGATAGACCTGCGATTCTTGTGACGCCATCATGAAACTCCTCAACAGTTCCTACGTTGTGTTGCTTCGTATCTCCTGGATAGGTATGAAGCTTGCTTTCAAGTTGCTTTATAATATCATTACTCTCTATCATACTATTCTTCAATATACTCACTCATGTTGTCGAGCGTATCTTTAAGATTCATCTCGTAAATTATGTCATTGTCCTGAATCCGAAGACCCAGGAGCAGGGAAGGGTCAGTGTGGGTCAGAATTTTTTTATCCGGATAGACTTTTTTAAACGCTTCCTCATCATTTTTAGGCATTGGACGCGCTGTCGTAACAACTATACTGTTTCTTTGTTCGTTCATTTTGAGGGTGCGAATATATTGCTTTAATTCACCTCGACGCAAGAAAGAGGCAATTTTATGCGCCTTGGCGGCGTCCAGACCATCCTTTGTATAACTTGCCAAAACGAGTTGTTGCAGGAATTTTTTATTCATGGTCGCAATCATTCATACTCCACCCTTGTCATTCTCAACCTGATTGAGAATCTTGATTCCCGCTTTCGCGGGAATGACGAAGGTAGGCTAGTCTGCTTTGGTTTTCATTTTTTTCATAGCGCTTTTCATAATGAGTTCTTGCTCATCTTGTGTAAACAGATCTGCAATTGATTTTTCTAAAAATTGGATTGCAAGTTTTGATACATGCGCAGTGAGCCGCCTTTCAGTTTCACGTGCCTCAAAGGAAATTTGCAAACGAGCGTCTTTTAAGATTGCGTCAGCTTGCTTTTTGGAGGAAGCTTCGGCAAGGCGAAGCGTTTCAAGACTTTGCTCTTTTGTATCATCGAGAATTTTTCTGGCTTGAAGTTGAGCCTCTTTTAAAATCTTCTTCTCTTTTTCAGTTGTTTGCTGCAAAAGCAAACGCGCCTCTTCTGCCTGCTTCAGGCCGGCTCTAATAGTCTCTTTCCGGTTCTTCAGAACCTGTAAAATCGGTTTATATAAAAACCTCTTTAAGATATAAAGAATAATCAGAAAATTGACTACTTGGGAAGCCAAAAGTATAGGATTTATTCCAAACTTTCCAATAATCTCCATAATGAGTTGTTAACCGGTAAAGGCTAAAATCAATGCGTAAATTGCGATAGCTTCCGCAAACGCCATACCAATAAGCATTGCCGGAAGTATTCTTCCGGATGCCTCAGGATTGCGGCCAATTGCTTCCATCGCCTTGTAACCAATGAGTCCAACGCCAAGTGCCGGTCCAAAACCGCCCAAGGCAACGATAAGTCCTCCTGTAACTGAAATTTCCATCAAAATATCACCCCCCTTTAAATAATTTCTAATATCTAATGCCTAATTTCTAATAAATGTCCAGTGCTTTAATGTCAAAATCTAAAGTGGTTTAGACATTAGAAATTAGAACTTAGAAATTTTTCAGTGTTCCTCCGCATGGTGCGGGGTCATCAGAACACTCATAAACGCCATTGTCAACATCGCAAAAACGAGCGCCTGTACTAATCCAACTATTACTTCCAAAAGTAGGAAAGGAATTGGAACTAAAAATGCAAAAATGGAAGAAATGGTACCGAGTACAATTTCTCCCGCGTATATATTACCAAAAAGTCGAAAAGAAAGCGAGATGATTTTTGTAAATTCAGAAACAAGCTCAAGTAAACCGACAAAAAGCAATACGGGATTAAGGGAAATGAATCGGCCAATATATTCACGAACGCCAATTGTTCTGATGCTCAAAACATGGGTTGCGACCAAAGAGACGATTGCAAGCGCCAGTGTAACGTTTAATTCGCTCGTCGCATTGCGAAGAAGAGGGACGAGGTGTTTCCCATATTCTCCTTCTTTAAAAAACCCGATACTATTTGCTCCAGGCAAAAGTCCGCTCCAGTTTGCAATAAGAATAAAAAGGAAAAACGTCATAAACCAGGGGAATATTTTCTTCGTGTTTTTCCCGGCAATTGTCTCTGTCAGATCATACATCGATTGAACGACAAATTCCATGAGGTTTTGGAAGATTCCCGGGATTTTTGAGAGATTTTTCTTCACTGCATACGCAGATCCGACCAGTACTCCATCAACGAGTACCGTATTTATAACCGTATTGGTAACGGGAAATGAACCGATATAAAAAATAACTTCCGGTGCAAATGATGCTTCAGCTGCCATAAGAAATAATTGTATCGTGTTTTAGCCTCAGCCGTCAAGCGTTTTTAGACTTGAATACTGCTTGCTTCATATATTTTGTCGGCAATAATAACTGGTTTGTCATTTTTATAATCAATTTTTCCTTCAATAACGATAACCCTGTCATTGACCAAAAGACTCCTATATTGTTCAAAGGTTTTGGGGAAGACGACGCATTCTATTGTAATGCCTTTTTCGTCACCGAGTGATATGAACGCCATTTCGCTATTGGATTTTTTGGTAAATATTTTTTTTGCCGCCTCAATAATGCCTCCGACTTTAACGACCGTTCCTTCCTTCTCTGACTCGAGGAGCTCGATTTCGTGGGAAATTATTGATTTAATGTAGTTAAGCGTATCAAGGTGAGGATGCGACGTGAGATAAAAACCAAGATATTCTTTTTCAAACGACAGCTTTTCTTCCTTTGTAAAGTCGTCAATATCGGCTGAGGACACCTGATAGTTGTCGTTTTGGTCTTTGCTGTCCCCAAAGAGCGATTCCTGGCCCTCAGATGCTTGTTTTTTCATCTGATTGGCTTTGCTAACCATCTCAGGCATAGAAATGAGAAGGTTTGCTCGGTTGCCGAATGTGTCCATGGCACCTGCTTTGATAAGGCTCTCGGCTGTCTTTTTATTTACCGTTGTGAGGTTGATGCGATTTAGAAAGTCCTGAAAGCTCAGGAATGACCCGTTTTTTCTTGCCGTTATTATTGATTCAATTGCAGCTTCTCCTACATTTTTTATAGCTGAGAGGCCGAAGCGAATTTTTGTCTTATCCTCTATTGCGAACTCGCTTCCCGATTTGTTAATATCAGGCGGTAGGACAATGATATGAAGCCGCTTACACTCGGCAACTGCCTGGGCGATTTTTTCATTTTTTGTCGGACCCGATGATCCGCGGGATTCTGCAGTAAGCAGTGCGGTCATGAATTCAACGGAGTAGTGTGCTTTGAGGTAGGCAGTACGGAAGGCGATTGTCGCATAGCAGGCAGCATGGGCTTTATTAAAACCATACCCTGCAAAAGGTGCAATCAAGTCAAAGATTTCCTCCGCCTTTTTTTCAGTCATTCCATTTTGCACGGCACCTTTCATGAATAACTCTCTTTGCTTTTTCATTTCCGATGGAATTTTTTTGCCCATTGCTTTTCTAAATTTGTCCGCTTCAAGCCACGTGTAGCCAGCAAGGGCAATAGCGGTAAGGAGCACGTCGTCCTGGTAGGTGAGAACACCGTAGGATACTTTCAGAATGTCCTTTAACCTCGCATCGGGGTACGTAATAAGGGACGGGTTGTGCTTTCGCCGGATAAACTCGGGGATAATATTCATGGGGCCTGGGCGGTATAGCGCAACCATTGCCTGAAGGTCAAAAATTGTGGTCGGTTTCAATTCTTTTATATAGCGACGCATTCCCGCAGACTCAAGCTGGAAAATGCCGGTCGTTTCCCCAAGAGACAAAAGCTCATAGGTTTTTTTGTCATTAAGCGGCACTTTGGTGAGGTCTACTTCTTTATGTTGGTTTTGTCTTATGAAGTTCAGCGATTCTTCGATGATGGTGAGGTTGCGCAACCCCAAAAAGTCCATTTTTAGTAACCCCACGCCATCCTCACCGACCGTATACATATCATATTGTGTAATTATTTTCTCACCGTTGGTTTCCCGTTGCAGCGGAGTATACTCGGTCAGCGCTTTATCGGCGATGACTACGCCGGCAGCGTGGACTGAGGCGTGTCGGGCAACCCCTTCTAATTTTTTTGCAAGATCGAGCAAACGCTCTGTTTCAGGCTCTGTGTCATAGGCTTTTTTCAGATCAGGACTTTGCTCTAAAGCAGCATCTAATGTCATGGCGTGTCCCTGCCAGCCAGGAGGGATCATTTTTGCGATTCTGTCCGGTTCTGCATAAGGCATTCCCAGTGCCCGACCGACGTCCCGGACGCTACCCCGCGCCTCCATGGTACCGAACGTAATAATTTGGGCGACCTTGTCTTTGCCGTATTTTTGCGTAACGTATTCGATTACTTCATCCCGGCGTGTATCGGCAAAATCAAGGTCTATATCAGGGGCTGAAGGACGATCCGGATTGAGAAAACGCTCAAAGGGCAAATCAAAATAGAAGGGATCCACGTCGGTAATATTGAGCGCGTATGAGATGACTGATCCTGCAGCGCTTCCTCGTCCCGGGCCTACGGCAATACCGTGGTTCTTTGCCCAGTTGACAAAATCCGAGACGACCAGAAAGTATGTCTCGTATTTTTTTTTAAGGATGACGGAGAGCTCATAATCAACACGCTCCTGAATATCCGGTGTTATTTTCTGATATCTTTTTTTTAATCCTTCCTGGATTTGTTGTTTGAGATAGTCAGCGGCTGCCAGGTCATTGGGGACGGCAAAAATCGGCATGATCCATTTGCCGAGTTCTATCTCAAGATCACACATCTTAGCAATCTTTGCGGTATTTTCTAAAGCCTGAGGAAGATCGGCAAAGAGCGATGCCATTTCATCTACGGATTTCATATAGAAATCAGGAGAAGAGATCATTGAGAGTTTGCGATTTTTATCAAGCAGTGCTGTCTGGGTCTGCACGCAGAGCAAAACTTCTTGGGCATCGGCATCGGTTCTTCGTAAATAGTGGTTGTCATTGGTTGCGACAATCGGGATACCGAGTTTCTTTGAGAGTTTGAGTAGCTTTTCATTAACAATTTCCTGCGGAGGAACATCAATATGTCTTTGCAGCTCGAGATAGAAATGTCCCGGCCCGTATATTTTTGCAAGTTTTAATGCGCGCTGCTGTGCTAGGTCGTCCTGGTTTTGCAGAAGTGGGTCGGATATAAAACCATTGACACAGGCGGAAAGACAAATGAGCCCCTCGCTGTATTTTTCCAAAAGCAAAAGATCGGTTCTTGGTTTGTAATAGTAACCTTCCAGCCAGGATGTGGTGATGATCTTCATGAGATTTTTGTAGCCTTTTTCATTTTTGGCCAAAAGGATGAGGTGGTTATAGTTCTTATCAACGCCGGCTTCTTTGTCTAAAAGAGACCTCGGAGCGACATAGACCTCACAGCCAATGATCGGCTTTATCCCTGTCTCCTTGCAAGCCTTGTAGAATTTGATCGCACCGTATAAGCTGCCATGGTCTGTTATGGCAAGAGCTTTCATATCAAGCTCTTTTGCACGTTTTACCATGTCATTTACCTTGGACAGTCCGTCCAGCAGTGAATAGTCTGAATGATTATGAAGATGTACAAAATCAGCCATTTTCTTGAGTAGTCTGTTGTGCGATATTATTTCTTGCTTGTTTTAGGGCAACCAGTTCTGCGTCTGTTCTTCTGTGCATGCTGTCAAACGTATCACCCGGTTCAAAAGTTGTCATAGCCATTGTTGCAGAGATTGGGTTAACAAGTTCTTCTTCTTGCTCGACAACTCCAAAATATGCTGCTCTCTCTTCTGCGATGTTAGTGAAGAATGTTTCAACCTCCTCTGGCGTTGTGTCCTCAATAATAATTCCAAATTCGTCTCCAGAAAGCCTACCCATTCTTCCCCTATACCCAAAATGTTCCGATAGTTTCATTATGTGAAACTTGGCATACGTTGCTAATGCCCTGTCCGCAGAGGCATGTTTATTTTTGCTTTTTTCATTCATATCTTTTAGTTTATTTATATCAGTATCCATGTAAACATGAGTTTTTTTAGGATGAGGATGCTTTGTAATTCCCCGTGAAACAGATCGTACAAAAGATCCTCTATCGAGGGCTCCTGTGACTTCATCATAAGAATCCGCTGCAACGTACGCTGCAAATGCTTCTCTCTCAAATTGATCAGCTCTGGCTCTTGTCCACTTTCTCCTTGCGACTTGTCTTCTCGAGACTCTTTGCACGCGCTCGAACCCCTCCTCGGCCTCTCTAAATGTATCGGGATGTTCTTGTTTTGCCGCTAAAATTGCTACTTCTGCAACATTTAGGAATTCCTCATCAGTAACCTCAGGGCGTGGTGGCAGAGCTTCTGGTTGGGATAATGGAAGAGCATCTCTCCTTGCGATTTGTCTTGCCCGTGGTTTTATCTCTGGCCGCTGTGTATCTGGTGAATTTGGCATACTACTTTAGACATAATTCGATTTTTTTTCTTACTATTTGCGCATCAATCTTTTGTTTGAAGTTTCGCATCACTTGTCCAACTAGGTACATTATGACAGATTCTTTGCCTTTTTTGAAGTCGTCAACTGCTTTTTGGTTTTCTGAGAGGACTTGATCGATGACCTTTTGCAGTTCGTCG
>CAZTFV010000047.1:0-8951 GCA_964613075.1 uncultured Gammaproteobacteria bacterium | reverse complement strand
TATGAAACAAGTTACACTTGAAGAGTTGCTTGAGGCCGGATGTCATTTCGGCCATCAGGTCACTAGACAAAACCCCAAAGCGCGGGACTACATCTTCGAAGCGCGAGACGGCATCAATATCATTGATCTTGAAAAAACAAAAGAAGGCCTCGATGAGGCCGTCGCTTTTGTCAAAGCTTTGGCCTCCAAGGAGGCTACGAGCTTAATAGTTCTCGGTGCCAAACGCCAGGCAGCAGACATTGTCAAAGAAGAAGCGGCACGGGCACAAAAAGAAGGGGCAGACGGCCTTTTCTATGTCACCAATCGCTGGATCGGGGGTATCTTAACAAATTTCTCGGAAATCACCAAGAACTTCAAGCGGTTAAAACATCTGACAGAGCGTCTGCAAGATCCTGAAGAAAAAGCCAAGTACACGAAAAAAGAAGTATCACTGTGGGAGAAAGAACGGCAAAAACTTGCCGGTTTCTATAGCGGCATCGCCGATATGCAAAAGATTCCCGACGCAGTATTCATTATTGACACACATCTTGAAAATCTCGCAGTCCGCGAGGCATTGGCAACAGGTGTAAAGACAGTCGGTATCACCGATACCAATGCAGATCCGACACTTATCAATTACGCGATCCCAGCCAATGACGACGCGGTTGGCTCAATCAAGCTCATCACAAGCTACATCGTTGACGCGTGGATAGAAGGACGGAAGTTGGAGGTCAGAAGTCGGAAGTCGGAGAACGGAGAACAGAAGCCGGAAAAGCCTGCAGACACTGAAGTCATAGAGAAGTCCACAGAGACACAGAAGAAAGTTTCAAAAAAGAAACCAAACGCAACCAAGGCTGTGAAGACAGCGCAAGAGAAGATAGAAGAGACGAAAGGAACACTGGAGAAGGTGTCTGTAGAGTAAATCCGAATACCAAAGCACAAAAAGTATTGATGCTAGACTCTAGAAACTAGAGGTTAGAACTTGAGGTTAGATGATAGAGGTTTGATCTATCTTCTAATTTCAAAACTCAAGATACGTTCATGAAACTGAACGTATCAAGATCCAGCTTCTAACATCCAGCGTCTAGACTCAAAAAAGAAGGTTTCGATATTCGAATTTCGAATTTTAAAAGTTATGGCTGACATTAATCTTGAATTATTAAAAAAACTCCGACTCGAGACCTCAGCCTCAATTGCAGACTGCAGAAAGGCTCTTGAGGAGACAAATGGCGACTACGAAAAGGCAGTAGAATGGATACGTAAAAATTCCCTCTCAAAAGCCGAGAAAAAATCAGATCGGCTTACTGAGCAGGGATTGATCGAATCCTATATCCACCAAACTGGTAGAGTCGGCGTATTGGTCGAAATCCTCTGTGAGACCGACTTTGTTGCACGGACAGACGAGTTTAAAAACCTCACAAAAGAGGTCGCTATGCAAATAGCAGCAATGAACCCAAAAGATGTTGATGAGCTATTAAAGCAAGAATACATTCGCGACAGCGCTCAGACAGTTGAGGACCTAGTAAAAGGCGTTATCGGAAAGCTAGGAGAGAATATCAGTGTTAAAAGATTTCAAAGATTTGCAATCGGAGAATAGTTTTATTTTTTGCTACAATCAAATAATAATGGATCAACAAGTACTTTTCCAACTGAGGCAGAAGATAGAAAAAGTGCTCGATGTGCTTAAAACCGATATAGGTACCATTCGCACCGGCAAGGCAACGCCTGCTTTAGTTGAGAATATTGTCATACATGCCTACGGCGGATCTGCTCATCTGAAAGTTATGGAGTTGGCAACAATCGGCGCGACAGATCCACAAACACTCGTCATAACACCGTTTGATCATACGGTTATTCAGGAGATAGAAAAAGGCATACGAGAAGCAAGTATCGGCCTAAGCCCTACAGTTGACGGACAAATAATCCGCATAAAAATTCCACCACTTTCCGAGGAAAGACGAGGAGAACTGATAAAATCCATGAAGCACAAATTGGAGAACGGCAGAATTATGGTACGCCAGGTCCGCCATGATGCTATGAGTGAGATAAAAAAACAGCATACAGATAAAGCAATTTCAGATGATGAGATGCATCGGCTTGAGAAAGAGGTGCAGAAGGTAATTGACGACACAATGCAAACAATAGACGCAATGGGAGAGCAGAAGGAAGCGGAGCTCCTGCAGATTTAAAGAGCGTTTGATGCTAGAATCTGGAAGCTTGAAGCTGGAATTTGAAGTTAGATACATGGAAGTTTGAGTTTTCTTCTATCTTCTAACATCTAACCTCAAGATCTAACCTCTAGCTTCTAGCGTCTATCCTCAACGCTATTTTTAGAGCTGTTATAATTAATTTCTATGGTAATTCTCATTTTCTTAATTATTACGCTAAGCATACTTGTGCTGATCCACGAACTCGGGCATTTTCTTGTTGCGAGAAAACTGAATATCAAAGTAGAGGAATTTGGCTTTGGTTTCCCTGTGACGCCGGCACTGTTTTCGATAAAACGGGGTGAAACAAAATACTCATTTTACCCAGTGCTTATTGGCGGATTTGTGAAGCTGTATGGTGAAGACGAAGCAGGCGCCGGAAGGGTTAAGATTCCAAAATCACATAAATTAAAAACGAGCGATGTTTGGAATATAGATAATAGAGCATTTATCGCCCGTCCTGTCGGACAGCGTGCGGCAGTCGTTGTCGCAGGCGTTGTGATGAATATGATTTTGGCGATAGTGATTTTCTACATTTTTCTTGCTCTTTCGAATTTTAGGACTTACCTTCCTTTAGCCCCATTCCCGGGTTTTGAAAGCTACAGATTTATCGGTACAAAACAGACCAACTATAATGTGACAAAAGCTGATTTTGTCGTTGGAGAAGTCGCTTTGGATTCTCCTGCTGAAAACGCAGGTATCCTTCCGGCTTCGCAAATCCTCACACTTAACGGCCAGAAAGTTGTAGATTCCAAAGTGTTTTCTGAGGTAGTAAAGCAGCAAGCAGGAAAAGAAATAACGCTTGGGTTAAAAGATTTACGAACAGATAAAGAGTATACGATCTCAGTTGTACCGCGCAAAAACCCACCCAAAGGAGAAGGAGCAATTGGGATTGCATTCACACCGCTTGCGCTGCTTGATTACTCAGCATCAGGAGAAAAAGTGCTATCAGGTATCACGCATCCTGTCAACCTTCTTACCTACAATCTGGATATCTTGGGCAAAATCATCGGATTCTCAATAAAAGTGCGGGATGTACAGCCCATCGGCAGTGCGGTATCAGGCCCGATCGGCATTTACAAACTTTTCGAGTGGTTCACAGTCCCCAATATGAAAGAACGAATTATTAATTACCTCAATCTTGCCGGCATACTTTCAATCTCGCTTGCTTTTTTCAATATCCTGCCGATTCCGGCGCTCGACGGAGGAAGACTTTTCTTCATCCTGATTGAAGGAATTTTCAGAAAGAAAGTCAACCAGCGTTTTGAGACACTCGCACATACCATCGGCATGGCCATCCTCCTCGCATTGATTCTTTTGGTAACGATCAAAGATATTTTTCAATTCTTGCTTCCAAAGTAATCATCAAATTGATCTAATTAACCTAATTTCTAATTGACCTAAATAGTTTTTTGAATTTTGAAAATTAGGATTTATTTAGAAATTAGATATTAGAAATTAGAAATTTACCCGACTCTCAAATAGGATAGACCAGATAATATCAATGCTTAATTGACATAGATCATGTTATTTGCTTGACTAAAGATGTGGCCGACCAGAAAGTTATTGACTACATAAAGTCCCAGCGAGATCAGAGAATCCAGGACCCGGTAATTATAAATACACTCCTAAAAGCCGGATATCAACAACCGGATATCGACGAGGGATTTAAATTATTGTCAATGACACAGGATACGGAAATTCCTGTCTCTCAAGCGCAAAAAACTTCAGGAACTACTCAGCCGTCCCCTCGATTCAAAATACCCTTCAAAATGCCAAGCAGGACTGTATTTGTCATACTTACGGCAATCTTGGTCATGGTTATCGGCATAAGCGCATTCGCATTCGTGCAGTCAAGATCAACACAAGAGTCTGAAGATGTACCGGAACCAACCCAAGAAGAATTACTACCGACTGAAGAACCAACAGCAGAGCCCGCAGAGGAGCCAACAGTTTCGCAGTTATCTCCTGAGCAAAAAGACGCCAAGCGAAAGCATGATATCGGGTTGATCAAAGAAGCGCTTGAGAAATACTTTGCCGATAAAAAAGTATACCCTGAATCGCTGAATGAGTTATATAAAGGATATTTGAATGAAATACTTGTTGATCCGGGAGCATTTTTGCCCTATGAATATTTCTTACAAGAAGATCCGACGCAGTATACTCTTTGCGTTCAAATGGAAGGGAAAGCACTGCAGTGTGCCAGCAAGGAATTTGATCCGACCACTCTTTAGCTCGTTTCATGTTTGACAAACTACAAAAAATCCTCGGGGGAAAAAATATCCGTTCACATATAAACGAAGGAGTTTTTATCTGTAACGTTGATGGTGCACCAGCTGGTTTTTTCTTGGCAAAAGATATACTCTACGCAATTGTCGATAAAACAACCGTACTGTATCTCTCAGGCGGGAGGACGCCCAAGGATCTATATGAATCTCTCTCAACTGAGACAAGGTTACACCCGGGGGGTGCAGCCTTGGTTGACGAGCGGTTTGGAAAAAAACTGCATGAGAAGAGCAACGAGAGAATGCTAAAAGATACAGGGCTTCTTCGTTATTTTGATTATAATGATATTCCCTTTTATCCGATGCTCCAAGGTCATCCTGGAGGGCGAAGCCCGATAGGATCCCATCAGGAACGAGATTCTATCGCTGCAGTTTACCCTGAGCCTGTAGAAGGGCTCCAGAATGACGAAAATGGGGGAAGAAGTTTGATTGCATCTCAATACGATGATCAATTGCGGACACTCCTTGCGACGTATCAAAAACACGTCGCCATCTTGGGTGTTGGTCTAGATGGCCACACTGCCGGCATTGCCGGCAATCGCCCTGACTTTACAAATCCACTATTTGAACCTTCACGAAAAAGTTTATTGGTCTCAGAATTCAACGACGAGCGGGGTGTGTTTAAGGAACGCATCACCATGACGTTTTTGGGGTTATCAATGATGGATTTTTTGCTTGTTTTGGTTTTCGGGGAAGACAAGCAAAAGGCTCTTGACCTGATGTTTAGCCCGGGTTCTGAGGAGGAAATCCCATCCCGATTCTTCAAACGACCAGAAATTGCCGCAAAAACCCTTTTCATCACCGATCAAAACATATAGAATACACCTATGTCCCCCTTTGTTTTTGTTCTCTTTGGTGCAACTGGAGATTTGGCAAGAAACAAACTTTTTCCAGCACTATATTCACTTTTCCAAAAAAATCTATTAGGTGAGAAATTCTATATTGTCTGCTTTGCTCGTCGGCCGTTTACTGATGAGCAGTATCGCAAATTTGTCGCAGAAGCGCTCAATATCGACGCGCCCAATGCCAATCTTTCCTGGGAAGCATTCAGTAAAAATATTTATTACCAAAAAGGATTATTTGACAACGCAAAAGGCTATGAGGAGTTAACTTCAAAGTTAAACACGTTTGACGAAGAGATAGGCGCATGCATTACGCGCCTTTTTTATCTGGCAACTCCTCCTGATAACTACGCAAGTATTCTCACTAATCTGAAAAAAACCAAACTTTCTGAAGGTTGCGGGCAAGGGTCTGACAAATGGACCCGTCTCGCCATAGAAAAGCCATTCGGCAAAGATCTAACGACTGCCAAACAGCTCGATAAAAAATTATCAGAAATCTTTGAAGAGCGGCAGATTTACCGAGTCGACCATTATTTAGGCAAAGAGACGGTTCAGAATATGCTTGCTTTTCGTTTTGCCAATGGTATTTTTGAGCCAGTGTGGAATAAAAATTATATTGACCATGTCCAGGTTACCTTTTCCGAGAAAAAGGGTATTTTGGATCGGGGACAATTCTTTGACGGCGTAGGAATTCTGCGAGATGTTGCACAAAATCATCTCATGCAACTTGTGGCAGCAGTTACAATGGAGCAACCAAAAAGTTTTAACAAAGAAGCAGTCCGTGATGCGCGTGCCGCAGCAATAAAAGCCATCCAGCCGATATTGGCAGGGGAAGTGGCAAAATATGTTGTCCGCGGACAATATGAAGGGTACTTGAAGGAGAAAAACGTTGCTGAGAACTCAACGACTGAAACATTTGTGGCGATGAAATTTTTTGTCAATACACCTCGTTTCTCAGGCGTACCCTTTTATATCCGTGCCGGAAAAATGATGGAGAAGGACATGGTTGAAATAAAAATTGTTTTCATCCAGACCTGCCACATATTATTTAAAGAATACGGTTGTCCTGAAGAGGGAAACGTCTTGACGATTCGGATTCAACCGGATGAGGGAATAGGAATTAGAGTTATCGCAAAAACACCGGGCGGTAAATTGTCACTGAGCACTGTTGATATGAAATTTACCTACAAAGATGAATTCGGTGGTACAGGTGACAATGCGTATGAAAAAGTGTTGCTTGATATTCTAGCAGGAGATCAGATGCTTTTTAACCGCTCAGATGAGCTTGAGTCCTCCTGGCATTTCATCGAGCATATCCTCAATGGCTGGGTGCACGAACAGCAGACTCCAAATTGGCAAATCCCAGTCTACCATCCGGGAACCACGGGGCCGAAAGCAGCAAATGAGCTTATTGAAAAAGACGGAAAGAAGTGGCTGTAGAAAATTGACCTAATTAACCTAATTTCTAATTGATCTAAGAAATGTCTAATGACAAAATTCTTAAGAAGTATGACCTTGAGGAAAGAACTGCAAAGTTTGGCGAGGATGTCATTAGGTTTTGCAAAAAGGTACCTCGAGGCCCGATTACGGATCCTCTAATAACCCAGCTGGTAAAGTGCGGAACAAGTACAGGAGCGAACTACTGTGAAGCGGATGATGCAGAAAGCAAGCAAGATTTTAAACATAAAATCGGTATCTGTAAAAAAGAATCCCGCGAGGCTAAGCATTTTATTCGAATAATTGTTGTAGCAGTACCAGAGTTGAAAGAGGAAGCAAGATTGCTATGGCAGGAAGCGAAAGAATTAAACTTAATCTTTAATTCAATTTATAAGAAAGTGAAGTAATTAGTCATTTTGTACTTGGGGATTGTTTAGGTTAATTAGATCAATTAGAATAATTAGAAATTAGTTATATGCAAATAGGTTTTATCGGGCTTGGCAAGATGGGGAGTCGGATGGCGGAGAAACTGCTTCGCGAGGGGCATCAAGTGGTGGTGTGGAATCGGTCGGAAGAACCAATTAGAAATTTAGAGTTTAGAATTAAGAATTCAGAATTAAGTTTAGAATTAAGAATTGCGGAAACAATAGAAGATTTAATTAATGTATTAGAAAAACCGAGGGTCGTTTGGTTGATGCTCCCTGCTGGGGAAGCCACGAACACAATGCTCACTGGAGTTTCTGAATTTGCAGAGTCAGGTGATATCGTCATCGATGGCGGGAATTCGCATTTTACTGATACTGACAAATGGTTTATGAAATTGAAGGCAAAAGGAGTTCGCTTTTTAGGTATCGGCGTGTCAGGCGGTATGCACGCAGTGATAAATGGTTATCCATTGATGGTTGGCGGTGATGCATCAGCGTATCAATACGTCACAACAATACTTGACAGTTTGGCAAAACCGCATGGCGGTCATGAGTATTTCGGCACAGGTGGGGCAGGGCACTTTGTCAAGATGGTGCATAACGCAATTGAGTACGGGTATATGCAGTCACTTGGTGAAGGATTTGGTGTTCTAAAAAATGCGGAGTACGGGTTTGACCTGCAAAGAGTTGCCCAGCTTTGGCAAAAAGGCACGCTTGTGTCAGGTTTTATGCTTGATCGGACGGTTGATGTGCTGGAAAAAGACTCAAAGCTCTCAGATATTGCAGGCACGATTGGCAGCGCGTCAGGAGAGACGGTCTGGACGATTGATGAGGCAAGAAAACAAGATGTGCCGATAAAAATTATTGAGGACTCGGTAGAATTTCGAAAGCAATCAGAAACAGATGAGAAGATTCAAAAGTCCTTTGCCGCAAAGCTTGTCGCCGCACTTCGTCGAGAATTCGGCGGCCACGAAGTGAAGAAAAAGTGATACAATCATTGTATGAAAAAGCAAACATTCCATATTATCGTTTGGAAAGAAGAAAGAATTTTTGTTGCGAAATTCTTAGAACTTGAGCTTGCTAGTCAAGGAAAGACAAAAAAAGAAGCTCTTAAAAATTTACGAGAAGCTCTCGATCTGTATTTAGAAGCCGAAGAAAATCTCAAGTTTCCAACTATTGAAGAGGTTACAACGCAAATAATCTCCCTTTCATAATGCCGCGGTTGTATTCCGGTCAAAAGATAATAAAGGCTCTAATAAGAGCAGGCTTCTATATCGTTTCGACAAAAGGGAGTCATGTAAAATTACGGGGTAGCCGCTTTGGTAAATTGCAAACAGTAATTGTACCAAAACATAGAGAAGTCGCCTTGGGAACATTGCGAAGCGTGCTTAAGCAAGCAAATATGGAAATTGAAGAGTTAAAACAATATATTCATTAATAATGATGATTACATACGGCGATTTTGAAAAGGTAGATATTCGCGTTGGCGAGATTGTTGACGCGCAGGATTTTCCGCAAGCGAGGAAGCCAGCGTATAAGCTTACCATTAACTTCGGAGAAGAAATTGGGGTCAAAAAATCATCAGTGCAGATTGTTGCGCTTTACAAAAAAGAGGAGCTGATTGGAAAACGGGTGATTTGCGTTGTAAATTTCCCGCCCAAACAAATAGGACCGTTCATCTCTGAGGTTTTAACACTCGGCGTTTCAGATGAAGAAGGAAATGTAGTCTTACTTATGCCAACGCACAAAGCGAAATTAGGAAGTAAAATGTTTTAA
>CAZTFV010000046.1:0-9052 GCA_964613075.1 uncultured Gammaproteobacteria bacterium | reverse complement strand
AAGCCCTGTACCAGAACGGTACGGGGCAAGCTCGAACAATAAACTTTTTGTAAAATCCTGAACGACTACTTTTCCAGTGCAGCACGCATCTTTTCAAGATCCAATTTTGATTTATAGAAAAAGTATCCGACGGTCCCGAATGTGATAATAGGAGACAACCACGGAGGAATCTCGAATCCGAAGCTATCCAACACCATGATTATTCCCAAAAAAAGAATGGAATACATTGCACCGTTTTTCAAATACTTATATTGCTTAATTCGCTCAATACTGCTGACCGTTAATTTCCGAAGTACCAGTGCCCCAAGGCCATTCCCAAGAAGGATCAGTGGTACAGCAAAGGTGAAAGCAAAGGCGCCGATCACCCCATCAATTGAGAATGTTGAGTCCAATACTTCAAGGTATGCTACCTTACTTAAATCCGACATCGTTCCGTTGAGCATTTTCCGCTCCTGCTCTTCTGCAAATTGTCGAAATCCATGAATAATAAAAAACGCCGTCGATCCGACAACCGCCGCAAAACCCAGCATGGGGTCTTTCTGCATAGATAGCCAGACAGTTATCGTGAGCAGAATGGAAACAATCGCGAAAAACCAGGCTCCCTGCGCTTGGAAAAAGCGCTCGCTCCTAAGCCCGAAATTTTTCGGCTCAAGAAAAAGCCAGTTAAAAAAAAGAAAAATTAAAAAAACACCCCCAGCCAAAAGCAGCAACGGCGAAGTCTGCTCAATTGCCTCAACAATATACGGATCGTTGTTAAATATGCCAAATAGTACACCCAAAGGTCCGATCTGAGGATTAGTTAATAAAACAATTAAAAAAGGTAAAAGACCCCGGACAACAAAAACGGCAAAGAGAAACCCCCAAAGCAAAAACCATCTTCGCGCCTTTTGACTCATCCCTGAGAGAACTTCGGCATTGATTATCGCATTGTCAACACTGGTTATGATTTCAAACAGTGAAAGACCCAAAATAGTAAGAACAATAAAAAGCAGCTCCATAGAATAATATTCTAACAGAAATGTTCCCTTTCTGAGAAGAGAGTTGAGCCGGACGAAGCATTTCAAAAAGAAAAATGCTGTGACAAAAATCACATACGAAACTTTGGAAAAGTGTATTAATCGCTATTACTGTATGGATATTCTTGCTATTCAAATCCGACAGGAAACCGATTTGGGAGTTTATATAGTATGAAAAATTCGGGTCAAAAAAAAATTAGCTATAATACAGACATAAAAACAGGACTTGAAAAATACATTGTCTATGCTGCCCTCATTCAAGCAATCGTTGCTACGCTCGGAAGTCTGTATTATAGCGAAATCAGGCATTTTACTCCCTGCACGCTATGTTGGTACCAGCGAATTCTGATGTATCCGCTTACAATAATTATCGCGGTAGGAATTCTACGTCGCGATAAAGAATTATACCAATATGTGTTGCCTATGAGTATCCTCGGCGGATTAATTGCGCTCTACCATGTATTACTGCAAAAGGGGATCTTACCCGAATCCATCGCACCTTGCACGCTTGCTGCATCCTGCACGGTGAAGTACACCGGATATTTTGGTTTTATCACAATCCCCATCATGTCCCTCACTGCCTTTACGATAATTACAATCTGTATGCTCATTTATAGAAAGGCACATAAGAAATGACGCAGGAAACAAAAGTACTAATCGGAATCGGCGTTACAACGATCACGATAGTTGCGGGAGCTATCTTTTTCTTAAGCGGTAGGCAGGTCACACAAAATGGGAATCAACAGCTCGTTGATGCTCAGGTGTTGATACGGGAAGACAGCAATACAATCTCCTCCGGTTCTTCAAAGGTAACGCTTGTTGAATTCGGCGATTATCAATGCCCTGCCTGCGGCACAGTACATCCTGTTATAAAAGAAATACTTGAGGAGAACAAGGGAAAAATCACTTTTGTTTTTCGCCACTTCCCCCTTCCCGGGCATAAAAATGCAGAGGCAGCGGCAGAAGCTGCGGAAGCAGCCGGCGAGCGGGGAAAGTATTGGGAAATGCATGGTCTTCTCTATGAGAACCAGGCCGAATGGAGTGAAAGTGACAACCCGCTTACTATCTTCTTAAGCTACGCGGAAAAACTTCAACTTGACACAGACAACTTTCGCAACTCTCTTAAGAGCAAAAAGTACAGCCAAAAAATTACTCAGGACAAAAACGATGGGTTGGCTTTAGGAGTCAACGGTACACCGACGTTTTTTCTCAATGGCAGAAGAGTGGTATTGCGATCAAGCTATACAGAACTGAAAGACAAAATAAATGCTGCACAGGAAAATGAATAAACCTAACGAAATAAACGCAGGATATATGGGACAAAAATAAGTATCCCGATAATTACCGATCCGAACGCGGCAACAAAAACCATCCCCGATGAGACATCCTTTGCAATCTTTGCCTCTATTCTGTGCTCTTTTGTTATAAGATCCACCATTTTCTCAACTGACGTATTCATCATCTCAGTGATAATCACAAGAAGAATCATGATACCCAAAATTCCCATCTCAAATGGTGAAACGTTCAAAAAAAGGGAAGCAATTATGACGATACCTGCGATGACGAAATGTATTCGCAGATTTTGATCATTTTGCAATGCATACTGCAAGCCTTCAAATGCATACAAAAAGGAACGGTATAATTGTTGTACGTTTAGCATGAGTTACATCACAAATACAAGCTTAACCAGAATATACATCAGTAATGTTAGTAAACTTCCGAAAATGCTTCCGATGACTACTTCTGAAACAGTATGCCTATGCGTTATTACCCTTGCCCATGCAACAACAGGTATTAACAATAATAACCCAAGATATATTCCACTATATACTATGCCAATAGTAAATAAAAGCGCCGAAACAGTAGCGACATGAATGCTGGCTTTGATACGAGAATTGATCAGGCTTAGCAGCAGGAGTCCAGCAAGTATTCCTAAAGCGGTTACCATCAACACCCGCGGACCGTTAAGGAGAAAAACGCTGAAAGAATAGGCAATTGTAATCACGCTCGCCAGAAGAAAGAGCAACGGGCGCTCCTCCCTCTTTGACACATCTAAATCGCTGAAAATTTTTTTTCTGACAAGGTAAATAACGAGCACGCAAAAAAAGATCAGGAACAACCATGAAAGAAAAGCCCAGCGAAAAGAATACGTAGCATCAGTTGTTGAGCGCAACACCAAGAGATAAGGAAGCGGAAAAAGAAGCACCACGGGATTAAAGATATCCGAAATAATACGGGCAATGATTCTCATACGGCTAATCTTGCGAGCGTTTGTTCCCTACCAAGGATTTCCAGTGATTCGGGCAGCGGCAAGCCTTTTTCTTTACCTGTGAATAGTCTGTAGAGCATCGGCATCCGAACAGAATGCTGCTGCATAATAGCTTTAAAAGCAGAAAAGATAGCCTCTTTTTTCCATTCAGACAGTTTTCTAAGTGACTCCGCCAGATCAGTGGCAAGAACTTTGTCTTGTTTGCTCTCGATATGTATCTTAGGAGGATTGAAAAAATGATCAGTAAGATCTACAAAATCTTTCAGCGTCTCCATTCTTGTCTTAACGAGCGGCATAAGTGCGCCAAGGAAAGTCTCATTCTTTTCAGAAAGAACTGGATAAAATGCTTTTAATCTGCTCAGTAATTCCTGATCGGATAAATGCTGAATATATTGCTGATTCATCCAGGTTAATTTCTGTAGGTCAAAAATCGGCGAAACAGGTTTTAGGTCTTTTAAGTCAACCAGTTGTATAAATTCATCGAGGGAGAAAATTTCTTCCTCTTCCGGATGACTCCACCCAAGAAGAGCCAAGAAATTAAGAATCGCTTCAGATAAATACCCTTCTTCTTGATACCAACTGACGCTCGTGTGACTATGTCGCTTGGATAATTTCGAATGATCAGGATTAGAAAGCAGTGGCGTATGAAAAAACAGAGGTTTCTCCCAGCCAAAATAATCATACAGCAGAAAATGTTTTGGTGTTGAGCTAAGCCACTCGGGACCGCGGAGGAGATGTGTGATCTCCATCAAGTGATCATCAACGACAACTGCTAAATGATAGGTGGGGAATCCATCTGATTTAACGATTACCTGATCATCAACTGTATTTGAATCAACCGTAATTTCACCGCGAATTTCATCTTTGTAGGTAAGCTTTGTACTCTCAGGGATTTTCATCCTGATAACATGTGTTTCACCATTTGTGACTCGCTGTTTTGCTTCATCCATTCGGATGCTTCGACAATGCTTATCATACATGACAAGCTTTTTTTCTTGTTGCTGTTTTTTTCTCATTTCTTCAAGGCGTTCTCGAGTACAGAAACAATAATACGCGTATCCTTTCGTAAGAAGTTCTTGAGCATACTTTTGATAAACCTCTAATCGCTCAGATTGTCGGTACGGACCATACTTTCCACCTTTTCGTGGGCTTTCATCTTCTGTAAGACCAAACCAATCAAGTGCTATAAAAAGTTTTTCTTCGGCATCCGGGACAAACCGTTCTCTATCAGTATCCTCAATACGGACCAAAAACTGTCCTTTGTTTTTCTTAGCATAAGCATAATCAAACAGCGCTTGATAGATAGTGCCTATATGAGGGTACCCTGTCGGGCTTGGTGCAATACGAGTTCGTACCATAGTCATTTGCATTGTACAGAAAGTTTTCTTTATACTCAAGGTACGTGCATTTTCTGCACGTACCAAGACATGGCGTCTCTACACAATGTTACCGAGTCAACCAAAAAATTTCTCAAGTTGGCAGCTATCGCAGTCGTGGGAATAGTTATCCTTGTATTTGCAATCCGCTTTCTCCTGAGTCTCATCCCGGAAAAACAGGTATTACCGAAAGCAGAATTCGGAGAATTACCTGCCATCGCCTTCCCTAAAAACATAACTGATGAAGCATTAAGCTATGTTGTCGACACGGTTGATGCAACGCTTCCTGACCTGGGTGATCGGGCAGATGTCTATCAGATTATAAATGAAAGGCTCCGACTGAATGATCTTGCCGATGCAAAGGCCCAGGTCGCCGGAGCCGGCTTTGGCGGAAAAGAAATTCTGATAAGCGACAATCTCTATCGCTGGGATAGCGCTAGCGGTCTTGGCCGCTCAATTGAAATGGATATCGTAACCGATAATTTTAAATTACGATCCAACTATTTCTCATCCGCACCTGTAAAGGAAGCGCGATCTTTACCAGATGAGGAATCAGCAAAAACGCAAGCGGTTGAATTTTTCAGAAGCATGCAGCATTTTCCAGATGATATGGATACCAGCCTGTCACAAGTAAAATTCTTGACAATACAAGGAAGAACGCTCGTTGATGCAACAAGTGAGGCGTCTGCTCAAATTGTAAGAGTGGATCTCTATCAAAAATCTATCGATGACTTACCCATTCAATACCCCAATCCCCCATCCTCGTCCATCAATGTGCTTCTCTCAGGCACAGTAACCGGAAGTAGGCAGCAGGTTGTTGAGGCAAATTATTATCATCATACTATTGATTCTGCCAATCCTTCTGATTACCCCATCAAAACAACCCAAGAAGCATTTGATGAGCTGGAAAACGGCAAAGCATATATTGCCGCAAAATTCACACGGGATTCTGAAATTTCAATAAGAGACGTGTACCTTGCGTATTATTCCGGAGATGACATACAAGACTATCTGATGCCAATTTATGTGTTTATCAATGAAGACAACTCATTCTTCGCCTACGTCTCAGCAGTGCAAAATGATTGGATAAAACAGGAGTAGGCGGGTAGAAATTCGCAATCAATAGTCTATGCGGAAAACCGGCTGATAATAATCGACATTATTGGCAACAAGTGATAGTAAAGCCTCCGTATCATAAAAACGATCCTGACTTTTCATAACCACGATCAGAAATGTATGTCCCTTCTCAAGCTTGGATGTCGCAAGCACGCCTCCCGCTACTTGCGTAAATCCGGTCTTCAACCCAGTCACGCCATTTATCCCGAGCAACCTATTCAAATTACTTATTTCGTATCTATCCTTTCCATCAATCGTGCTGATTATTTTTTGTTTTGTTGACACAACGGTTGCAAGTTGACGATTTTTCAAAGCGTAGGATGAAAGATTGGCTAGATCAAATGCCGTTGTAAAATTACCTGTATCGTCCAGTCCCGCCGGATCAACATAACGGGTATTAACCAAATGAAGCAACGCAGCTTTTTCATTCATCTTCTTAACAAAAGCGGGTACACCGCCCGGGTAATTCTCCGCAATCGCAAATGCCGCATCATTCCCCGATGGCAACATCATTCCATAGAGAAGATCCTCAAAATAAAATGTTTCTCCCTTTTTTATTCCAACCACAGTCCCTTCAACCCTGTCCGATACAACATGTAATATACTTTGCGGTTTAAAATACTCAAGACTGACAAGTGCAGTCATTATTTTTGCCGTTGAGGCTGTAGGAAAACGACTATTTGGATTTTTAGCAAAAAGCGCTACTTTTGAGGAATCTTCCATAACAAGTGCTGCATGAGCTGAGACGTACGGTGAAAATGGCTGTTTGTAAAAAGGATAGGCTGTCAGTGTGTATTGGGAGACATCTGGCGGATGCGCCGCGCTTTCAAGTTGCCTTCTGTACGATCGATCAAAAAAATACAAAACACCAAGCGTCAAAAGCAGGAGAACCGGCAGCAAAAAAAGCAAAATAAAATGGAGGAGAAAGTTAGTTGGTTGATTTTTCTTGTTTTTGAGTGCTTTGCGAGAATCTTTCATCAACACGCTCCATATCACGCGGGAAGAGTGACGCCTCCCGAACATTTCCTAATTCCAGTAATTTCATTGTAAGGCGTTCAAGCCCAAAAGAAAACCCTCCTTCGGGGGGCATGCCATATTGAAAAGCCATCAAATACATGCCGAAATTCTTGGGATCAATGCCCTTTTCCCGCATTTTCTCAACAAGCACTGCATACTCATGGATGCGCTGGCTCCCGCTCAAAATCTCAAGTCCCCTGAAAAGTAAATCGTATGACAAGCTGTATTCAGGGTTCTTAGGGTCAGGCATAGTATAGAACGCTCGTTTTTTTGTGGGGAAATGCGTTATCGTCACAAAATCTGATCCGTGCTCTTTTCTGGCCCAGTCACAAATTTCTTTCTCATCCTCCGGGTTAAGATCTGGCTCGCGACTCAAATCCCTGCCGGTTCTTTTTGTGACAATTTCTTGCGCCTCCCTGAGGGTAAGCCTTGGGACTCTGGCTGGAACCAATGGCTTTTCTACACCAAATTTCTTAAGAATTTCAGAATGTTGCTCAGAAACATGCTTTATCATTTCGCAGCCCACGAATTCAAGTGCATCAAGCAGCTCTTCAAACCTTTCAATAAATCCCATTTCAATATCCATTTGCGTTGCTTCTGAGAGATGTCTGGTTGTCACTGACGGTTCTGCTCTATAGGCTTTTGCGATAGTAAAAACACGTTCAAAAACACCGACCATAATTTGCTTATAAAGCTGCGGACTTTGTGTCATGAAGGCCTTGTGCCCATAATAATTAACCTCGAATACTTCCGATCCTCCTTCTGTGGCTCCCGAAGCAATGGTCGGAACAAATATCTCTGTACAATCAAGCTTCCGTGCGGCTTTACGAAATTCCTCAGCTAAAGCAGCTTGAATAATAAAAATCATCCGAACAGTATCATGCTTAAGAGTTAAAGAACGGTAATCAAGAAGGGTGGGCAGTTCAAGGTGAAGTTCTTTTCCGCCCATATCAAATGGCATTTCCTCAGCCTTATGAAGTACAGTTACATTTTCCGCTTCAAGTTCAATTGTGCCGACTGGATTTTCTTTGTTAATGTATCTTTCTTCCCGCTGTTTTACTTTACCATATACCTCAACTGCATCTTGAGAACCAAGACAAGTTATTTGTTTTACGATTTCAGGTTTGAAGGCGGCAATCTGGAGGAGTCCAGATCGGTCGCGAAGATCAAAAAATGCGATTTTCCCATGCGCCCTGACAGTCTGTACCCACCCGGCGACCTTCACTTCCTCACCAACCTTTTTTAAACAATCAGTGATAAGTGATCTATCCATAGTCATCCTGAGTAATAGCGAAGGATCTCTTGTTATGGTATAAAGGTTTAGTTGTCGCTACTCGTATGGGTATAGTCTTAAGATGTAGTTTTTCCCTTTAAACTAAACCCTTTACCATACTAGCAGCTTTACCCAAACCTTTTGACCAAACCAAGTTCAGCTTGCCTCGTATCATACATGGAAAATTCCATCTTGACAAGAGATGAGCCTTTGTAATATAATAAATCCTATAATAATGAACGTTTTATTTTCACAATTTTGTTGGTACCATTTCTTTAGCCTTAAAGGCTGAGGAGATTGCGTAACAAACACGCGTAAACCAATCTCCTCCAAAAGAGGAGATTTTTTATTGAGAGGAGGTAAAAATAATTGGGAAATAGATCAATAGATGCGAGACCTGGAATTCCATTAAGCACAAGAGACTTAGGAATGCAGGCAAAACCAGTTGGTCCATTAGCTGAAATGTTGCAAAACTACGGTGCACCAGATGACGTGCAGAGGACTATTGCCCGCAGAGCAGGAAATTTAGTTGGGACGGGTATTCTACCACTAGGACGAGTAGAACAAAATATTCTACGCACGATGGAACTAGGAAATGGTATGCCACAGTGGGGTACGATTGTAGAGCTTACTGCAGCGCAGGTTAGAGATAGATATCAAAGAATGCGGAGAGGGGCAGAGATAAGGAAATAAAATAAATGATTTTTATTTAAAGTCTTTTATTTTTAACTGCAACTTTTTGTTTCCATTCCAATTGTTTTCATCAATTGTATACACAACATCAATAGTGCTTCCGGGCTTTAGCTCATTTGTCCTATCCCCCATCCCGAAAGCCACGCACTCAAACATACCCTGTATCCCTCTCCCTGAGGGAGAGGGTTTGGGTGAGGGGCCAGAATGACGTGGGGTTGGATTTTTTTGAGAAACAACCAGCTTCAGATGTTTGTTGTCTTTTCCGATGAATCGCATGTCATCTACTTTGACT